>DASXYH010000139.1:0-20347 GCA_036502545.1 Spongiibacteraceae bacterium
TTAGCAGTAGCAAGGTAGCAACACTAAAACACCGTGCATTTTTTAATTTACTACGCCTGCCCCGGGGAATGGATATGCGCCTACTCGCCGCATTTTTTGCAGCCACGCTGATGTGGTTTTCATCGACTGCGGGAGCCTTTGATTTTAATGGCTCCTCCTACGATGTATATGAAAAACCTGGGCAGGGCAGCAGCACTATTATTTACATCGTACCGAAGTCGAGTGTAGCGCTGGTTGCGGCCACCTTTTCGGTGCCGTTTAGATTTATGCCGAAAACCGTCGGCTTCACGGCGATTTTGTATCCCGATGGCAGCCTCGGTACTTTCTCGCAAATTAACTACACTGCCAACGACATGGCGGGCCTGGGTGCAACGCTGTCGAGTTATAAATTATTCGGCGGCGATTTCAACGGCGACAACAATCCCGATTTTTTGTTGCAGGGCAGCGGCACGCGCAATAGCGTTGTTCTCACTACCGACACCAACGGTAATGCGCAGATTTATTATAATTTTGGTACGCAATTAAATTCTGCTACCTACCCCACTCTTGTAGTAGGGGATATCGATCTTAACGGTCGCTCGGATATCAAGGTCACTAATGGTAGTGGTGTTTCCACCACGTACTACAGCAATTTCGCCGGTTATTTCGATTCGAGTACACCCGTCGCTGGCGATGGCACCACAACACTTGTCGGCGCTATCAACGGCAAGTTCCGCGTCGACGAATCCGGTAATTCTACCTACAGCATCGATATTTTAACGGCCGCGGGAACGGCCGGTGTAGCACCGCATATCAGTTTGAATTATTCGAGCGGCGCGGGCGATGGTGTTGCGGGCACAGGCTGGTCGATCGGTGGGCTTTCAGCGATTACGCGCTGCCGGCAAACGCTCGCGCAAGATAATAACGCGACGGCAATTACGCTGAGTGGAAGCGATCGTTTTTGTTTAGATGGAGAGCGCCTGATTGTAATAAGTGGTACTTATGGTGCGGGTACAGCCACTTATCGCAAGGAAATCGACGACGGCACGGTCGTTACTTCTTATGCGTACATTGCCGGTAACCCCGGTTATTTCACGGTTCAGCGTAAAGATGGCTCTCTGAGTTACTACGGCGATGGCTCTGTACAAGGTAACAATGGTTCCGCATTGGCGTTAAACGGTAATGGATACATTCTGACATGGTCGATTAGTCGCTTTCAGGACAGCGTTGGCAACGTTATTCGCTTTCAATACTCCAATAACTCGACGACTAATGAACATTTAATTAGCCGCATCGATTTTGCCTATGGAACCGATAGGACGGCAACCAGTAATTCAAATACATTTCTGCTGTTTAGCTATCAAACCCGCCCCGATCAGTCGAGCGGTTATGTTGCAGGATCGAAGATTCAGCGCGCGCGGCGCTTGACGACAATCACCTCATATAACAGTGGTAATGAAATACGGCATTACTCACTCGCGTATCGCGCGACGGATGCCGTGCACTATCAAAGTTATGTGCAACAGCTGTTCGAATGCAACGGCAGCAGCTGTTTGTCACCGACGACGTTTAATTGGAATTTAAATAATGGGGGATTTCAGGCAGGTGGAACGTCAGTAGCAACAATATCAGGTGCTAAACCAGTTGTTATACGCACTATCGATATCAACGGCGACGGTAAAACCGATATTGTTTATCAGAGCATGATGGCACCCTATAACATTTATTATCAGCTATCGACCGGCAATGGATTCGGGGCGGTCACTCTGTTGAATACGGGCATCAACGATCAAAACACGACGTTTGCCATTTTAGACGCCAATAATGACGGCATGCAGGATCTTATAGTGGTTAATTCTGGCCAGAATATGAAGGTTTTTTCGGGAGGTGACGCAGGTCTTAGTAACTCATCAATCGATACGGGCATTCCATACAGCGCAGTGACTCCATATTTTGTTGACTTAAACGGAGACGGGCTCGTCGATTATGTTCACGCGGGAACTACCGGTAACTCTGTTACATATAACGCGATGTTTTTTCGCACACAAACGAGAAGTATTATTAACAGCAATTACCAATATTCATTTGCCGCCGAGCAAACGAGTAATGTTGTAATCGGAAATTTGCCAGCGCCACCATCTGGATGCACTCAAGGTGGAATTATTTTTGCGCCCTTTTCCTTAGGTTCCTTAGGAATGATTATACCGACTGGCAATGCTTCTTTAGATATCAACGGCGATGGTATTGTTGATCTACAAGCGAGCACTTTCACGATCAATGCTGCCGGATTCTGCACATTTTCTGCCAGTAATTTCATTTATGGCGGGGGGGCATATACAAGCCAGGGTTGGGAAACACGATCTGGAAATAATCCGGATAGTATTTTGTGGTCAATAAGTTCTGATATGAACGGGGATGGCCTTCCTGATGAGTCCGGTCAAGATGGTAACAATAATTTTTTGATAAGGCTGAACGATGGCGCTGGATTTACATCGAGTCATACAGTCGGAAGCGCCAGCACCTTACAAGGTACACAATATATCGATTACAGCGGCGATGGCTATCCAGATTTACTTTATCCTTCGGGAGGCAATTTAGTCGTTCGATTCTACAATCCATCCACTGAAAATTATGACCTTGTTATTAATTTGCCTGGGCTACCCTATCAAGCAGCCTCCGGCACGCTTGGTGCGACGAACTATATTTCTGCAGATCAATATATTTCTTTAGATGTTGACGGCGACGGCCATACTGATTTATTGCGAATTAATATCAGCGCTGGTAGTAACACTATCACGCTCTACAAATCCGCGGATGCCGGCAGCGTCGGCAATCGCATTACGTCAATCGATAATGGTCTTGGTAATACCACATCGATCAATTACAAAGCGTTGACCGATACCAGCGTTTACACCGAAGCGCATGATGCGAACAATGCCACCAAATGGCCCGGCGCGCCGGTATTCGATATCGTTGCTCCGAGCTATGTGGTTGCAAGCGTCAGCTCAACCGCGCCGGCGGCTAACGCGACCAATCCGAATCAAGTGAATTATGGCGCGACCAGCAGCGTCGGTTATCAATACGCCGGTTTAAAAATGCAGGCTTCGGGCGGAGGCTCGTTAGGATTTGCTTCGATCACCACTAAAGATACTCAAACCAATGTAGCGACCATTACAACGTACAATCAAAATTTCCCTTTTACCGGTCAGCCGCTGACAACCACAGTGACGTCAAATGCCGGTGTTGTTTTTAAATCCAGCGCGAATACGCAGGCATCAATCTCTCACGCTGGCGCAGACGGCACCACGTATTATCAAATTTATACACCCACAATCACCGAGCAAACCAAAGACCCGGTTGGCGGTTGGGAATTAAATTATGTGGTCACACAGACAGCGGCGCCCGATGCGTGGGGCAACGTCACCAGTTCGGGATCTTACCCTGGTATTGTGGTAACGACGTATGCCTCGGACCATACGACCGTCATCAAGCAGCTCATGACATACAACGCGTATGGCTCGACGACGTATGAACAACAATTTAGCCGATTGAGCAGCAGTCTAGTTATTCAGCACCGTCCCAATCTGACGGATATTACTCGCACCTCGAATTTCACCTATTACGGCAGCGGCGATGGCAATTTGCAAGGGTTGCTTAAAACCGAACAAGTCGCGACACCCGATGGCTCAGCCACCGCAATAACGACATATCAATACGATACATTCGGTAATAAAAAGTGTGTGAGCGTGGGCGCTGATACCAATCCAGCCAGTCAGTGTACACCGTCGACTAACAACCGCTACTCACTGACGAATTACGACAATGCGGGCCGTTATGTGGTCGATACGCGCGGTGCATTTTACAACGGCAGCGCATGGGCCGATCAAATTACTCAGCAAGTGGTGTCGTGCAACGCATTGGGATTGCCGATGCAAGTGAATGGTCTTAATGGGCTCGTTACGACATACCAATATGACATCTTGGGTCGAGAACACTATCGCAGCGACAATACCGGCGCGGCCCTAACGACTTCGTATAGTCGCAATGGCATCGCCGGAGCGCAATACGCTGTTACTACAGTGGCCAGTACCGGTGCAACCGTCATGCAATATTTCGACGCGTTGGGGCGCAGCATTGCGAAGTGGCAACGTGGCTTCGACGGCACCTGGATTACCAGCGAAATCGAATATGACAATGTTGGCCGTGTGAAACGGCAATCAGCTCCGCACTACAATTCGGCCACGGCGTATTGGGCAACCAACAACTACGATGCGTTCCGTTTGCAAAATCAGCAGGCTCCCGCCAGCGGCAATACCACAGCGACAACCGGATTTACCTACACCGCCTACGGTTATCCCATCGTTATAATGACCAATGCGCTGGGCCAGACACGCAGGGAGATGCGCAATTCTGCAGGCGAACTGGTTTATGTCAGCGACTATCTCAATGGAACCATCATTTATACCTATGACGCTGCAGGTCAATTAATTCAAACTGCAACGAGTGGCACTCAGAACGGTGCATCGACCACGATCAATTCCTATTTGGATTACGACCAGCTCGGCCGCAAAATCAAAATGCGCGATTCCGACAAGGGTACGTGGTTTTACGTCTACAACGCCTTCGGCGATTTGACCGATCAATATAAGGTCATATCAACCGGCAATTACATCGGCACATTGGCGCAGGCGCTTGCCGATACCTCCGTGTTGTTGCAACACACACATATGGATTACGACAAACGCGGCAGAATGATTGCGCGCGCCGATTATCGCGAAACGCGGCCGCAGGATAGTGTGGTCGAAGACAACACAATATGGGCGTACGACACCAACGCCAATGGCATAGGTCAGCTTGCCGGCGATGGCAACAATGGGCAGGGCCACTATTATCAATATGACTCTTTGGGCCGGCTGGCATCGACGCTCGAGGCTAACGGCAGTGGCTATTACCTGCAGACCGTCAGCTATGATGGTTACGGGCGGCCCTATAAAAATACCGATGTGCTCGGCAGCGGCAGCGGCACGATCAACAGTTACAACGGCTATGGCTATTTGCAATCGGTAAACGACATTGCCACGAACAATACGTTGTATTCAGTGCAGGCGATGGATGCGCGCGGCAATGTCACCAGCGCTATTTTAGGCAATGGCGCGACGAGTACAGCGAATTACGATGCGGGCAGTGGGCTGTTGCTCAATCAATCCGCAGTGGTCGGAACGGTAACGCTGCAAAATCTCACCTACGCATGGGATGTGCTCGGTAATCAAATCAGCCGATGGGATCGCGGTGTGTTGAACGCGACGAACAACACCTATAAAAATCTGCAGCAGAGTTTTTGCTACGACGGTCTCAATCGATTGACAAAGACCACGCAAGGCAGCATTACGCCGATTTGCTCGGGCACGCAAGATCAGCAGTACGACAGCTTCGGCGATATCATGACGAAGAATAATGTCGGCACGTACACTTACAGCACCGCGCGGCCGCATCAATTGCAGTCGACCAGCGATGGTGTTTCTTATACTTACGATAACATCGGCAATTTAACGTCGGATATGACAGGCCGCACGCTGCATTACACCGTGTTCGACAAACCCGACACCATCACCAAACTCAACAATCAAATCACGTTCGTCTACGGTACTGATCGCAACTACAACAAGCGCGTCGATACAGTGGCCGGCGTCACCACCGCGACGTACTACGTCGGCAATGTCGAAAAGGTCATCAAGCCCGACGGCAGTTACGACATGCGGCGCAACATCGCCGGCGTGGCGATTTGGAATCACCATTTCAATAGCGCGGGTACACAGACGAGTGTCGATAAACAATTCATATACAAAGACGCACTCGGCTCGCTCGTGTTGATCACCGACGGCGTCGGTGTAGTGAAACAGCAAACCGCATTCAATGCGTGGGGCGAGCGCGTCAACACGACCGATTGGCAAAGCGTGCTGCCGGGCAGCACGTTCCTGCCGGTGTCGCAGCAATTCACCACACGCAGTTTTACAGGACAGGATGCGCTCGATGCGGTGGGGCTGATTAATTATGGCGGACGGATTTATGATCAAAGGCTTGGGCGGTTTGTGCAGGCGGACCCATTGGTTTTCAATCCGGATCAGACGCAGTCGTTCAATCGTTATGCCTACGTAAACAACAATCCGTTGAACTCAGTTGATCCTTCAGGGTTTGAAACCGTATTTTATCCTGGAGATGTCGGCGATGGTGGATATAGTTGGAACCATTTTGCCGACTTTAATGGAGATATGGAATCGGTTGGGGTGGTTTCGGGCGGTGGCGGAGCTTCTATCAGTTACCCAACATTTCCCAGTTACCCAACATTTCCCAGTTACCCAACATTTCCGACGGGACCTGGGGTCGATCTTAATAGCATATATAACGCGATAGCATCGGGAAGTCTTCCTTCCGGCAGCAAGTATAAGGACGGCATATTAATAGTACCTGGCCTTCAGCCTATTGCGATCAATCTCCCTGGGGGGATATCCAAGTCAGCGGTTACAACACTAAAAGTAACAACAGTGGGCTCGTCAAGCGTTGCGATTACCTCGTTTTCGGCCAACGCTGGTGTTGTGAAGTCTGAGCCGAGTAATTTCAATAATATTTCGAGTTGGATGGGGGGTTGGAAGTTTAACAACGATGAAAGCCTAAGATCTCGCATATTGGCGGGTGCAGAGTTGATGGTTGGCATCGGAGCAATTATGGAAATCACAAGCGGCGGAAAATCTGGTAATGATTTCTCCCGAGCTACCGATTCTGCCGGGCTTATGAGGATGATGTTGAATACAACATCTAAAGCAGCTAGATCTGCTCCAGTCGAGGCGACGATCGCCGGTGAGAGGTTTGTTCGTGTGGGTTACAACCCGGAGAACTTAAAATTTACATTTGAAAGTTTTGGCGGAGCCCAGCCTGGGACGTATGCATTTCCAGAGCAGGTATTCAATCAAATTGGTCGTGATGCAGTGCGATTAAAAGATCTTGGTGACTTGCCAGGAGCTGCTCCTAATTATTTCCGGATTCTTGAGCCGCCGGCGGATACACCTATTCAGCGAGGGGTTGTTCCTGGCAATGAGTTTGGTGGCAAAGGTGGTGTGCCAGAAGTAATTTTTCCAGAGGGCTTCTAAATGTCATTATTTTTTGATGATGAGTTTGCTGAAAAAATATTGGCGATGCCAGAGTATCGTCAAGGAGCAAACAGAATTAAAGTTACTTTGAATGATGGGCGTGTGTTCCGTGGAGTTTTTGTCGCATGGGGACGAGAAGTCATAAGGGTCGAAGGCCTAACATCGATTCCATTTGAAGTTGAAGATGTGTCGAGTATCGAAAATGATCTGGGATAGCTCAGTAATCGATGGGGTCAAACTCGATTGATTTGAATTAAATTTCAGCTTAAGATACAGCCTCAGTATAGCAGGACGCTTTTCATGGCTCGCCTTCCACGCTTCGTTATCCCTGGTCTTCCCCAGCATATTATCGTGCGCGGCAACAACCGCCAGGAAATTTTTTGCGCGGAAGCCGACTACCGGTTCTATCTCGAAAAGCTCGAAGCGGCCTGCGACAAACATCAGTGCGACGTTCACGCCTATGTATTGATGACGAATCATGTGCATTTGCTCATTACACCGCATCGCGAAGACAGTATCAGCAAAGCGATGCAAATGGTCGGACGCTACTACGTGCAATACTACAATTATTGCTACCGACGCACAGGCACGTTGTGGGAGGGACGCTACAAAGCGACGTTGATCGACAGCGAGGCCTATCTACTAAGTTGCATGCGCTACATCGAAATGAATCCCGTGCGGGCGGGTATGGTGAGTCATCCGTCGGAATACCCGTGGTCGAGCTATGGCCGCAATGCGCTTGGCCGCGAGGATTCTCTGGTAGTACCGCATCTCGAATATCGGCGGCTCGGACGCGGCGAAGAACAGCGGCAATCGGTCTATCGGCAACTCTTTCGTTCGCGCCTGGGAGAGAGCGTCGTCAATGAGATTCGCAATGCGACGAATAAAGCGTGGGTCTTGGGCACCGATCGTTTCAAGGGGCGGATACAGCAACAATTAGAACGCCGCGTTCAGCCTAGTGAACGCGGCGGTGATCGTAAGTCACAACGGTATTTGGATGCAGTTATCAAGGGAGTCTGACCTATTGAATGCAGAATAATCAGGATTACAAATTCTAGTCCACCCTATCGCCGGTCGAAATTCTGGCTGCCCTGCCTTCTTCAAATTCCACTTTCATTAAAAATGTTCCGACACCGCGATTGAAAGTCCATAGATCGACGTTATGGCATACGGCTTCGTAACCAAATTTCCCCTGTAAATATTCATTTCGACAGAACGATTCGGTAGTAGCAGGTGAACCGCATTTGTCGACCACCTCCGCTTTGCTATCGCCGACTTCGATCAAGCTGGTTCCACAGCGAAAGCTATCCGCGATAGCTGAATTGTCAAAAAAGAAAAATGCGGCCAACATCGATAAAGAAAGCTTTTTGATAATTATCTTGTCCATTAGGATTATCCCAGGCGCTGCGCATCGGAATTCGGGCGTAAGTTAGCCGAAATGTTCGCGCCTGGCAATTTGATCACCCTGGCTTCTTAAGGTTACACCGCCGCCGTTTTCACATACTCGGATTTCACCCAGCCGACATTGCCATTGCAATTAACTTTATACCACCCATCTCTGCGATCGATGACATCGAGCAATGTGCCGCGTGTTATCGGGGCAGCAAGCTTCGCGGCATCCACGCGCGGCTGCGCGCGAAAATTCAATTTATCCGCAAGCACATATCCGCGCGCCGCAGTGCTGACCGGCGCAGTTTCAATTTCTGTTGTCACCGGTATTGGCACTGCAACTGGAACTGGTACTACAATCGGCGCCTGTTCCACTTCGGGTTCTGCAATAAATGGTTCGTCGGCATCGCGGCCGCGTACGATCAAGCGCTGTCGTAAACGCTCAAGCGGAAAGGCGGGCCCCGGATCGACTTTGCGGCCCGGCGCGATTTCTTCATGACCGAGTATTTCGCGAATCGGATAAGTCGCGCAGAGTAACGTGCAGAGTTCGAAAGTTTTATCGAGCTGCGCAACGGTGTAGGTCAACCAATCACTGGGCTTTTGTTCGTTGCGATGTATCGCATTGATGACTTGATCGGCGGGATACGTAGTGCCGAGATACGAAATAAAACCACCCGATTCGGTGCGGCTCAAACGACCGGGATTATCGAGTTCGATGCCGATCGAAAAGCGATTATAGCCGCTGCGTCCGTCGTAACTGCTTGCGCCCGCATGCCATGCGATAGTATCGAACGGCACCAGTTGCGTAATCGAGCCATCGCGTCCTATCACTATATGCGCCGACGCTTTCGATTGCGGGCTGCATAACCAGCTGACCGACGATTGCGCCGAAGCTCCCGCGGTGAAATGAATAATCAATGCATCCGGTAAACCCGATGCGAATGCAGCGCCGTGATTCGGTGTTTTTTGAAACGGCGCCCCATCGATACGGTGATTCGAAATAATTAAAGTCATCGCAGCACCTCATCCTACCGATTCGTCGTCAGGGCCTTTGGAACCGGTAATCATGTTGGTCACACGATTGCTGGCGCCGTTTTTTTCAAAAGAGCGGCCGATGCTCCAGGTCCCGACAATACCTGCCCATGCCCACCAGAACTCCTGCGGCAATTGCACACCGCTGGCGACATAACAGCGCGCTGCATCCGGCTCACAATGCAATGGCGGTTTATCACGCAGAAATTGTACGGAAGGAATAATGCAGTAATTCAAAAAGATAAAAGCGAGACCGCTGTAGACGACGGTGGGGCGCGCACGCTTGGTATAATTATCGCCCTGGTTGAGCTCTGCGACGAGCACGCGTTCTTTCGATTCCATTTCCGAACGCAAACTCTGTTCGATTTCGCTGTCGCGTTTTTGCAGCAGTGCTTCCATCTCTAATTTAAATTGCGTTTTCTCCTGATCGCTCATGTGAAATTGATCGACAATTTTTCCAACTTCGCCGATGACGTTGGCAGCGCCGCCGCCGATGAAATCCGAGATCCAGCTCATAGTCTTACTCCTTTAAATGAAAAATTAAGTAGTGAATATCCTGTTAAAAGCAGCTATTAAAAATAGGCGACATTATTGAAAATAAAAATGATATGCGCGTGCGTTGCCGTCACTGCGAAGCGATATCGAAATGAAGAACAATAGCGGTATAAAAAACAGTAGAGATCGAATGCAGGGAAGCGGTGAATGAAGCCAAATGCGGTGCGGGGACCTATCCATGTTCGATATTCCATTATCGGTTGACGCCGCTATCCGTGCGCCGGAAATGCCGATGAATCGTATACCAAACGTCGCACCGGTGGAAGCGACATTTATTTAGGTAACAGTTCACAAAGTTGACTGATAGAAGACACGGTCTACAGTTGTAACAGCGTTAAGCAGTGCCTCTTCGGATTTATCCCCAATAAGGAACGTAATCATGCAACTGAAATTATTCGGAAAATCGCTTTTGCTTGCAAGTTTGTGCGCGCCGATGTTGGCGCAGGCGGACGTCGGCATTTATGCCAAAGGTGGAACGTTAGGACTCGGTGGGGGCGTTGGTTTCGGCATAAGCGATGCCGTGACCGCGCGCGTTGGTTACACCACGTTGAGTTTAAATCGCGATATCAATACCAGCAATGTCGATTATAAAGGCAAATTTAAAATCGGCGGCGCCGAAGCATTGCTCGATTGGCATCCGTTTGCAGGTACTTTTCGTGTCAGCGGCGGCCTGGTGTTCAGCCGCAATAAAATCGATGTCGATGCAAAGCTGAATCAAGCGACCGTCGATATCAACAATACTACTTATAATGTCAGCGATATCGGTTCATTGAACGGTACGGTGAAATTTAAATCGACCGTGCCCTACCTCGGGATCGGCTGGGGCAATGTCGTCGGCAAGGAAGGCAATTTACATCTCGTCGCCGATATCGGCGTGGAATATCAAGGCAGCCCCGATGTGAAATTACACGGCGGTTGCACGACGGCGTTTCTAGCCAGTAATCCAGCCGAGTGCGCGCAATTGGCTAGCGACATCAAGGCCGAAGAAAAAGATCTGAATAACAAGGTCTCCGATTACAAATGGTGGCCGGTGCTGAATATCGGTATTGCCTATCGCTTCTGATTTTATACCCCTCTTCCGTGGGGGAGGGGTATAAAAATTATTTTTCAGTGCAAGCCAAAACTGGTGTTGCGAATAAATTCGGTGACACCCGACAACACAAATTGCACGGCAATGCAGACCAATAAAAATCCCATGATGCGCGTGAAGGCATCGAGCGCAGTTTGACTGATCAGATGCACGTAGGACGTTGCCGCGTGCAGCACCGCAAATGCGATTAACACCGTCAGCCCCATTCCCAGCGCAATCATCATCAAGTAGATCAACTGCGTATTTTCCGGCGCGGACGACACCATGCTGAGTATGACGGAGATCGAACCGGGGCCGGCCAATGTCGGCATCGCTAGCGGCGTGAAGGCGATATCGTGATTGGGCTGCGCCTGCAAGAGCTTGGCCTGCGCCACTTCACGGTCTTCGCCCGGCATTAACATATCGAATCCGACGCGGCAGATAATGAGTCCGCCGGCAATGCGAATACCCTCGATTGAAATTGAAAATATATGAATGATGCGTTCGCCCGCGAACAAAAATACCGCGAGAATACCGAACGAATACAGACATACCCGCCGCGCTAAACGCTGCCGCGATTCAATATCCCAGCCCTGCGTCAATGCGAGCAGCAGCGGACAAGTGCTGAGCGGATTCATGATCGGCAGCAGCGTGATGATTGTTAACGCCAGCAGCCCGAGCGCGTGTGTGAATACTGTTTCATGCATCGATGACGCCTCCGTAAATGGCGGCGCCATCGTCGCGCAACATGCAATCGTTGTACAGACCGCCGCATACATAAGCGGCGCGTATGATTTGTCAGCGAATCGAATGCAGTCCGAACATATTGCCTTCGCTATCGATAACGAGCGCGATAAAACCGTATTGCCCGATCGAAAACTTGCTGCGCTCGACACGTCCGCCAGATTGCACCACGCGTTTTTCTTCGACCGCGCAATCGTCGCAATTGAAATAAACGAGCGTGCTGTTGCCGCCCGAGGGGACGCCTTCCATTCTTACCAGCGCGCCGCCCGCACCCCACTTATCCATCGCCATTGGAAATCCCCATAGTTCGATGTCGGGATTATTTAACCTTTCGAACTTGATTTGCAGCACCGCCTCGTAAAACTTTTTAGCGCGCGTCATGTCTTGCACA
The DNA here is from genome assembly GCA_036502545.1 of Spongiibacteraceae bacterium. Taxonomy (GTDB): domain Bacteria; phylum Pseudomonadota; class Gammaproteobacteria; order Pseudomonadales; family CAMLJR01; genus CAMLJR01. The sequence goes on from DASXYH010000139.1 coordinate 12,305, forward strand.
TAAATTTCAAACCAGCCGACCGGGTTGTGGTTCATGCTATGGCTCCTCTAAGGGATATAGTGAAACAATAGTTAGTCGTTTGCGCAGGGCAGAATTCGACAATTACCATGCAAAATTTTTTACACGTCTTCCATGAATAAAATGAGAAGTATTTATGCGAAGCACGGGAAAGCAGAATTGGATTAATTTTTTTTAAGCATACATCGAGGCGTAAAAAGCGTAGCTTTTGCGTCCCTGCGCGCATCGTTGCGATCGCAGCAGCGCATGTTACGCCGATAAAGCATTAGAAGGGGAAGTCTATGGGTATTCTCGACGAAACTTTTTTTTGGGAGGGGGTCGATCAAGGTAAATTGCTGGTGCAGAAGTGTCGCGATTGCGGCACGCTGCGGCACCCTCCGCTGCCGATGTGTGCGCAATGCCAATCACTGCATTGGGATGCAATGCAGCTATCCGGTAAAGGCAAGATTTATTCGTGGGTGATTTCCAAACATCCATCGCAACCCGATGCTGCGGCGCGCACCGTGGTGCTGGTCGATCTCGAGGAGGGCGTGCGCATCGTTTCCAATCTTGAACAATCGACCGGTATCGAAATCGGTATGCCCGTCGAGGTTGTTTTTCGCGAGATTGATGGCGTGAGATTTCCTCAGTTCCGTCCGCGGGAGCCCAATTCCGCTCTGGAGATTACCCAATGATTCCACTCAGCAATACCGCGATTGTCGGTATCGGTCAGACAGAGTTTTCGAAGCGTTCGGGACGCAGTGAATTGCAGTTGGCGGCCGAGGCGAGTATTGCCGCAATTCGCGATGCTGGATTGAAGCCCAGCGATATCGATGGCTTGGTGACATTTACGCAGGACACCAACGACGAGCTTGAACTCATCAGCTCATTGGGAATCGAGCAGGTACGTTGGACCGCAAGAACACCATACGGCGGCGCGGGTTCGTGCGCAACGATTCAAGTGGCCGCCGCTGCGGTCGCATCCGGTGCAGCCAAAGCAGTGCTTATTTATCGCGCATTCAATGAGCGCTCGGGTTTTCGTTTTGGGCAGCCGGGTTCTGCAAATGCTTATGCGGGCGGTGTCGACACGCCGCGATCGATGCATTTTTCGTATGGTTTGGATACGCCCGCAAAAATTTTCTCGCTGTGGTATCAGCCGTACATGCATCATTTCGGCGTGACCAATGAGGATCTCGGCCGCTATGTGGTTGTAGCGCGACAACATGCGGCGACCAATCCGGCCGCCTGGTTTTTTAACCGGCCGATTACGCTGAATGATCATCAGCAATCGCGCTGGGTAGTCGAGCCGATGCTGCGCCTGCTCGATTGCTGCCAGGAAAGCGATGGCGGTGTGGCGATAATTGTGACGACGCTCGATCGCGCGCGCGATCTGCCTCAGCGCCCCGCGCGTATTGCCGCGGCATCGCAGGCGAATTTAGGCAATAGCTCGAATCTGTTCAATTATTACCGGCCGCATCTCGAAGTGTTTGCTGAAGCGCGCGCTTCCGGTGACGACCTTTGGCGACAAAGCGGTTTGCAGCCAAACGATATCGATGTGGCGATGATCTACGAGAATTTTTCGCCGGTGGTTTTCATGTCGCTTGAAGCGCACGGCTTTTGTAAACCGGGCGAGGCCAAGGATTTTATCAAGAGCGGCGCGATTGGCTTAGCCGGACAGTTGCCGGTAAATACGAACGGCGGCTTACTCGGCGAGGGTTATATCCACGGCATGAACAATATCACCGAAGCGGTGCGGCAGATTCGCGGCACTGCAGCCAATCAAATTGCGGATGCCGAGAATGTGTTGGTTTCGGTAGGGCGCAGCGGTTTTATTTTGCAGAAATAAAAACGTTCATTAACCTGGCATCTAACTACAGCTTCCTGATGTAGTTAGATTGCGCGGCTAAAGCCGCATAAAACGCATCCTGCGTTTGTTATTAAGCCGGCAATGAACATTGCCGGCTTAATAATTGCGAAGCATTGCCGGCGTTCGTGTTGCGTTGACAGTTGCTGTGGCGCGGGCATACTCTCATTTCGCCTACGTTATGAGGACACTTTCATGGCTTATGTCGATTGGCGAATTACCGGGCCGGAAATTGCGGCGTGCAACTGTGACTGGGGTTGTCCCTGTCAATTCAATGCATTGCCGACGCGGGGAGATTGCCGCGCGATGACGGCAATGCGCATCGACAAGGGCCACTTCGGCAATATTAAACTCGACGGTTTGAAATGGTACGGCATGTTCGCGTGGCCGGGACCGATTCATTTCGGCAACGGCGAAGTGCTGGTGGTGATCGATAAGAATGCCGATGCCGAGCAGCGCGACGCGCTGCTGAAAATTTTGAGCGGTCAGGAAACCGCGCCTGGCGCTACTATTTTTAATGTATTCGCAGCCATGCTGAGCAAAGTGCACGAGCCGATGTTTGCCGATATCGAATTTGAAATCGATATCGATCGGCGTCATGCGCGGGCGGCGGTAAAAGGCATTAGCGAAACATCGGTCGAGCCTATCCGCAATCCCATCACTGGCGACGAACATCGTGTGCGCGTCGCATTACCGCACGGCTTCGAATATCACCTGGCTGAATTTGCCAGCGGCAACGTACAAAGCATTGGCGCGGTGACACATGCTTGGTCGGGCCGACATTCACATCTGGCGATGCTGGATCTCTCCACCAATGGCGCGCTAAATTGAGCGAAAGCGATTTCGCCGCGCGTGAGCAAAATGCGCGGGCGCAACGCGAAGAAGCACCGCTCGGCTTATTGATGCGCGGCATCGCGCGCGGTGAAATGACAACGCTGCTCGCATTGTCATTGCTCGCAGCGTTGGCCTGGGGTTGGACGTTGCAGCAGGCGCAACGCATGAACATGCCAGATATGCCGGAGATGTCGTACGGCGTCGATAGTTCTGCGCTGTTCACTTTTGCGATGTGGGCGGTAATGATGATCGCGATGATGCTGCCGGCGGCGGCGCCGATTGTTTTATTGCATCGACGTATCGGCGAACATAATAAAATTAGCGAACGTCATAAAAACGAAGAACGCAATAGAGAACAGGATGCGCAGCCGCCGTCCACCGCGTTACTGATTCTCGGTTACGCATTGGTGTGGAGCGCATTTTCCGCGCTCGCCACGTTTGCGCAAATTGCGTTGTCACTGGCCGCGCAAATCACGCCGATGTTGGTGCTGGTCAATAAACAAATTGCCGGCGTTGTGCTGATCGCAGTGGGAATTTATCAGCTGACGCCGTTCAAACAGCGCTGTCTTACTTTGTGTCGTTCCCCCTTCACATTTTTAAGTCAGCATTATCGACCCGGCGCTCTCGGGACACTGCGCATGGGTATTACGCATGGCTGGTTTTGTCTCGGCTGTTGTGCGGCGGCAATGACATTGTTATTTGTCGGCGGTGTGATGAATCCGCTCTGGATCGCCGGGCTTTCCGCGTTTGTGTTGGTTGAAAAAGTGCTGCCGTTTGGCCGCGCGATTGGCTCGACATCGGGCGCGATAGCGATAATTGTCGGTATTTATTGGCTTGTCTGAATTGATCAGGATACCGACGTGCCGTTTAATTCGCGTCGATTGCAGCGCAAGCCGTTATTCAAATTTCACCGGCGCTTCCCAAATCGCCAGCACTAAACAACCTTCGTCGCTGCTGACGCGATGGCCGCCTTCGGGTTTGTTGATTAAAAATGTGCCCTGGCGATAACTGCCATTTTCATCGCGTTGACTGCCGCGCAAAATTAATAAATGTTCGTGACCGGTATGCGTGTGGCGCGGAATCGATGCGCCCGGCTGATAGCGCAATAATGCGGTGGCGCAGCCGTGCAGGCGATCGCCGTGCAGTACGCAAATATCGACGCCGGGCTGCAGCGGTTCCCAAATCAAATCGGGGTTGCTGGGTTCGATATTAATCAGATTGGGCCAGACTACCGGCGCGATGGTATTGCTCATCAATTCAATGCCGCGAGCAAATCGATCGAGCTGCTGACTGCGCCGAATACACCGCCCTGCATTTTTATCATCTGCAACGCGGCATCGTGATTGCGCTGCTCGGTGGCGCCGCAGCAATCGTGCAATAACACGCATTCGAAACCGCGATCGTTGCCTTCGCGCATCGTCGTGTGCACGCAAACATCGGTGGTGATGCCGGTTAAAATAATATTGCGAATACCTTTGGTATGCAGAATCAATTCAAGATCGGTGGCGCAAAACGAACCTTTACCGGGTTTGTCGATAATCGGCTCGCCCGCGATGGGGTAGAGTTCGGGAATGATGTCCCAGCCCGGCTCGCCGCGCACCAGAATTTTTCCGCAGGGACCGGGATCGCCGATACCCGCGCCGATACGCCGCGAGCGCCAGCGTTTGTTCGCGGGCAAATCGGATAAATCCGGGCGATGGCCTTCGCGCGTATGGATGATGCAATAGCCGCGCGCGCGCATTGCTTCGAGCACGTTGGCGATCGGTTGAATCGGTTTGCGTGTCAGCGAAATATCGTAACCCATGCTATCGACATAACCGCCTTTGCCGCAAAAATCGGTTTGCATATCGATGATGATCAGTGCGGTATTATCCGGCCGCAATTCGCCATCGTAAGGCCACGGGTAGGGATCGCTGTTGAGAAAAATACCGGACATCGATTACAGGCTCCATTCGATGACGCGGCACGCTGCGTAATAGGCAACGTGCCGATCGTAACTACTATCGGTGGATGATTGTTATGCACGCGCCGGGTGTTCGTGTTCGAACACTTCGTGGATTTTCTTTTCAACGGTAGCGAATTTGGCGCAACCGATCAATACCGCCGCGATAATTAAATAAGCGCACGCGACTGTTGGTGTTTGGCCGAAACCGATCGCCTCGCCATGCATAAAACCAAAGAAGGTGAGCACAGCACTGGCAAATGCGAATCCGGAAGCTTTCGCGAATTTGCGATCGATGATAAATACCGTGATCGCGCCGAGCATCAATCCGCCCAGAATCGCACCGCCGCCCAACACCGCGAGACCATGATACAACACGCCGGTCTGCGCGAGTTTATCGAGACCGACTGCGGCTGCATTGGTGCCGGCCGCGCCGAGCGCATTGTCGATTTGTAATTTGCCCCACGCGGCAAGGTGCGGCATCAGCGCAACGATAATCGCCGGCGCATGGCTTTTCGGCGTTTCCTGAAACGCTTGTGAACCGATCAACATGCCGATGTATAAAAGAATCGGCGAAATCGCGACGACAGGAATCAACGAAGAAAATACTGCAATGATGCCGAACCAGCACAGCACTAATACGGCGATACCGGTTGCGGCGGAATAACCGATGCGTCCGCCCATGGCTTTCCAGCCTGGGTGGCCGATATACACGGCATTGATGAACGGATTACCCATGCAGCAGCCGATCAAACTGATGACGCCGTCCGCAGTCAATACGCGCGTCGTTGGAAAACTATCGCCGGCGACGGCAGCGCTTTCGACGTTATCCATTGCTTCGACGAGATCGTAAATACCGAATGGAATCGCGGTGATTAAAATCACGCCGATAAATTGAAAGCCGCTAAATACATGATTGATGACCGGCACCGGAATCGAAAAACCGAAGCTTGCGATCGACTGCGTGAGCTTGTCGAATGTTAAGCCGCCGTAATTCAAACCGAGCGCCGTCGAACCCCACGCGATCAAGGTGCCGACCGCAATCGCGACCAGACCCGCCGGAATGCCTTTAAAGTAACGCACACCGCCGAACCAGCTCAGTAAAATAATCGCAAAGCACACCACGCCGATTACCGGCGTCATGAACATCTCAAGTGCCGGGCGCAGTGAAATGAATGCGATCGACACACCGGCGAGCGTGCCGAGCAATGCGGCGCGCGGCGTGATTTTACGAATGAACGGTGCGATATAACCGCCGACCATCAACACGAAACTTTGCACGAATACCCACGTTAATCCCGCTTCCCAGCCTTTCACCGGATCGCCTGTGGTGCTTGCGATCGGCAGCATAATGACGAACACGACGACAAACATATGTGGCACGCTGATGCCCGAAGGCAGCGCGCATACATCGGTGCGTCCGGTTTCTTTCGCGAGTTTGTAGGCGAGATACGCGTAGTACAGCGTGCTCAGGCATAACATCAAACCGGTAGCGGGAAGAATATGCCCGAACACCAAATCGTCCGGCATTTTCAGTACGAAACGCAGCAGGCCGGTGAGTACCAATAAGTTGACGAGAATGTTAGTGCCGAAACCAAAAAAGGCATTCCAGTCGCCGGGCACCCAAATAGACGGTTTAGTGGTTTGCATAATTAAATCTCCCCGAATTTAAATTTCTCTATTTCCTCCCCTGACAAGGGGAGGTGCCGCGCAGCGGCGGAGGGGTTTTGTTTTGCGTCAAACCCCTCCCCAGCCCTCCCCTTGTCAGGGGAGGGAGTTGTTCTGCCTTCACTTATAAGTCATGCAGCCTTCGCTGTTTTTTCTATTCGGCGCCCGCTAACTCTTTTTAGCTGTATCTAACACTTCAACAATATCGCTCGAATTTGCGATCCAACCAAAAATGCCGCCCTGCGCGACAATCATTTTCAACCCCATTTCTTGAAACTCGGGAAAATATGAACCGACGCAATCTTCGACGACCAAACAATCGAAGCCGCGATCGTTCGCCTCGCGCACCGTCGTATTCACGCACACTTCGGTGGTGACGCCGCACACCAGTAATTGCGTGATCGCGCAATGGCGCAAAATCGATTCGAGTTCGGTGGCATAAAACGCACCCTTGCCGGGCTTATCGATAATCGGTTCGCCGGCGATGGGATAGAGCTCTTGAATAATGTCGTGGCCATTTTCACCGCGCACGAGAATACGTCCCATCGGCCCTTCATCACCGATCGTGGTGGGGTGATTGCCGCGCCGTTTTTTGGCGGGCGGTAAATCGCTCAAATCGGGACGATGTCCCTCGCGCGTATGAATCACCAACATGCCGGCCGCGCGCGCCGCGGTGAGCAGCCGTCGATTTGGTTCGATGGTACGGCGCAACAGCGAAACATCATTGCCCAGCGCATCGCCGAAGCCGCCGGGCTCGAGAAAATCGCGCTGCATATCGATGATGATCAACGCGCAATGCGCCGGATCGAATTCAAACGGATATGGCTTGGCGGTAAGACTGGTCATAACGTCCTCGGCTCATTCAGTTACGCGTCCGCAACACTGAACTCCTTTTTAAAGAGGGCCTTCCCTGGCGACATGACGAACTCGGAACTGGCACCAATGTGCACCATGATGTATACAACGCTCAAAGCAACTCGAAGCAATGAGCGCGCCAATTGCATGGAGGGTTATTGGCGCTGCGAAAAGTATTGAGTTGGCCGAGGTTTAGCCCAATTGATGTAGCGGCTTGAAATAAATGCGCCGCAGCGATGCGCAATAATATGCATCATTGCAAGGCAAACGCGCTAAAAATGAGCGCACTTTACAAGGACCGGACGGCTGCCTTAACGTGAGTGCAAATTTAAACATGACCCGATAAGGGTGGTCGCACGGCAGCGGTTAGCGGTATTCACCGGAGAATCGATTTGTCCACCACGCAATTTTCATCGCAAAAAATTTACGAAAAATTGCTGAAGAAAATTCTCGAATTCGAGATTTATCCCGGCACACGCATTACCGAGACGGAGCTTGCGTCCGATTTCAACGTCAGCCGTACGCCGGTGCGCGCCGCGTTGCAGCGGCTGGCGATCGAGGGCCATATCGTGATCCAGCCTAAGCAGGGCTGTTTTGTGCGGGCAGTCGATATCGAAAAAATCAGCAATTATTACGATGTACGCGTGCATCTCGAAGCGGCTGCGGTGGAATTGGCGTGCGAAAACATGGGCGATGATGAGATCGATGCGCTCGAGGATATCTGGAATCCGGCACGCGTGAAAAAATCGCTGAATATGGATGAAGTGAAATCGCTAGAAGAAGCCTTTCATATCGAAATTGCCGTAGCCAGCGGCAATACGGTGTTGGTGGGATATTTAGAGGATGTGAACAATCATATTCGCATTTTGCGCCGGCTCGGTTT
>DASXYH010000140.1:0-2915 GCA_036502545.1 Spongiibacteraceae bacterium
GTAGCTACACTGCACTTATGTCTGGCAAGCTATTTATCGTTTAAATATGCAACGCATCGCGGTAGTGAACCCCAAAGGCGGCTCCGGCAAAACCATATTGGCGACCAACCTTGCCAGCTATTTCGCGGCGAGCGGCAAAAAAACCGCATTGATGGATTACGACAATCAGGGGTCGAGCACGTATTGGGTCGGCCAACGTCCCGCCGATCGCCCGACGATACAGGTGATTCCCGCCTACCAACAGCCGCCCGGCGTCACCCGCAACTGGTTTCTGCGCGTCGAGCCAAATACCGAATGTCTGATTATCGATACCGCCGCCGCGCTGGATTTCAGCGCATTTCAGCGCACGTTGCAGGAAGCGAGCGCGATCGTGATTCCGGTGCTGCCATCGGATGTCGATATTCACGCGGTCGCGAATAGTATCGGCCACATGCTCACGGTCTGCAAAATCAATCGTAACGATCAGCGTATAGCCGTGGTTGCTAACCGCGCGCGCAAAAATACGCTGGTGTATCAGCGTCTCGTGCATTTTTTGAATTCGCTGCAAATTCCTTTTATTACGACGCTGCGCGACACGCATAATTACATCAACGCGGCGGGGCGGGGGCTCGGCATATTCGAAATGCCCGAGCCTAAAGTTCGCGAAGATTTGATTGCTTGGCAACCATTGCTCGAATGGTTGGCGCGACACACCGACGATCGCTACAACCGCAGCGCGATACCTTCATTGCAAATTCCGCACGATCATCAACTCGCGTAAATATTTTTACTAAGTTTCAATTCGTCGACCAACTATAACGACATCACGCTCGATGCCATCGAGTTCGGCGACGCGGGGCAATTCACCCCATCGCATAAAACCGAATTGCTCGAATAACCGCAGGCTCGGCGTATTATGTCCGAAAATAAAACCCAACAGCGAATTGAATTGCAGTGCTGACGAGTGCGCGAGCGCTTGCGTCAATAAATAATGTCCTATGCGTTGCTGTCGGAATGCGGCATCCACATAAATACTAATCTCCGCGGTATGTCTATACGCGGGACGGCCGTAAAACGCGGAAAAACTTAGCCAGCCCGCGACGGCATTGTCGATCTCAACAACCCACAGCGGGTAGGTTTGCGCAGCGTGCGCATCGAACCAGGCGGTGCGGCTATCTATTGAGACCGGATCGAGATCGGCAGTTACCTGGCGCGATGCAACGGTCGAATTGTAAATTGCGATAATGGCGGCGAGATCGTCGCGCCGTGCGTTGCGATGCCGATACATGGATTCATCCTATTGCGATGTGCATGTTCAAAGATATGCCATTACCTTATCGTTGCAGCGTCGCGGCAACTTCCACCATGCCGCTCGTCAGTGCCGCGAGATCGTCATCGCCGCTCACGAATGGCGGCATCGTATAAATATAATTGCCGAAAGGTCGTATCCATAGGCCGCGTTCGACAAACAATTGCTGTGCGACCTGCACATTTATTGATGTGTGCATTTCGATGACGCCGATCGCGCCGAGCACGCGTACATCGGCAACATTTGGCAGCGCGCGTGCGGGCTCTAGCCCTGTGCGCAAATGTTGTTCGATATTGCGCACCACGCGCTGCCATGGTTGTGAAATCAATAATTCGATGCTTGCGCAGGCGATCGCGCAGGCGAGCGCGTTGGCCATAAATGTCGGCCCGTGCATCAATGCACCCGGTGGCGCGCTGCAAATTCCATCGCTGATGCGGCGCGTGCAGAGCGTCGCCGCCAGCGTGAGATAACCACCGGTAATGGCCTTGCCGAGGCACATAATGTCGGGGCTGATGCCGGCGTGTTCGCATGCGAATAATTTGCCGGTGCGGCCAAAGCCTGTTGCGATTTCGTCGCAAATCAACAGCACATCGTAGTCGTCGCATACGCGGCGGACCTGTTGCAGATATTCGGCGGCATAGAAATGCATACCACCCGCGCCCTGAAATATCGGCTCGATAATCAGCGCGGCAATTTCTTCATGCCGATCGATCAGAATTTTTTTCAGCGAATCCAAATCGCTGTCGACAAACGGCTCGCCGAAACGTGTCTGCGGTTTATCCGCAAATAATTGTTGCGGCAACACGCCGTTGAACAGCTGATGCATGCCATCGATCGGATCGCACACCGACATCGCCATAAACGTATCGCCGTGATAACCGCCGCGCACTGTGAGCAATTTAATTTTCTTGCGCCGATTCTGCGCCTGCCAATATTGCAATGCCATTTTGATGGCAATTTCCACCGCCACCGAACCGGAATCGCTGAAAAATATTTGTGTCAATGGTGCTGGAGTGAGAGCAACAAGAAGCTCGCCGAGCTTCACCGCTGCGGGATGTGTGATGCCACCAAACATCACGTTCGACATCGCCGCAAGTTGCGTTTGTGCGGCATTATTTAAAATCGGATGATTGTAGCCGTGCAGCGCGCTCCACCACGAGCTGGTGCCATCGATCAGTTCGCGCCCGTTCGCCAATTGCAGGCGCACGCCGTGCGCCGCGACAACCGGAAATACCGGCGCGGGTGCACTCATCGATGCATATGGATGCCACAAATGCTCGCGATCAAACTGCAACATATCGGCGCTGGAGGGTTGGGTCATGTGGGAACTCGCGCAATCGCAACGGATTTGTAAGCGATATTGTAAGCAAGTGAGAGCGGGGTTGATACGGTGCGAATAAGGTTTGCCGCCGCCGTCGCCCTTTCTTACAATCGATAGCGAAACAACCGACAGCAAATTATTGCGCGCGTATGTTCGTCAACGTTAGCGCGCCTAGTCCACAGAGAAACCGGTTAAATCGATGCGCAAAGATACGATAGAAACGCTGGAAGGCGAGGCCAATGTCGCCTTTTCGCGGTTGCTCAATAAAATTCTTTGGGGCCGCAAATACCCGCGCGATTATGGCAC
>DASXYH010000141.1:0-8177 GCA_036502545.1 Spongiibacteraceae bacterium
CTCGCCAAGGTAGTCCTGAAAAAAAGAACTCCTTCCGGCGCCCCATGCTCTGCTACAACGTGCCTTTTAATAAAACTTTTAAATCAGCTCTCTTAAATATCGGACGCCGATATTTCACGCTTTGCAATTCGGATGCTTGCCGGCTGCATGCGCTTCTTGCGCATCGGCTTCCGCCTGCGGCAACGCGCGATTCAACGCATTCATCCGCGTTTGATCCGACGGATGTGTCGATAAAAATTCCGGCGTTTTATTTTTATCGACCGTTGCCATGTTTTCCCACAACGTGACGCTTTCGTCGGGATTGAATCCCGCCTGCGCCATTAACTTGAGACCGATCATATCGGCTTCGGATTCCTGCGTGCGGCTGAACGGCAGCAATACGCCGTAAGTAACGCCCGCGCCGAGCGCGCCCATCACCAAACCGCTCTGCGTATTGTTCGAGGTGCCCGCAATAATGGCACCGACCAACAAGGCGCCCTGTGCCGCAGTTTGCTGCGAAAGACGCTCCGCGCCGTGATGCGCCCGCACATGACCGACTTCATGCCCGATCACCGCCGCCAGCTGATCCTGATTTTTCGCCACTTTTAAAATGCCGCTGTGCACGCCGATTTTTTTACCCGGCAGCGCGAACGCATTCGGCGTGTCGTCTTTGAATACATTGATTTCCCAACCGACGCCCTCGTCACCCGGCAGCGATGTCAAAATCGCACGCGCCACGCAGGTGACATACGTGTTGACCTGCGGATCGCTATCGAGCGATTGTTTCTTTTTCAAATCACTGAACGCGGCCGCGCCCATTTTGCTCATATCGCTATCGGTGTAATTTGGCAGAATGAATTGCTTGCGGCCGGTCGGCGAAACCGCGCAAGCCGCGAGCGCCGTCAATACCACCGCGGCGATACTACGGCTCACCTGCTTCCTCATAAAACCCTCTCCCAACTTAATTCTTCTTAATTTCTGCGATTAAAAATTATTGACTGCTCCACGGCGTGCAGATCGGCGGATCGGTAACTTCTTTGTATTCGCACAACGATACGGCGCCGTTGCTGGCATTGATGCGCCAGGTGGACAGCACATCGTCGCCGCCGATGATTTGGTAATTGCCGGCCGCGCCGCCCGCACTCCACGGATAACACGTAGGCTCGTTTTTGTGGCCCTCGAAACTGCACAGCGAAACCGAACCGTTGCCGTGATTGACGCGCCATACCGAAAGATTGCCTTTGGTCGATACGCCGCTGAATTGGCCATCGGCCGCAACAGCCGCCGTCGCTATACATAACAAAGACATCAAGATGATAGACTTCATCGAAAAAACTCCAGAAAATTCAGAAACGCCCGGTTTACTTAGCCTTTTCGTACCGGCCCGCGAATCATTCTAGCACCGCGCCGCGATACCGGCGCAGATACTCGCGCCATGCGGCGGCGGTATTAATGCTGCAACGACACTATTGTTCGCAGCGTGTATTGTTTACAGTACCATCGCGCACTGAAATCAAGTCGTCAGCGGCACGATCATCGACAATGTTGTACGGATTTTTCTCGCGTACGACTGTTGTCAGCGCGCAACATCGCGCCGGCGGGAGGACATGCAGCAATGACAATCAAGGGCCGCGGCACCGACAGTAATCCGCACAACCGTTATGCACCGCGCATCAGTATTATCGATGCTGATGCGGAGCCCGCGCGCAATCCCGCTACCACCGTGCGCATCGAATCCGCGCGCAGCCTGATCAGCTATAATAATTCGCCCGACGTTCCGGCCAATCGTACGATCAACCCGTATCACGGCTGCGAGCACGGCTGCATTTATTGTTTCGCGCGGCCGACGCATGCGTATCTGGATTTATCGCCCGGTCTCGATTTCGAAACCCAATTGATCGCGAAAACCAATGCGGCGGAAATATTGCGCAAGGAATTGGCGAAGCCGAGTTATCGCTGCGAACCGATCCTGATCGGCGCTAACACCGATTGCTATCAGCCGATCGAACGCGAATACCGTGTCACGCGGCAAATTCTGGAAGTGTTGTGGCAACATCGCCATCCGTGTTCGATTCTCACCAAGAGCCAGGGTATTTGCGATGATTTATCATTGCTCGCGCAAATGGCCAAAGAAAAATTGGTGAAAGTATTTGTCAGCGTTACCACCCTCGATGACGAACTCAAACGCAAACTCGAACCGCGCGCTGCCAGCGGCCGTGCGCGCATCAACACCATCGCGCAACTCGCCGATGCCGGCGTTCCGGTTGGCGTGCTCGCGGCGCCGATGATTCCGGCATTGAACGATAAAGAAATGGAAACCATCCTCACCGAAGCGCGCCAAGCCGGCGCGGAAAGCGCAAGTTACATATTGCTGCGGTTGCCGCTCGAAGTCAGTGAATTATTCGAGCAGTGGCTGCGCGATCATTTTCCGTTGCGCGCGGAGCACGTGATGAGTTTGATTCGCCAAAGCCGCGGCGGCAAAAATTACGACGCACAATTTCACACACGCATGCGTGGCACCGGCGTGTTCGCTGATTTATTGGAAGCGCGTTTTCGCCGCGTCGCGCGCGCGCTGCAATTCAACGCAGCGAGAACGATATTGCGCACCGATTTGTTTCGCGTGCCGTCGGCGCAACTCAGTCTCGAATGGTAGCAAAATTAATAATCGCTTTGAGGTCTTCGCCATGTGGCAACGCTATTTACTGACAACCATCGCGTGCTTATTCGCCATCATTTTATCTTCTGCATTACTTTACGCCGCCGATGTGCAAACCGATTACGACACGCAAAAGGATTTCAGCCAGTTTCACTATTACGATTGGCTACCGCAAACCGACAGCATCGATAGCGAGCTCACTACGCTCAATGTCGATAACGCGAAAGAAATTTTGGCACTGAGTCTCGATCGCCAAATGACGCCGGCGAGCGAAAAATTCGCAGCCGATTTTCTCGTGCGCTATTACATCAAGAGCGTGAAAAAATTAGTCGACGATCGTCCGCGCGTCGGTATCGGCATGGGTGGATTCAATGATAATATGGGCGGCGGTGTCTCATTCAGTTTGCCGTTTGGCGGCAACGATCTCGATCAGAATGCGCAAATTGTCGTGGATTTTCTCGACCCGAAAACACAGCGGCTGTTATGGCGCGGCAGCGAGACTATCGGCATCAGCAGCAGCTCAACGCAGATCAATCAGAAGCAATTGCAAAAAGCGTTCGATGAAATTTTGAAACAGTTTCCACCGCGGCATTGATATTCGTACGACCAGTTAAATAGAGAGTTCGCATATGATAAAAACAACAGCCATCGGCGTGGTTCAATATTCGATCAGCCAAACCGAACCCAACACCATCGACGCAATTTATTTATCGACCAGTAACCTAGCGGCCGGGCAGCCGGTTATATGCACCGGCATCGCGAAGGGCGATACGTCGAATGGTTTTCCGGGCCGCTACGCGATTACTTATTTAGGACCTGACGGATCGGTAAACGGCGCGTTCGATTGGGAAATTGAAAGCGTCGGCGATACGTTTAAACTGCTGTGGCGAATGAAAAAAGACGGCGTCCCGTATATTCCGGGCGAGGAAGGCATGCCGGTGTTGCAGGGCATCGGTATTGCCAATAGCCCAACGTCAATCATCGTCTCGTATTGGACGACACCTGAAATCATCGTTGCATTCGGATTCAGTTGATTATGCACTGCGCCGCCACACCATCAACGTCAACGGATAATCGATAATAATTTTGCCATTGATCTGCCTGGCATTAAAGCCGAGAGTATTCGCGCCGCTTGCTGCGTCTTCTGAATACATGCGTCGCAGTTTTTTCATAGCTCCAGCTTCAGGAAATGATGTGGCCAGTACGTCGTCGAGCCGCAGATCACATGCGGTAAACGAAGTGACTGATATTTCTTCAACGCCGAGCCCCGTTGCAAGCGCACGCAATTCGGTTGCCGTCAGCGCCCGCGCGTGCGATGGATCGCGTAATTTTTCGATTGCGTTGAACGCGATGGCCTTTGCTGGATCAGGCGTTAAATCGAAAACAGCGATACGTCCGCCGATGCGACACACCCGTGCCATTTCGGCGAGCACCTGTGCGGGTGACGCCATATGATGAAAGGCGGCGCGCGAAACGACCAGTGAAAAACGTTCGTCCGCAAAAGACAGCGCCGCGACATCGCCGAGTTGCCATTCGATATTATTAATATTGCTTTCGGCTTGTAAGCGCTTCGCCTGTTCAAGCATGGCCGGCGTCAAATCGATGCCGACCACGTGCGCTGTTTGCATTGCAAGCGCCAAAGTCAGCGATCCGCTGCCGCAAGCGACATCCAAAACCAGATCGGTTGGTACAGGTTCTATTGTTTCCAATAGCAGCGCCATCGACGCATCGCTGCGCTGCTGCACGAGACTCGCGTAAGACGCGGCCTGCTTAGTAAATTGATCGCGTATGGTTTTGTTCTCGTCACGGTCGGCAGACATGATTATCCTCTTCTCATCTCAATGCAGAATAAAATGAAAATACGATAGCGATTTTTGCCAAAGCATACACAACCTACTCGGCCGAATTTTGGTTTTCATCGGCCAAGGCGGAACCATGAATCAAAGCGCACTTAGTAACCATTTAGGCGATCCAAACTGCCGACCACAGGCGGGCGCTCACGTCAGCGACGGGATGCAGGTCGATACACACTGGCATGCACATGATATGCATCAATTGCTCTACGCATTCGAAGGATCACTCGACGTAGAAGATGAAAAAACGCTGTTTGTAGCGCCGCGCCAACTTGCGCTTTGGATACCAGCCGGGGTGATTCATCGCACGCGCATCGACCGGGTCCAATCGGGCTCGATATTTTTTTCGCCGCATATGATGCCGCGATCGGGCGATCGTATCCGCATGATCCATGTATCGCCGCTGATGCGGCAAATGTTGATGGCCGCTATGCGCTGGCCGCTGACAACACCGGAGCAGCCGATCAGCGCGGCCTATTTCGAAGCGCTCGCACTGCTCTGTGGAGAATGGATCGAAGCGGAAACGCGATTGATGCTGCCGACCAGCAGCGATCGACGTGTTCGGCGCGCGATGGATTACACGCGAAAAAATCTTGCGACAGTCGATGCGCCATTGGTTTGTTGCGCGGTTGGTTTATCGCAACGCAATTTGAGCCGGCTGTTCATGCAAACCTGCGGCATCAGTTGGGAAGAATATCGCCGCCGCTGTCGCTTAGCACGGGCGTTGATCTTATTGGGTGATACTGCGCTACCGATTGGCACCATCGCAACACAAATCGGCTTCGCGAGCCAAAGTGCATTCGGCAAAAATTTCCGCGCAGCCATCGGCGAAGAGCCGCGTGCGTATCGCAAACGTGTGGCATCGGCGTTCGTATAAATATTTGTAGGATTCGTACTCAATCAAATTAATATGTGGATTTAAGAATGATACTGCGCCGAATACTCATGCACCGCATCGATAAATACACGCGCATTTTCGGGATCGACGTCTGGCGTGATGCCGTGGCCTAAATTGAATACATGGCCATTGCCGCGGCCGAAGCTCGCGAGAATTTTTTGCACTTCGCTGCGGATGCGCGCGGGATTCGCATACAGCATGGTCGGATCCATATTGCCTTGCAGTGCGACGCGATCGCCGATTTGTTGGCGCACACTGCCGATATCGACGCTCCAATCCAATCCCACCGCATCGGCGCCGGCATTGGCAATTTGCTGCAACCACGGCGCGCCGTTTTTTGTGAATAAAATTATCGGCACGCGACGGCTGTCATTTTCGCGGATTAAATTCGCGATAATTTTTTGCATATACGGCAATGAAAATTCGAGATAGGCATCGTAGCTCAACGCACCGCCCCAGGTATCGAAAATCTGCACCGCTTGCGCGCCCGCTTTAATTTGGCCGTTCAAATAGGCGGTGACACTTTGCGCTAATTTATCGAGCAGCGCGTGCATCACCTGCGGCTGATCGAACGCGAGTGCTTTGGCGTGGCCAAAATCTTTCGAGCCGCTGCCTTCGACCATGTACGTCGCGAGCGTCCACGGGCTGCCGGAAAAACCGATCAATGGCACGCTGCCGTTTAATTCGCGGCGAATCGTGCGCACCGCGCTCATCACGTAACCGAGATCTTTTTCCGGATCGGGAATTGGCAGCGCGGCGACATCTTTTTCGCTGCGCACCGTTTTACGAAAACGCGGGCCTTCACCGGTCTCGAAATAAAGTCCGAGCCCCATCGCATCGGGAATTGTCAGAATATCGGAAAATAAAATCGCCGCATCCAGCGCGAAACGCCGCAGCGGTTGCAGCGCAACTTCGCACGCTAAATCGGGATTGGTGCACAGCGCCATGAAATCGCCGGCCCGCGCGCGCGTCGCGCGGTATTCGGGCAGATAACGCCCGGCTTGGCGCATCATCCAGACCGGTGTGACATCGACGGGTTGACGCAGCAGCGCTCGCAGGAAACGATCGTTCTTCAATTCGCTCATCGGGAATCACTCGAAATTTGGCGAATTGTAAGGGAAAAGCGATCGTACCGCTCTCCGACCAAAGAAATTCCGATTAAGTGTTTTTTTCAGTGTCAACTATCGCACCGCTCTCGCAGCGGGTTGGCGCCGGAGGGAGTTCTTTTTTTCAGGACTTCCGTCGCGAGCATTCAAGTAGCTCCGGTGTGGTCGGCCTAGCAGAATTCGTCGACTTCTCCGATGACGAATGGCACCATAGCTTCGATAAGATCACCTTCTTGTCCTGAAAAAAAGAACTCCCTCCAGCGCCTCATGCTCTGCTACAGCGTGCCTTCAACAAAAACACTTCATTAGAGTTTCTCTAGCTATTGAGCAATCATTCAAACACCTAAATAATCCAGAATACCTTCAGCCGCCTGCCGCCCTTCCCAAATCGCGGTCACAACTAAATCGGAGCCGCGCACCATATCGCCGCCGGCAAATATTTTCGGATTGCTGGTTTGAAATTTATACGGCTGTTGTTCGAGCGCGACGATACCGCCCCAGTCGTTGGTTTTTACATTCGCCACATCGAGCCATTGCGGAGGATTCGGACGAAAACCGAATGCGATCAATACCACATCCGCATCCAGCACCTCCTCGCTGCCCTCGATGACTTCGGGACGGCGGCGGCCTTTACTGTCGGGCTCGCCGAGTTGCGTTGTCACCAGCTTCACGCCTTCGACGCCATCCGCACCGCCGACGATCGCAATCGGCTGACGATTGAATAAAAAATTCACGCCCTCCTCGCGCGCATTGGCCACTTCGCGACGCGAGCCCGGCATATTTTCCTCATCGCGACGATACGCGCACGTTACGCTGATCGCACCTTGGCGAATCGCAGTGCGATTGCAGTCCATCGCGGTATCGCCGCCGCCGAGCACGACGACGCGCTTGCCTTTCACGCTGATGAAATCGGCGGGATTTTTTTCCCAACCCATATTGCGGTTCACGCTCGAAATCAAATACGGTAATGCATCGTAAACGCCGGCCAACTCTTCGCCCGGAAAGCCGCCTTTCATGTAGGTGTACGTGCCCATCCCCATGAACACGGCATCGTATTCACCGAGCAACTGTTCCATCATCACATCGCGGCCGACTTCGCTGTTTAAGCGAAATTCAATGCCCATTTCTTCGAATAATTTGCGGCGCCGCTGCATCACCGATTTTTCCAATTTGAATTCGGGAATGCCGAACGTGAGCAGACCGCCGATTTCCGGATAGCGATCGAACACGATCGGCTTCACGCCCGCGCGCACCAATACATCGGCACAGCCGATACCGGCGGGACCGGCGCCGATCACGGCAACTTTTTTATCGGTCCACACGCGTTTCGATAAATCCGGTTTCCAACCGAGCGCAAGCGCCGTATCGGAAATATATTTTTCGGTGGCGCCAATCGTCACTGCGCCGAAGCCGTCGTTCAACGTGCATGCGCCTTCGCACAAACGATCCTGCGGACACACGCGGCCGCACACCTCAGGCAAACTGTTAGTTTGATGGCTTAATTCGGCGGCGGCGAAAATATTACCTTCGCTAATCAATTGCAGCCAGTTCGGAATGTAATTGTGAACCGGGCACTTCCATTCGCAATACGGAATGCCGCAGTCGAGACAGCGATGTGCCTGCTCCTGCACTTGCGGTTCGCTATACGGCTCGTAAATTTCGACGAAATGCGTCTCGCGTAAATC
>DASXYH010000142.1:0-9117 GCA_036502545.1 Spongiibacteraceae bacterium
TAAAACTGCCGAGTGCATGCAGACGGATATCGCCGCTGCTGCCATTGCTCGCGGTAATGTTAGCGACGTTAATATCAATCGCATTGCCGGTGCCGATGCCGCTCACCGCTTGCAGTGCAACAACGGCACTCGGCTGCGTTGCAGTGATATCGGCGTTGATATCGCCGTTATCGGAAATTGCGGCGCCGCTGATGACGCTGATCGCGCTCGCAGTGTTATTGGTAGCGGTCAAACCGGTGATTGCGGCGTTGCCCGTCGCATTAATCGATAACGTGCCCGCGTTCGAATTTACCGTGAAGCCATCGGTAACGCTGAATGTACCGCTCGATATCAACGCGATATCGCTGCCGCTGGCGACATTGCCGGCAATAGTCATGTTGCTGCCGACGCCGATCGTGGTAACGGTCGTTGTCGTTGCCGGCGTGTTCGTCAGTGAATTGATTTGTAGCGCGCGGTTGTTCGTTACATTCACGGCGCCGGCCGTCGAATTCACCAACGCTAATTTCGCAATCGCCAAGTCGATCGCATTTGCAATGCCGATACCGTTTGTTGCTTGCAGCGTTACCAACGCATTCGCTTGTGTCGCGGTAATATCGAGACTGGTATCGCCGTTGTCCGAAATCGCACCGCCGCTGATGACGCTGATTGCGCTCACGGTGTTGTTCGTGGTCGTCAAGCCGGTGATCGCCGCGTCGCCCGTTGCGTTGATCGCGAGCGTGCCTGCGTTCGAGTTGACCGTGAAGCCGTCGACCACGGTGAACGCGCCGCTCGACGTCAGTGTTAGATTACTGCCGCTCGATACATTGCCGCCGAGCGTCAGATCGCTGCCGATGCCGGTCGTCGCGATCGATGCCGCCGTCGCCGGTGTGTTCGTGAACGCATTGATGTGCAGCGCGCGGTTGTTGGTGATATTCACAGCACCGCTGGTCGAGTTCGTCAATATTAAATTCGCGATCGCCAGATCGAGTGCGTTCGCTGCACCGATGCCACTCGCCGCTTGAAGGGTCACGACCGCATTCGGTTGCGTTGCGCTGATATCGAGATTGGTGTTGCCGTTATCCGAAATTGCGCCGCCGCTGATTACACTGATCGCGCTCGCGGTATTGTTGGTCGTGGTCAATCCGGTGATGGCGGCATTGCCTATCGAATTAATCGCTAACGTTCCCGCGTTCGAATTCACCGTGAACCCGTCGGTGATACTGAACGTCCCGCTCGATGTCAATGCGATATCGCTGCCGCTCGCGACGTTGCCCGCGATCGCCATATTGCTGCCAACGCCGGTGGTGATAATGGTCGTGGTGGTCGCCGGCGTGTTCGTCAATGAATTGATTTGCAGCGCGCGATTATTGGTCAGCGAGACAGCGCCCGCCGTGGAGTTCGTCAATGCCAGCCGCGCAATCGCAAGATCCAGCGCGTTGCCAGCGCCGATGCCGTTTGCGGCTTGCAGCGTAACCACCGCATTGGCTTGCGTCGCGCTAATATCAACATTGGTATTGCCGTTATCAGAAATCGCGCCACCGCTGATCACGCTGATTGCGCTCGCGGTGTTGTTAGTTGTCGTCAGGCCGGTAATCGCCGCATCACCGGTTGCGTTAATCGATAATGTGCCCGCATTCGAATTCACCGTATTGCCGTTAACAACGGTAAATGTGCCACTCGATGTCAGTGTTAGATTGCTGCCGCTCGATACATTGCCGGCAATCGTCATATTGCTGCCAACGCCGGTGGTGGTAACTGAAGACGTTGTAGCAGGCGTATTCGTAAAAGAAGAAATCTGCAGTGCGCGATCGTTGGTAAGCGAAACGGTGCCGCTGCTCGAATTCGTCAAGACGAGATCGTTGATCGATAAATTCGCAGCAATACCGCTTGCGGCATGCAACGCGACGCGCGAACCGGCCGCATTCGCGGAAATATTGGTCGCGGCGCCGGCATTGCTGATCGCACCGGCAGTCGATGTCACGTTAACGGCGCTGGTGGTGGTATTGCCGGTCGTCAAACTGCCGAGCGCGATATTGTTGGCGGCGGTCAATGCCAATTGGCCGGTGGTGCTTGTTATCGTTGCGTTGCTAGCCATCGCGATGGACGTGCCGGCAGTCAATGCAATATTGCCACTGGCGCTGGTCAGTGTCGCGCCGCTACCGAAATTGATCGCGCTGGTGGTATTGAATTGTTGCGAGCCTGTACCGCTGTTAACAATACTGCCGTTGATCGTCGCGTTGGCGCCGCTGCCGATAAAATTTCTGCCGTTCGCATCGAATGTTTTGCCGCTGGCGATCGACAAATCGCCACCGCCGCTGTTATCTCTGTCGGCGACCAGTTGTACCGATGTTGCGCTCGCCGATGTCAGTGTCGTATTGCCGAGAAAAACATTATTTTTTGCGCGCAACATAAGACCGGCGCCGGTGAACGCATCGATATTCGCCTGCGAAAATCCGAAATCGCCGAAAGTGGTGGCGGAACCGCTGATATCGCCGACATAAATATTGTTGTATCCCTGCACCAATTGGTGACCATTTGCAGTAAGCGTGTTAAATGTCACCGCCATCGTGCCGCCCGCTGCGAATACCGCGTCTTCGAGCAGCGTGTCACTATTCAAATGCAGCGTATTGCCGCTGATCGAAATATTGCCGCCGGTGCCATCGGTTAAATAATTGCCACCGATAAAAACATTTTCGAGCGAATGATTTAGCGGAGAACTTGCAGCCACCAGAATATCGTTATGGCCGCTCTCGACGATATTGCCGACGGTGACGCTCGTCGTACCGCTCGACAAGGTACCGAAAAATATACCGCCGGTCGCATTCGATACCGCATCGATTGCAACAGCGCCGCCGACGGCAATATCGCCCACATTTATCGAAATATTTCCGCCGGAAGCATTACCGAAAAAGAAACTGCTGTTCTGCCCCGTTGAATCGGCGTGTACGGTAACAGAGCCCGCCGAGTTGATAGCGCCGCTATTAATGGTGATAGCTCCGCCGTTGCATGACGAAAAAGAAGCTGTACATGGCGCGCTGGCAGTGACCGTTATATTGCCGGCCGTGGTCGTCGTTAAATTACCCAGAGTAAAATTGACGTTGCCGCCGGTATTGTTGCTATTGATCACCAGATTACCGTTGTTGACGCGAATCGTATCGTTCACATCGGCCATCGTGAAGCTGGTATTGCCGCTGCCATTGATATTGAAAGTCACCGTGCCGCCATTCGGATTGAACAACAATTCGTTATCGGCGAGATTAGCGATATTGATTTGTTGTGTTGCGGTCAGCGTAACGTTGCTGGTCAGTGCTTCCAGCGCCTGTTCGCTGATCTGATACGGCGAAGGTGAATCGCCGGAAAGAATAATGCCGTCGGCGACGCCGGCATCCTGTGCACCGCCGCTGCCGTTAATGATGTTGATAATCGCCGGATCGAGCAGCAAATTACCCATTTTGCCGTGCGGAGCGCTGGTATCGACGTGTCCGAAAAAGTTCAGCGCATTTTTGCCTGATACTTCGAGATTGCCACCATCACCACCATTATTACCGCCGCGCGCAAAAATATTGCCAGCAAAATAAGTAATATCATCGGACCATAAAACGACTTCGCCACCGCTGCCGTTTGTTGTCGCATCGGCATAAATCGCGGCATTCTTGTCGAGCACAGTGCGCTGCGCATTGCGCGGACTGCCATCGTGCCTCTCACCGTGAAAGGCGCCGCCGACATGCACAACACCGCCGCCCGCGCTGCCGCTGGCATCGATACGCGAATTATCCAAAACACCGACGCGATCGGCCAGTAATTCGATATGGCCGCCTTTGCCGTTGTTGCCGGTTGCGCTGATCGTCGCATCGTTTTGTGTGACGACTAAATCGTTTGCGTGCAACTGAATGTCGCCGCCATTCGCGCCGTCTGCAATTAATTTCCCGGTGTCATGAATAGCGTTGCCGCTGATATTTATTTTTCCGCCGCTATTAATGTCGACACCACCGGCTTTATCGATCGCGGAAACATTGATTTCGCCGCTTTGTGCAACATGGCTTTCATCGCCTGTTAATTCGATGACGCCATTGTGATTGCGCACGCTGTTCGCAACCAATACGCCTTCGTTATTGACGGCGTTGGTAAATAAATCCGCTGTGGTTGCGCCGGTCAATGCAATTAAACCGCCTTCCGCACTGATAGTGCCGCCATTGCGCACCGCATCGGTTTGGTTATCGATTTTCTCTTTTTGCTGCGCAGTGATTTGAATACCGAGCTGATTATTGTCGTCGAAACTGATCACCGCGCCACCGGCGCTGACCAAACGCACGCTGCCATGCGGCGTGCGAATATCGCCTTCATTGATAACGACTTTGCCGAGCAATACCACCGCACCGCCAACGGCCGCTTCGATCGTACCCTGATTGACGATGACGCCATCGCCGCCGTTAGCGGTGAACGTGCCTCCGTCTTTGAATACAAAATTGCCTTTGATGAAATTGCGTGGATCGATATCGAGCGATGAAGCGACTAAACCTGCGACATTTATCGTTGCATCCTTGCCGAAAATAATGCCGCGCGGATTGATCAAAAATATTTTTCCGTTCGCTTCGATGCGGCCGAGAATCAGACTTTGTTTCGAATCGAGAATTCGGTTCAGCGCGATCGAGCGCGACGACGGTTGAATAAAACGTACGACTTCGTTGGCGTTGACATCGAACTGCTGCCAGTCGATCGCCAGCCGATCGCTGCGCTGATGAATTTCGGTGAGATCGTTGTTCGGACGAGAGATGCTGCCGTTGCCGCCGACGATATGTCCGCCAGCCGGACCAGCCGCAGCTCCGATCGGCGTAAATGCCCACAGCGGCGCGCTCAGCAGACTAGCGAAAGTCCAACGCGTACAATAAAATTTTTTGCGGCGGCGCAGCGGTCTCGCAAGTCCGGTAAGCGGGTCCATGGAATTTGATTTCGATTTTATGAATAAGTACATCAGTGAAATCGTCCCATCAGTGAAACCGCCACAGCAATTCGATCCACGCGCGCGTCGCCGCAACATGGTTATCCTGATAATTGATGCGATGCGATAACGGCATTGCCACGGTGATGGTGGCGCTTAAATTCGAGCCAATGGTAAATAACCAGGCCGCGCCGGCATCGGACATATAGCCCCAATCGTTGTTGATATTGGCGGCGGGAATGTTCTGCACGCC
This sequence comes from Spongiibacteraceae bacterium, assembly GCA_036502545.1. GTDB lineage: Bacteria > Pseudomonadota > Gammaproteobacteria > Pseudomonadales > CAMLJR01 > CAMLJR01. The sequence continues at coordinate 5,172 of DASXYH010000142.1, forward strand.
GTAACCGTATTCGGCGAACAGCGACATCGTCAGATCGGGTTTATTAACGCCTTTCTCTGCGGTCAATGCCCATTTCGGCAATACCCAGGTGGCGATACCGATCGCGCCGCTGTCGGCGCTGAAATCGCCCGGTAAAAAACCGCGCAAACGCGTGGGGCCCGTCAATGCGTACTGACTGATGGCGGGCAGCAAATCGTGCGTGTATTGCCAATCGATATCGAGCTTTAGCTGATGGGTTTCGGAACTTACTCTGACCCCGCGGCTATAACCCGCGTAACCGTGCGCGAAGCGATAATCGTGAGTCTGTCCGGGCACGTCGATCGCATCGTAACGACCGGCGACGACATCGATACCGGTAGCGAAAAAACTATTGCTGCGTCGATTAAAATTATCCAGATCAAAACCGATATTCGTCTCCCAACTTTTTTGATCGAGATTGATATCGACATCTTTGATTGCGCTGGTCGAAATATCGCGAACGATGCCGATATGCCAGCTACGATTCGCCGCATTGCTGCGCTTGAGTTGACGCTTGAATTCGATCGCTGCCGAATGCGCCTTGCCGCTGAGTTCGATCTGCTGGCTCGCATTGCCGCCGCGCGACACCACAAATGTATCGGTGGATGCGCGCAGCGCCAATTGCGAGCGCTGGTCGAGCACCGGAATATCGTAATTCAACAATCCATAGGTGGCGTTTTTTGGATCCACGGTTTGCAACGCGGCGACGCGCAAATGATCGGCATTACCGGTCGGATTGAATTTTTCCAACTCGGCGAGCAGACGCACGTGGCCGGTCAATTCCGCACCGTAATTATCCGCATGCAATGCGCCGGTCCAATCGCGTTCGCGCTGCACCCGCACATTGAGGCGCGTGCTGCCGGGCTCTTCGCCGACCGAATAAAAGCCGAACGCATTGAGGCCGGGATAATCGTTGAGCAAGGCCATCGCTTCTTCCATATCCGGGCTATAAACCACCTTGCCCGTCAAATCGGCGAACGGTCGCGTCAACTCGGCTGCGCTGTAACTTTTATTATCCAAAATATCGATCGAAGATAGCGTGCCTTCCAGCAGACGTACTTCAATCGCACCGTTGTGCGCACGCTGTTGCGGTATATAGGCGCGCGTAAACACAAAGCCCGCGCTGCGATAGAGCGCGGTGATGCGGCTGGCGACATCCTGCACGGTGGCGAAATCGATGACGCCGCGATGAGTGGCAATCACTTGCGCCATTTCCTGCTGCACGCGCGCGGCGGTGATTTGCAGGCGCGGGTAATAGGTCATGTGTGTCAGCTCGATACCGACGAAGACAATTGGCGCGGCATCTTTCTCGATTGGATTTTCAACCGCGCCACAGAGCGACGACAGCAAGGCCATTACTGCTAAAAACGACTTGCGACAATGATAGCGAATAATGGTACGGCTCACGGACACAGGCTCATCGACAGCGTTGATATTATTTTTTTCATTTGCCCATCAGTGTAGCCAACCAGAACAAAAGCGTCGGGTTGTCGCTTAACTCGGGCAAACTTTTCTTCTTCACCTACAATTAAGCTAGCCGGAACAGGCACAGAGCAGTTCGCAATACCTCATGCGCCGTACCCAACGGGATAGCGAACCGGGAACTTATAAGAACTATGCTGTTTTTCGACAGAGCACCGCTAAAAAGCAAACTTATTGGCATTATCGCGTTGATGACGATCCTGGTGCTTGGCTCCAGCGTTATTGCCATTGTCGCCTATGATCGCCACAACTTTATCGATACCCGCTTGAAGCAACAGCAGGTGCTGGGCGCTATCGTCGCCGATCGCAGCAGCGCGGCGCTGGCGTTCGGCGACGAATTCAACGCCACCGGCAATCTGGAGGCACTGCATACCAATCCCACCATCGCCGCCGCCTGCCTGTTTCGCAGCGGCCAATTGTTCGCGCATTTTCGCGCTGTGGGTGCGCGCATCGCCGAATGCCCGCAGACTGTTCCGTCGCTAGTGGATTATCAATTATCCGAAAACTGGCTGGAAACAATGCAGCCGGTAATGATGAACAACAATCCGATCGGTGCGCTGTATATCGTTTCCAACCTCGACGAGCGTCAGCAGCGCACGCGCAATATCGCCGGCATCGCGCTGCTGTTTTTAATCAGCGTGGGCTCGATCGGTTTGCTGCTCGCTTCCAAGCTGATCGGCTACGTTATTTTTCCGCTCTCGTTATTGGGGCGCACCGCGGCGGTGATTACCAAAGACAAAGATTATTCAGTGCGCTCGCAAAAAGGTTTCGATGACGATATCGGTTTGTTGATCGATACCTTCAACGGCATGCTGGAAACGATAGAGGCGCAAAACTCGGCATTGATTCATTCCGAGGAAACACTGAAGGCGATCATCAACGACGCACCCGATTTAATGCAAATCGTCGACAGCGAAGGCCATATAACTTTTATCAACCGTCCCGACGATCCGCGCCATGGAGTTGCCAACCGTAGCACCGGCAGTATTTTCGATGGACTCGATCCCGAGCAGCGCAGCGAGGCGAAAAACGCACTGCAATCGGTGTTCGTCGGCGGCGTCACCGCCCAATTCGAAACGTACGATGAGGCGAACCATGCGTGGTACGCGAACCACGTCGGGCCGTTGCGCGAAAACGGCGTCATCAATGCCGCACTGGTGATGAAGCGCGATATCAGCGCGCTGAAGCATGCGCACGAAAAACTTAAACAAATCGCATTTTACGATCCGCTTACCGGCCTGCCGAATCGCCGCCTGTTCAAGGATCGCCTCGACGATGAGCTGATTCGCTGCCGTAAAAATCGCACGAAAATGGCGCTGTTATTTCTCGATCTGGATAATTTCAAACGCATCAACGACACCCTGGGGCACGATGCCGGCGATCGTCTGTTGAGCACGATCGCCGAACGTATTGTCGGCTGTGTACGGCGCGAGGATGTTGTATCGCGGTTGGGCGGCGATGAATTCACCGTGCTGCTCGGCGGTCTCGATAATGCCGAACCGGCTGCGCTCATCGCCGAAAAGATTCTGCAGCGCTTGCGCGAACCGATCGATCTCGGCCGCGAAAAAATAACGGCGACAGTGAGTATCGGTATTACGTTGGCGCCGGACGATGCCGGCAATGCGACCGATTTGATGAAAAACGCCGATATCGCCATGTACAAAGCGAAAGAAGCCGGTCGCAACGCTTATCTGGTTTATCACGACGGCATGGACCCCGAGGGCGCCGATACCCTCAAACTGGAAATGCAGTTGCGCACCGCGTTCGAAGAAAATCAGTTCAAGGTTTACTACCAGCCGCAGGTCAATATTGAAACGGGCAAAATTTTTGGTCTGGAAGCGTTGACCCGCTGGCACCACCCGGAAAGAGGCTTATTGTCGCCGCACGTATTCCTGAAAAAAATAGAAGAGCTGGGTTTGATCATGTCGCTGACGAAGTGGACGCTCGACACCGCATGCAAGGAAATGCGCCGCACCGACAACATGGCGCAACGCCTGAGCGATCTCAAACTCGCCATCAATATTTCCGCCGGTCAGTTCCGCGATCCCAATCTGGTCGAATTTATCAAAAATATTTTGCAGCTGACCGGTTTTCCACCGCAGCGGCTGGAACTGGAAGTGACGGAAACTTCGCTGATCTCATCGCTGGAAGAATCGATCGCGACGATGGTCGCGCTGCGCGTGCTGGGTGTGACGATCAGCATCGACGATTTCGGTACGGGTTATGCCTCGTTGAGTTATCTGCGCAAATTACCGGTCGACTTCGTAAAAATCGATGGCTCGTTTATCAGAGACATTCCGCACAGCAAAAGCGATATGGAAATCACCAGCGCCGTTATCGCGATGTCGCACAAATTAAATTTGAAAGTGTTGGCCGAAGGTGTCGAAACAGCGGCGCAAATGCAGTTCCTGCGCGAGAATAAATGCGATTACGCACAGGGGTTTTT
>DASXYH010000143.1:0-8461 GCA_036502545.1 Spongiibacteraceae bacterium
CACAGCATCGGGGCGCTGCGGTTCCAGTGGGGCGATTGGGGTCGACATGGGGCGGCATTGTAGCGATAAAGATAAAATTGTCGCGATAAAGCCGCTGTGACCAAGGGACTGGCGAGAGAACGCAACTTTACCCGGCAACCCTGATCCATTAAGATGCGCGATTCTCAAGCTTAGGGGGTTTTACCGATGCTCCGTATCCTCCATGATGCACTCACCTTCGACGATGTGATGCTGGTGCCTGCTTACTCGGAAGTGATGCCGAAAGATGTGAGCTTGAGAACCCGCCTGACCCGCAATATCGAACTCAATATCCCGCTCGTTTCCGCCGCGATGGATACCGTTACCGAAGCGCGCCTTGCGATTGCGCTGGCGCAGGAGGGCGGCATCGGCATCATTCACAAGAATATGACTGTCGCGCAGCAGGCGCGCGAAGTGCGTGCGGTGAAGAAGCACGAGAGCGGCGTCGTCAAGGATCCGATTACGATTGAAGCGAGCGCGCCGATCCGCGAACTGATCGAATTGCGCAAGCAATACAACATCTCCGGTGTGCCGGTGCTCGACAAGGGCAGGCTGGTCGGCATTGTCACCAGTCGCGATGTTCGTTTCGAAACACGAATGGACGAACCGGTGTCGAGCATCATGACGCCGAAGAATAATTTGGTGACAGTGGGCGAAGGCGCCGATCTCGAAAGCGTCAAAGAGCTGCTGCATAAGCACCGCATCGAGAAAGTGCTGATCGTCAACGACAAGTTCGATCTCAGCGGCATGATCACCGTCAAAGATATTATGAAGGCGCAGACGTATCCGCTGGCGTCTAAGGACAAGCAGGGGCGGTTGCGTACCGGTGCATCGGTGGGAACGAGTAATGATACCGATGAGCGCGTGGCGGCATTGGTTGAGGCCGGTGTCGATGTCATCGTCGTCGATACCGCGCACGGTCACAGTCGCAATGTATTGCAGCGTGTGCAGTGGATTAAAAAGCATTATCCGCAGGTCGATGTGATCGGTGGCAATATCGCAACAGCCGACGCTGCGCGAGCGTTGCAAGATGTCGGTGCCGATGCGGTGAAGGTCGGCATCGGTCCCGGTTCGATTTGCACGACGCGTATCGTTACAGGAATCGGCGTGCCGCAGATCAGCGCGATCGCGGAAGTGGCGGCGGCATTGCGCGATGCGAAAATTCCGTTGATCGCCGACGGCGGTATTCGTTTTTCCGGCGATATTTCGAAAGCCCTCGCGGCCGGTGCGTACAGCGTGATGATGGGCAGCATGTTCGCCGGCACCGAAGAGGCGCCCGGCGAAACCGAGTTGTATCAGGGCCGCACATACAAATCGTATCGCGGCATGGGTTCGCTCGGCGCGATGGCGAAGACGCAGGGTTCGAGCGATCGCTATTTTCAAAGCACCGAAGATGGCGTCGAAAAACTAGTGCCGGAAGGTATCGAAGGCCGCGTGCCGTACAAGGGCTCACTTGCGGCGATCGTGCATCAGTTGATGGGCGGCGTGCGTTCGGCGATGGGTTACACCGGCTGCAACGATATGGAAAGTTTGCGCACGAAACCGAATTTCGTGCGCGTGACGACAGCGGGCATGCATGAAAGCCATGTGCACGATGTCAGCATTACCAAGGAAGCGCCGAATTATCCGTTGGGCGGCTGAGTTACTGCGTTAGAAGAATTACGGGGCTGCGGCCCCGTTTGTTTTTTTTCGGATGGGTTTATTTGCAGATAGTGTCGAGCGTTGAATTCGCCGCTCCGCCAGAAGGTTTGCTGCGACACGCCGTGAATACATCCATGTAGGCTCGGCCGCGGCATCCATGCCGCTTACGGTCGCTGCAAACCTTCTGACAGAACGGCTCACCACAGCGCGTAATCATTTTATCAGGCAAAAGTTATGAACCAAGATATTCATTCCAGCCGTATTCTAATTCTCGATTTCGGCGCGCAGTACACGCAATTGATCGCGCGTCGCGTGCGCGAGATCGGCGTGTATTGCGAAATTCATGCGTGGGATATCGATGAGGCGGCGATTCGCGCATTTAATCCGTTGGGCATCATTCTCGCGGGTGGACCGGAATCGGTAACGCAATTCAATTCGCCGCGCGCGCCGCAGATCGTGTTCGATATCGGCGTGCCACTACTGGGTATTTGCTACGGCATGCAAACGATGGCCGAACAGCTGGGCGGCAAAGTCGAATCGTCGAATCTGCGCGAATTCGGTTACGCGCAGGTCAAAGTACACGGCAGCGGCGAATTATTTAAAGACATCAGCGATCATATCGATCACAACGACGGCAGCTCGCTGCTCGATGTGTGGATGAGTCACGGCGATAAAGTCGTCGTGTTGCCACCGGGTTTCGAATTGATGGGATCGACGCCATCCTGCGCGATTGCGGCGATGGTGCACCCCGCACGCAATTTTTACGCGGTGCAATTTCATCCTGAAGTGACACATACGCTGCAGGGCATGCGGATATTCGAACATTTCGTATTGAATATTTGCGGCTGCGAAGCGTTGTGGACACCGGCAAATATTATCGAAAACGCTATTCGCAATGTGCGTGCACAAGTCGGCTCGAACAAAGTGCTGCTGGGACTTTCCGGTGGTGTCGATTCATCGGTAGTCGCGGCACTGTTGCATCGCGCGATTGGCACTCAACTCACCTGCGTCTTCGTCGACAACGGTTTGTTGCGCAAGAACGAAGGCGATCAGGTGATGGATATGTTCGCGCGCAATATGGGCGTGACGGTGATCCGCGCCGATGCCGAGAAGATTTTCCTCGATAAATTAGTTGACGTGAATGATCCCGAACGCAAACGAAAAATTATCGGCAACACCTTCATCGAAATATTCGATACCGAAGCGACGAAATTGAAAGAGGTGAAATTTCTCGCGCAAGGCACGATTTATCCCGATGTGATCGAATCGGCCGCCGCGAAAACCGGCAAGGCGCATGTGATCAAATCGCATCACAATGTCGGCGGTCTTCCCGACGATATACAATTTAAATTGGTCGAGCCGCTGCGCGAATTATTCAAGGACGAAGTGCGCAAGATTGGTCTCGAACTCGGGCTGCCGTACGACATGGTGTATCGCCATCCGTTCCCCGGTCCCGGTTTGGGTGTGCGCATACTCGGCGAAGTGAAAAAAGAATACGCCGATATTCTGCGCAAAGCCGACGCAATTTTTATCGAGGAATTGCATCGCGCCGATTGGTATCACAAAACCAGCCAGGCGTTCGCGGTATTTTTGCCGGTGAAATCGGTCGGCGTCGTCGGCGATGCGCGCCGCTACGAATACGTGATTGCACTGCGCGCGGTGGAAACGATCGATTTCATGACCGCGCGCTGGGCGCATCTGCCGTATGAACTTCTCGAAAAAGTTTCGAACCGCATCATTAACGAAATCGCCGGCGTTTCCCGCGTGACGTACGACGTGTCGAGCAAACCGCCGGCGACGATCGAGTGGGAATAGGCTGAATTTTTTTCGACGGATTATTCCGACAACAGCGAATGGGATTCGACGCGGAATGAACAAAATTGAAAAGCGAACTGGCCGCAGCTTCAGCATATTTTTCACGGCGGGGCCGTAGAATGAAATCCAAACCGCTTGTCACTAACGCGAAATCGTTAGTTAAAGACATCCGCGAACTTATCGATATCAGCCGCAAACAGCTCACAGGTGCCGTCAACAGCGCGCTGACATTGCTGTATTGGCATATCGGCCACCGTATCTATGCAGAGGTGCTTAAAGGTGAGCGCGCCGGTTATGGCGAACAGCTTGTAGAGACTTTGGCGAAGCAATTGGAAGTCGACTACGGCCGCGGTTTTTCCGGTAAAAACTTGCGCCACATGCTGCGGTTTGCTGAGACATACCCCGATGCTGAAATTGTCTCGACACTGTCTAGACAATTGGCATGGAGCCATTTCCTTGATCTCATTTATCTTAAAGATCCGCTCAAGCGTGATTTCTACACTCATATGTGCAGTCAGGAGCGCTGGAGTGTGCGCATGCTACGCGAACGGATGGACACGCTACTATTCGAGCGCACCGTACTGTCGCACCAACCTGATGAGCTGTTGGTCAGTGAGCTTGCCACCCTGCGTGATCAAGGCGAGATGAGCCCCGCACTAATATTGAAAGATCCTTATGTGCTCGATTTTCTTGGCCTGCAGGATCGCTATCTGGAAAAAGATCTCGAAGATGCCATCTTGCGTGAGCTGGAATTGTTTCTGCTGGAGTTAGGCGCGGGTTTTACTTTTGTTGCCCGACAAAAACGCATTCAAATCGATAACGACGATTTCTATATCGATTTATTGTTTTACAACCGTCGCCTAAAACGTTTGGTCGCCATCGATTTAAAGCTCGGTGATTTTAAAGCAGCCGATAAAGGGCAGATGGAGTTGTATTTACGCTGGCTTGCAAAATACGAACAGGAGCTGGATGAAGCACCGCCGCTTGGAATAATTTTGTGCAGCGGTAAAAAGAAAGAGCAAATCGAATTATTGGAGCTTGATCAAACCGGTATTCACGTCGCGGAATATTTAACCGAGCTTCCATCGAAAAAGCTACTACAGGAAAAATTGCATGATGCCATCGAGCGTTCGCGCCGGCGTTTGGACAACCGCAGCGGAGATAATGTCTGATGGATGCGCGGCATTTGAGCGATCAACACTGGATGCAACTCGCGCTGGAGCAAGCGCAACTCGCAGCCGCCGCTGGCGAAGTGCCGGTCGGTGCGGTGTTGGTCAAGGACAATCATTTAATCGCGAGCGGTTTTAATCAACCGATCGGCAGTTGTGATCCGAGCGCGCACGCGGAGATTGTTGTGTTGCGCGCCGCCGCGAAAACGTTAGCGAATTACCGCCTTCCCGATACCGCGCTGTATGTCACGATTGAGCCGTGCACGATGTGCGTTGGTGCGTTGATTCATGCCCGAGTAAAACGCTTGGTATTCGGAGCGTTGGAGCCGCGTGCCGGAGCCATAATGAGTGCTGCAAAATTATTGGATGGCGCTCAGTTCAATCATCGCATTGAAATTAGTGACGGTGTGCTCGCCGAGCGTTGCAGTCAATTGATACAGACGTTTTTCCGCGAAAAACGTTTGAACCAAAATTAATTTCTCTCGTTTAAAATCTGTTTTCTGTCGCCGCCGTTAATGGCCGAAATAGCCGATGCCGCGCGCCATCAGCGTCGCGCATAAAATAATGAATACCACGCCGATCAATTCGAGATGCAGAATCGAGCGAATTCGACGCAGCTTTTGCGGTTCGGCGAATGGGCGCTGGCCGCGCTGTAATGCTTTACGCCAAGATAAAAATTCGAGCGTCGGATAAATCGACAACAGCGCAACCGCAACGAACAAACTCATTTTGATGATAAAAGGTGTGCTGTGAAAATAATAAGCGCTGCCTTTTTCAAAAACAAATACGCGCAGTAAACCGACGACGATAATGGCGCCAGCCGCGGCTCCGGCGATCGCGTCGGTGCGCAGCAACGTGCGCGCGCGTTCGATCGTCAATTCGTCGCGAATTAAAATGAATTCGATAACGATGGCGCAGACGAGCGTGAAGGCGGCGAGATGATGCAGAAAAGCGAAGAGTGCAGACATCGTGACTGTGCTCCGAGTTATTTGCGCGTTTCAGCGTATCATCACAGCGCGTTCAATGTCGCATCGAAAACTTCCGGAAGATATTGATCGGTCGCTTTCGGCGGCGGCGTGCGTTGTTTCGCCACCTCGGTCCACGTCAGCAGATTGTAGTAGTAGCGAATATTCTGCACGTAACGCACCGGCTCGCGGCCGCGCGCATAACCATTTTTCGTGTGTTCATAAAATTGGCTTTTTTGCAGCAATGGCAGCGTGTCTTTTACATCCGCCCATTTATTCGGATCTTTATTCTGGCGTCCGGCTATAGTGCGCGCATCCTCGACATGACCGTAACCAATGTTGTAAATCGCGAGTGCGAACCACATGCGATCGCTGTCCATGATACTGGGCGGCAAATCCTGCAAAATCCCTTTTAGATAGCGTGCGCCGCCGCGCAGACTTTGCAGTGGATCGATGCGATTGGTGACGCCGACTTCTTTCGCGGTCGCATTGGTCAACATCATCATGCCGCGTACGCCGGTCGGCGATGTCGCAGTCGGTTTCCACTCCGATTCGGCGTAGCTGATCGCTGCCAGCAGACGCCAGTCCATATCGAAGTCTTCAGCCACCTGCTCGAACAGGTCCTGATATTTCGGCAGCGTGCGCTGCAGATTGTCGGTGAACGTCACCGCGTCGTAACTGTCGTTGTCGGCGCTCTTCGTGTAATAGCGTTCGACCAGTTGCGCGAGTTCGCCGCTTTCTTTCATCTGCGCAAAAAATTTTGCGACCTCGTCGAGTAAGCGTTCATTGCGCGGATCTTTCGCCAGCGCCCACGCCAATTGCGTTGTGGTACCGAGTTTGAAAGCCACGCGCAGGTCGCGATAAAACGCGCGGTTCGCCGCGAACTCGTTCGAATCGATCACGGTCGCATCGATTTCATCGTTATCGAGTTGATCGAGTAGATCGATCGTCTCCAGATCTTTCGATTCCTGCCATTGCAGGCCGGGCGCGGCGTCTTGATGATCGTGCAAATATTCAGCGGCGTTGCCGCCCGCCAACACATGCACACGCGCGCCGCGCAAATCGGGCAAGCCATTCGGCGTGATACCGTCGTCGTGCGTGAGCACCACTTGCTCGACATCGAGATAACCGGGACCGAATTGCACTTCCTGATTGCGTTTCGGTGTCATTGCCAGACCCGCCGCCGCCATGTCGGCGCGACCGCGATTCAGATTTTCATAAATGCCGTCGATGCTGGGTTGCGTTTCAATTTGCAATTTAACGCCTAGATATTTGGCGAAGCGGGCAGCGAGTTCGTATTCGAAACCGGTGGGGCCGTTGCGGTCCTCGAAATACGTGGTTGGGCTATTGCGTGTGAGCACGCGCAGCACGCCGCTGTCGCGGATTTCCTGCAGATGATCGGATGAGCCGCAGCCGGCGAGAAAAATCGACACAGGCCAAAGTAATAGGTGAACAAAGCGAAAGCGCGGAAAAATCATAGCGGACTATTGTAATAGTCGTTTGCCGATCAGCCAACCGCAGCCGCGTGCATACGATGACGGCTGATCAATTGCGGCCAATCCTTTACAATATGCGCCTCTCGACATTCCATGCTCCGTTGTGCCCATTGATGAGGTGATTCCCGGCATGCTGATCCTGCGCGGCGCCCCGGCTCTTTCCCCGTTTCGTATCCGCAAATTGCACGCGAATCTCGCCGACAAAGTGCCCGGCATCGAACAAATTTACGCTGAATTCGTGCATCTAGCCGCTAGCGAGCACCCATTGAGCGATGCCGAGCACGGCTTGCTGACGCAATTGCTGCAGTACGGCCCGGTGCTTCAAAGCGGCGATACAACCGGCGAATTATTTTTTGTGATTCCGCGCTTCGGCACCATTTCGCCGTGGGCGAGCAAGGCGACTGATATTGCGCACAATTGCGGCTTGCGCGCGATCAAGCGGATCGAGCGCGGCATCGCGTATTACCTGCGTGCATCGGCGCGGTTATCCGCGGAGCAACGCAAAATCGTCGCTGCGATGCTGCATGATCGCATGGTTGAAACGGTACTCGAATCGCTGGAAGACGCCGCGCAGTTATTCGTGCAACAGCCGCCGCGCGCGTTAACCACTGTCGATATTCTGCGAGGTGGTCGCGCCGCGTTGGTCACCGCCAACAACGCACTGGGTCTTGCGCTCGCCGACGATGAAATCGATTATCTGCTCGCAAGTTTCCAACAACTGCAACGCAATCCCACCGATATCGAATTGATGATGTTCGCGCAGGCGAACTCAGAACATTGCCGCCATAAAATATTTAACGCGAGCTGGGTTATCGACGGCGAATTACAAAGTCACTCGCTGTTTCAAATGATAAAAAATACGCACCAGCCAAACGGCGCCAATTTGTCTGATAAAAACAATTTACCTGATAAAAACAGTGTGCTGAGCGCGTATTCGGATAATGCCGCTGTCGTCGTCGGCAGTCGCGCCGGGCGTTTTTATCCCGATCCCGAAACGTTTTCCTATCGTTATTACGACGAAGACATTCATCTGCTGATGAAAGTGGAAACGCATAATCATCCGACCGCGATCGCGCCGTTTCCCGGTGCCGGTACCGGCGCGGGCGGTGAAATTCGCGATGAAGGCGCGGTGGGACGCGGCTCGAAACCGAAAGTAGGGTTGACCGGGTTTACCGTTTCGAATTTACAAATTCCGGAATTCACGCAGCCGTGGGAGCGCGATTACGGCAAGCCGAATCGCATCGTGTCCGCGCTCGATATCATGATCGAAGGGCCGCTCGGGGGCGCTGCATTCAACAATGAATACGGCCGCCCGAATATTTGCGGTTATTTTCGCAGTTTCGAAGAAAACGCGAAC
>DASXYH010000144.1:0-1900 GCA_036502545.1 Spongiibacteraceae bacterium
TTTTTCGAGATCCGATTGCGCCGCACGCAATTGTTGAATAACACGGCCGTTATGGCGCAGTTGAAATGTCGTATCGAAGCGGCTCAATGCCAATTTTTTCAGCGTGTCTTCGATATGGCCGAATTCGGTTTTCTCGGCGCGTAAAAATTTGCGTCGCGCCGGCGTATTAAAAAACAAATCGCGCACTTCGACAGTGGTGCCGCGCGGATGCGGCGCCGGTTCAATCGCCACCCCCATCTCACGCCCTTCGCTGCGCGCGCACCAGCCGTCGCCGGCGCCATCGCTGGCATTCGAAGTAATGGCAAGACGCGATACCGAGCTGATACTCGCCAACGCTTCGCCGCGAAAACCGAGGCTGGCCACGCATTCGAGATCTTCGAGCACACTGATTTTGCTGGTGGCATGGCGACTCAATGACAGCGGCAAATCGTCGCGGTCGATGCCGCAACCATCGTCGCGCACGCGAATTAAATTCACGCCGCCGGCATCGACCTCGACCTCGATACGAGAGGCACCGGCATCGAGACTGTTTTCCAGCAATTCCTTGATGACGGAAGCCGGGCGTTCGACCACCTCACCGGCGGCAATCTGATTGGCGAGGCGCGGACTTAATAGTTGAATTCTGGGCATCGGTTAGGTGATAAATGGTTGGCGCTGATGGCGATGCATCATAAACGATGACGGCTTTGCGCATGATGTAATCTTTCGCAAGGAGTTTATTTTTGCACATAGTAAATGCTGCGGGATTCGCCAGTACGGTTGTAATTTCACCAAGGGAAATGTTGTAAGCGGAAATTAGGGCAAAGCGCTGGCTACAGTATCGCTGCTGCGAACACCTGGGCTTGGCGCGTTACGTTTCGAGGCGAGATAAGTATTGGGCGGTGGATTACGCGAGAAATAATGATCGACACCGTTGAAAATCGCGTGCGCTATCTGCTTTTGATAATCGCTCGAGGCCAGGCGTCGCGCTTCTTTTGGATTCGACACGAAGCCGGTTTCGACCAGAATCGACGGCGTATCGGGCGATTTCAACACCACGAACGCCGCTTGCTCGACGCGCTTGCTGTGCAGCCGCGTTATGCCGCTCATCGAATTCAACACCTGTTTGCCGATGTGCAAACTCGAATCCATCGTCGCGGTCAGCGATAAATCGGTCAGCACTTTGACCAGATCATCGTCCTTGCCTTCCACCGGCACGCCGCCGATCGCATCGGCGTTGTTTTCACTATCGGCTAAAAAGGCGGCCATCGTGCTGGTCGCGCCGCGATCCGATAACGCGAACACCGATCCGCCCTGCGCGCCTTTATCCGCGAATGCATCGGCGTGGATCGACACCATCAAATCGGCTTGCGCCTTGCGCGCCAGATCGCGGCGCGTTTTCAGCGGCAAAAAGTAATCGCCCTTGCGGGTTAATACCGGTTTGTAACCGCGCTCGCGCTCGAACAGCACGCTCAGCTCGCGGGCGATAGCCAGGGCCACGCGCTTTTCTTCGAGCCGGCCCGCGCCGATGGCGCCGGGATCATCGCCGCCGTGACCGGCATCAATTGCAATAATGACATCGCGCTGGCCGCCGCCATCCGCAGTCTTGATCGCCTTACCCGGGCGTGTTTCGGTTGCAGATTCCTGACGCGCCGTTGCCGCTGCTTTGCCTGCGTGCGCAATTAAATTAATCAATAGTTGCGAAGCGGTTGCCTCGCTCTGCGTGTTCAGCGGCGCGTTGAGCTCAAGCACTAAGCGGGTGTCGTCGCCGTTGCGGATACCGCTACGCAGCCGGATAACGGGTGAGCCCGTTAGAGAAACATTGGCTAGCTTCGCTCGCAGCCGTGTATCGCGCAGATCGATGACTAAGCGTTCGGGATTGTGCAACGTCGATAAGGAATATTTAACGGGTCCGCTGATG
>DASXYH010000145.1:0-31390 GCA_036502545.1 Spongiibacteraceae bacterium
CACACAGTTATCGCTTAACGAAACGGCGCGCAAAAAAGAAATCGCCGACGATAAAGCGAAACGGCTGGAGCTGGAAAATCAACGCCGCAGCGCCAAAGGCGAAAAACCGCTCGCCAAACTCGACGACGCTGACGACGATCCCGATGCGCCGCCGCCCGCCGGCAAAAGCAAAGATAAAGATAAGGAACCCGATGCGCTGCTGATTGAAGCGGGCCACGTGCTGCTCGACGCAATGCCGATTTATCAAAAAACCAGCGTGGCCGAGCGTTATCGCTGAAAAAGTTAGCGCTGAAAAAACTGGCGCGATCTCGGCTAGGGTGATGCCAAGATCGCGTCGCGCCCTTTAATGCCAACCACGGAAGCCAATGGCACTACTCGCGGGGGCAGGTCAAAGCCAACTAACCTTTTCCCACAAAAAAAGTAGCTCTTTAAAATTTTGTTTGTATGAATTGCCTTGCAGCTTGCGGAGCGCCACCATCGCCAGTGCCGTAATTATCAATCACCTGCTGTAGCGTCGCTTTTGCTTTGGTTTTGTCGCCTTTTAGAAAGTAGACCTTACCCAAAGCGTACAACGCATCAGGAGTCTTGTTGGACTGTGGATAATCACTGACAACCTTCTCATACGCCTGTTGAGCGTTATTTAGATCATTCTGCGTTTCATATGCTTTGCCGAGCCAGAAATAAGAATTAGAAGACAATGCACTTGCAGGATAAGCAGTAATGAACGCGCTATATGCTTTAATCGCCCCTTCGTAATCTTGCCTCTTCAATTTGGCATACGCGGTTTGATACGCGTCGTACTCCTCGGGCTTCGCTGTTTCAACAACTGCCGAAGAATTTAGTGACGGGCTTGCTATTTCGTTACTTGTTGAAAATGAATCAGCAATTGCAGTATTTATGCCGACCAATTCGATAAATAAGGATAATAAAAAAATACAAGGAAATAATTTCCGCATTTAAAAATCCCTCGCCAGACGAAAACCACCATTGGCAGATCGATAACCTGAAGTATCTCCGTCTCGATAGGTTGTGCGAAGACCGGCCGCTGATGAGTTCCAAGACCCTCCTCGCTCAACATGCTTTTCGCACTGATCGACAACCCATGAGACACCCTCAGCAGGTGCTCCATCAAATGAGGCATGGTAACAATCTTGAACCCATTCCCAAGCATTGCCGTACATGTCATATAAACCAAATGCATTGGGCAAGTATCGACCTACAGTCGTGGTGTACTCTGCATTGTCAGCGCACGACAAAGCTGTACAGTTCTTGCCAAACTCTCGTGTCAGCATCGCACTACCGACTGCGTCCAATCCATTCGCATATTTGCACACCTGCGAGGGGTCATCACCGTACACAAAATTGGTTGAGCTGCCTGCTCGTGCGGCATACTCCCATTCGGCTTCACTGGGTAGTCTAAAATGCAAACCAGTTTTCTTCGATAGCCAAATCACATACGCTTGTGCATCTTCCCAGCTGATGCAAACTGCCGGGAAATGTTTCTCTTGTAGGAAGCCAGGTGACCGGAAGCTTCCGGAAACGAGTTTGCCACCTGACGCAGTTAATTCCACGCACCGATTGCCAGCGTCATAACCAGTCTCATCTATAAACTGCGTAAACTGCTCAACTGTTACTTCGTATTGGGCCAATTTGTAGGCATGAATCGAAACACTGTGTTGTGGTTTTTCGTTACTAGGTCCATCCACACCTCCCATTTGAAAGGTGCCTGCCGGAATAGTCACTATCGGACCGGTATAGGATTGCACATCGACACTCGGTTGGCGCGGCGCCGAAGATGTCGTTGCAAAATTTGCATGATGTGCAGATTTTTCTTCCAGCAGCACAGCGATATCTTCTTTGTTTTGACTGCGCGCAATATCGATCGCGTGCTTGCCATCTTTCGTCGCTGCATCAACTTTTGCGCCGTTAGCTAACAGCACTTTCACAATGCCGATATCGCCCCCAGCCACCGCAGCCATAAGCGCAGCTTGACCTTTTCTATTGCTCTTATTCACATCGGCGCCATGACGCAATAATACTTGCACCACATCAGGCTCTTTTTTAATTGAAGCAGACATCAACGGCGTCAGCTCGTCGTCGCCTATCGCATTGATATCTGCGCCAGCGGTAATGGCTGCCTCGACCAACTTAACGCTGGATTGCTCAACAGCGTAAAAGAGCTGCAGATTCGCGGTGTTTTCTGCCCATACTGATAGAGCAGTTAAACAAATCAATAGGCCAATAACACGCATTAACATATTTTATCCTTCATTGAAGGCACCCTTACTAGCAGCCGCTAACATGTGACCTCGTAGTCGCTACTGCTTTCCTTAATATAGCTCGCCACCACCATTGAAATTCGTTACAGCCTGGCTTATTCCATCGCGAAAAATCCACGTTTAATACAGCGCTTTTCTACGGATCACCTTAGATCGGTTTTGCATCCGCGCTGATCTTCTTCATCAGTAATACACGACCACACAAAATTTCCGCTGCCAGGAATAGCACACCAATAAAGCCCACTTAATTCGCCGCCACCATTATAACTCGGACCAAAAGTGGAACGCCCTTCACCTGTAATGGTGCCGTCTCCAAGTCGTATTCCGGTCGAGCACACGATTTTATGTCCAGAATTATTTGTTAAAAAACCTACAACCTCTCCGTCGCAATGTCCGGGCCCGTCCAATCTTTTCGCACGCCCAGTGACGCCGGCAACCCCTACAGTACATCCGAGATTTGCGTTCACAGTCGAAGGATCTTTTGGCTTGCTTGCAGGTACACTTGCCGACGGAAAGTTCAACGCACTGACACCCGGCCCGTAATTTTTGGAATTACTTCCATAGTTGTTACTGTTGTTATTCGATGACGATGTTTGCCGTTGGGCATTTTGTTGCGCCTGCTGTTGTTGTAGCAATGCCAGTTGCCGCTGTTTTTGTTGTTCCAATTGTTGTTGGCGCTGCTCTTGTTGCTGTTGCAGTAATGCCTGTTGTCTTTGGGCCATGTTTTGCTGAAATTGCTGAAGCTGCTGCTGGCCTTGCCCCATCGCTTGCATTTGTTGGAGAAAGAAATTTTGCTGTTGGGCGTTGGCCTGTTGCCATGCGGCATCTTGTTGTTCGCGCTGCTCATCTTCCTCCGCTTGCCGTTGCCGCTCTTCTTCCTGTCGTGCCAATTGCGCTTCGCGTTCTGCCTGTTGCCGTGCCGCTTGCTCCGCAGCACGTTGTGCAGCAGCCACATTTTCGCGCTCAATTTCTGCTTGACGTTCTTGCTCGAATAAATCATTCGCACCCGATGGCGCCGATGGTGGCGATCCTGCATGACTCGACGTGTACGTGCTCGCCATAGCGATATCCAACGCATTTGGACTCTGGTTATTTGCACCATTGAGCGCATCATCCAGCAACTGTTGATCGGTTTTGGAATGAGCCGATTTCGAACCGCTTGCCGATTGCAACGCATTGTCCAACAACGCGCTGTCATTGCTGATTGTCACGGGGCCGGAAGCATGCGCGTTTGAATTTTTATTTCCCGATGCACTACTGCCGGAGTGCAAATGAATGGTGCCGCTAATTGCGGACGGTGCATCTGCGCAGATAGAACACGCGTCAATGACAACGGCCCCGCTCGCGGCAGCTGGATAAATTTGCGCTTTACCGCCGGTAATAAAATCCGCGTGAGCAGCTGCACTTTGATGCCAGGAGACTTTTGCGCAATGCAATGTATTGACGATCAGATTCGTATTGACACCACTCTGCTGAGCGGCGGCCGAACAGGGGCCGGTGAATTGAGTACAAGAGCATGGGGAGCCGGGGTGACTCTCCGCATAGATATCCGACGCCAACATCAGTAGAAGGGGAAAAAATAGAATTTGTTGTGCAGTGGCCATAGCGTATACTTTTTTTACGTGTCGGCGCCTACGCGCCGGACACAATTAAAAGAAAACATCAAAAATAAAAGGGTAAAAGTCAAAAGCCAAAAGTTAACGGTCCTGGGCTAGACGAAACCCGTTGAGCGCTTCCCGATTATCAGGTGAATTCCTGCCACGGTTAGCCGAACGCAGGTCAGCGGGATCGTCGTACCAAGCCCCGCCGCGCACCACGCGATATTTGCACTCGCCATCGTCCGGCGCACCCGCATAATTTTCGTGATAGCAATCCTGTACCCACTCCCAGATATTGCCGCTCATGTCGTAAAGACCGAATGCATTGGGCAAATAGCGGCCTACGGTGGTTGTGTATTCAGCGCCATCATTGCATGAAAGCGGAGACGTAAAAGTGATTTTAAAATCGCGTGTTAGCGCCGCGTTGCCTGCCTGATCCGCGCCATTGCCGTAACGACAAAATTGATTAGCATCATCACCAAAACTGTATTTAGTCGTGCTGCCCGCCCGCGTGGCGTATTCGCGCTCGGCCTCTGTTGGCAAGCGAAAATGCTGTTTGGTTTTTTTGTTGAGCCAATCGATATACGCTTGCGCATCATCCCAACTGACACAGACCACTGGATTCAATTTGCCCTGGGCAAAACTCGGTGAACGAAAATTGCCGGGGCTTAATTGAAAACCCTTTGGCAATAATTGCCAACATTGTGTGCCGACGTCATAGCTGGTTTCTTCGATGAAGCGCGTGAATTGCTCGAATGTCACAGCATACTGCGCCAGCTTGAACGATTTAATGGCGACTTGGTGCTGTGGCTTTTCATCTTTCTGCGCATCCGTATCGGCATCGCTACTGCCCATCAGAAATTCGCCGGAAGGTATCGTCACCATTGGACCGGTATAGGATTGCACATCGACACTCGGTTGGTGCGGCGCCGAAGATGTTGTTGCCGCATTTGCATGACGTGCAGATTTTTCTTCCAACAACACCGCGATATCTTCTTTGTTTTGACCGCGTGCAATGTCGACGGCATATTTTCCGTTTTTTGCCGGCACATCGATTTTTGCACCTTTAGTCAACAGCGCTTTAACGATATCGATATTGCCACCGGCTACCGCAGCCATTAATGCGGTTTGACCTTTGCTATTCGCCTTATTTACGTTTGCGCCCTGCTGCAACAAAAACTGCACCATATCAACTTGTTTTTTAATGGCAGCTGACATCAATGGCGTCAGTCCGTCGCCACCTATCGCGTTGATATTGGCGCCGGAGGCAACGGCAGCTTCGACTGCTTTGATACCAGCTTGTTGCACGGCATCGAAGAGTTGTTGATTGGCGGTATTATCGGCTTGAGCAGCACCCCCTAGAAACAGCGGAAAAAATAAACCGAAAAGTATCGCTTTTTTAAATTTACATAGGGGCATTTAAGACTCCAAATTTATCGCATCGCGCTTTTAGCATGCCTCGGTTTTCTTTGCACTTTCATCTGCGCAGTCGCCATCGGATGTTTTATTTTTGTCCTCGGCATGTACGATCTCATCGTCCTGCGTCAGGATAATCTGCTTAAGCTGGCGCGCCAACGCCACAACATCAGCATTATCATCCATGAGGTCTATTAACAACGCATCAATCCTGCTTCTACTGAGTCGGTTATTTATCCATTTTCTATGAAAGCCGCTCGACGTTGCTATTCCAGTCAACGCGGCGGCAATAGTTGTTAGTAGAGATGCGATGGCACTTTGTGGCGAGCTGCCGTCACCATGAATGAGCCATCCCGCATAAACGCTACATATAATCGATCCAAACAGGGTTGAGTGATGCGCAAAGCTCCACATGCGCTGCCCAGTATTGAATCGCTTTCTTGCCGCCAGAGCTTTTGCAAGTAAACAGTTTTTGTCCATATTGATTTACTGACACCTCAATATTCGGGACCACCACCGCTTCGTGCTTATATATTGGCTTAGGGTGCTTTCGGCGGCGGCACAGGTTTATCGATATGCTGGAGCAGGAACTTGCCATCCGCACTCACGCTTCTCGTAGGAATAACCATGCGGTCTGTGCCAATCAAAACGGATAACAAGTCTAATGTGAACATGCGATTGCCGAAGTACCAAGAATGGCTCTGCATACCGACAAATCCGTTAACCTGATCCAAATTAGCTTCGAGGGTACCGGGCGTCGTGAGTTTTTCATAATAAGCGGTGCAATCTACGTTTACCGCTTTCGAGGGCGCGTCTGCAGGGAGACCTATTCTTCCGACTCTTGGCGCATTGCCTATACGCTTTACATTGGATAAATCGAGCGCCTCGTCGTGACGGCTGAAATAATTAGTCAGCCGCACACTATGCAGATAAACAGACTCTGCGCCACTATCCCCAACCGACATTGAAGCCGAAGAAACGTCCCCCGCAGCAAAAATAATTTGGCTTATCCCCCAACTGGAATTTGGGAGCTGGGTATCGTCTGCATCGTCAAAGGCTTCGCGTATAACATAAACACCCGTCGAGTGTCCGATAACATGAATGTTTATTTTGCAAGAAGGTGTCTGCAGCTCCGATAGCTTCCTGATTCCATCGGACACCAATTGCATTGCCGTTAGCTTCGCTCGATGACGATCGGGCAGATACGCAAGCGCCTTGTCATCACTGGGCCAATCGAATGAAACAACAACACCCAAGAAACCCTCATTGATCAAATCTTTTTTAAGGCGCCGATGTCGCGCGATGACTTCCTTTTCACTCATGTTGTAACCATGAATAATGAAAAGAATATCGCCGCGCTGTTCTCCATTGGAATTTTTCCATGCCGCTGCTTGCAAAATACTCTGATACCATTGGGCAGCAGGAATTGCATGTGCAGGTAATGGCATTGCTCCATCGGGAACATTCAGAAAAGTTGTTGGCCCGACATCCGCAATGAATTGGTCATTCATTAAAGCTCGTACTGACATGATGAGATCGGGCATAACAATCTTCTCCGTTTAAAATGGCTTTTATTCCATGGATACATTTTTAACAATTCCTACCCGAAACCTAATCTATTGAGGAAGAGCGACACATTGAACATACATATCAGCCGCTATTTTTTCTTTTACTTTAGCCAAATTTCCTCCATCTTTAACCTCAGCGGTGTAATAATTGGTAATGTGCTCAGATTCAATTTTTCTTAGTGCAAGTAAATTTGCCTGTGCCGTTCCAAATCCATTTGACTGTAATATCCCACTTGCTCCAGCTGCGGAACCCGATAATCCCGCAATTGCCGCCCATACCCTATGCGCAGCAAGCGTAGAAGCGCCTGCTGCACCAGCACCAGCGGATAAAAAAGCGAGAACAGTTATAAATCTCTTATCCGCAAGATGCATGACTTCAAGTTCTTGAATCCTCTTTTCGCAATACGTCTCCGCATCATGCAGTACTTCGTCAGCAGAAAAAGCTTTGGATTGCAACACTATTGCTAGAAAAGCGATTAAACACTGCTCTCTTCGTTTTCCCATATCGTTCATCGCACCTAGGTTATGCGTTGTATGCCGTTGCGAATAGATCAATAGATTGCTAATTCACCATCACTGCGGCAACAACCACAGTAGTCGTCGCTGTGGAATTGTTCGCAATCGCCGCCGCTGCGTTATTCCCGGAAGACGATCCAGTCGAGCTAGTGGATGCCGATCCATGACCTCCGCCGCCGCATGCTGTGATAGCAATTGAAATAACAGACAGCGATGCAATAAAAGTTAACACTCTAGCGAAAATAGAAAGAGATTTCATGGTTAGTATTCCTCTCGTCGACCAAGATGATTAAAAGCGTGCCGCAATTACATCTGGCAAACGCCTGTAAATCCTCCGTCGCTAAATACCGGTCCTCCTTGAACAAGGATTGTGTTGCCGCTGTTCACGGGCATAAGATTCAATGCCAGCGAACCTCCGTTCACGGAGAACGTAATGGTACTAGCCCCCGTTATAGGCCCGGAGCTTGTGGTGAATGTCGCAGTATACGATTGCTGGCTTTGCCTGGGAGGCAGTGGCGGCACTGGATCTATAAAAACAACATTGATCGTTATTGTGCTCGTACTGAAATTAATCGTTCCGAGCCAATTTAAGCCCCAACCATTTCCTGGATTGTTGCCATACAGATACGTAAATGGATATGAAAAATTTCCGACGAAGCCGCACGTGCCTGTGGTCGGTAGAGCAGCGAGTGCTTGGGTTGATAAAGCTGCCGACATAGCAAGGCCAAATAATAATTGATAAATTTTTTTGCTCATATATCGCATGATTCATAACTCCATTTTTGTAGTCAGATAGGGAATTTCTCTCGGCCACGCTCTTAATCAAACAATCTGCAATCTACGGAGCGCAATCGGCGCATAAAGCCAAGACAGGACATGCCAGAGGCCATTAATATGAAGGTGCTTGGTATGGGAACGCTTGATGGCTGCTGACCGATATTGGTGACAGTGACTGAATCGAGTGTCCCGGCCAGCGCAGCATTGGTCAGGTAAGATCCGATATATGAATAATTCCCGTCAGGAGAAATTCCGCTGTAACGGTAGGTAGTAAAACTAAAATTCGAGTTACTACCTGGAGATGCCAGTACGGACTCAAAATTTGAAAGCGAAAAATCACCACCGAAAACCGTTGCATTGACTACCTGAATTCCCAGAAAATTTCCGCGAAAACTATAAACGGTACTGGAATAGGTTTGACCAAATTCATTGTCGTAGAGGGATGCAATCGAGTTGGAGGGGCTACCGGAGATTGTCGCCAGATCAAATGAATTATTAATTGCGTAACCGCTCACGGGATCGACCGTATAGGTAGAGCCCTGAAATGTCAGCGAGCCAGAAACCCAGTTGATTTGATGGGCGGAATCCTCATAGATAGCATCGGTGGTATGTGGCAGGCCACCTGCGATCGTAGCGTCGAAAATTAAAGCTCCGGTAACGGTGTCACCGACATTCGGGAGGGCGCTGAATACCGATGTTGAGCCTATGTCATATGCAGCGTTTACAGTTCCCGCAAAAGAAACTTGGATCAAATCAGCATGAGCGGATACAGCGAGAGAAAGCCCCGCCATTGCTGGCAAAAATGTATTTTTGATTTTCATTGCCTTATTCCCGAGGAAAAATCTGTAATTGCGACCCTAATATTCATTTGATCGCATTTGTAACTCTAATAAAATCCACCAGGAGGATGAGCGAGCATCCACCTTTTGGTGGATGCCATCCGCTAAACTGGGCGTATTACGCTGCGCAATTGGAATTGCGCCGAGGATCGCTATGAAAATATTGCTCGTGGATGACCACCCGCTGTTTCGGGAAGGCCTAAAATTCATGCTGAGGGATCTCGATAGCAACATCGATATTCTTCAAGCCAGCGCATTGGAAGAAGCGGCAGAAAGTCATTACAACCCCGCGCCGGATTTGATTCTTCTCGATATGAAATTGCCCGGCATTAGCGGTATCGACGCAATTCGCGCCGTGCGCGCTTGGCTGCCCACGTCCCGCGTGGTTGTATTATCCGGTGAAGTTTCGCTGGAGATTGTCAACGGCGCGATCGAAGCCGGTGCAATGGGTTACATTCCAAAAACCGCAAGCCCGGAAGTTCTGCTCGGTGCATTGCGCTTGATTTTGGCGAACGGCGTTTATTTGCCGGTTGAAATTATGCGAGCCGCCGAGGCATCCGCCGCTAGCGCCATCAACGAACATACACACGTCACCTTAACCGCACGACAATTGTCAGTATTGCAAATGGTCATTCAGGGCGCAGCCAATAAAACAATTGCGCGCACGTTGAATATTGGCGAGGCGACGGTAAAAACGCATGTCGGCGCGGTGTTGCGTATTTTAGGCGCGCGCAATCGAACCGAAGCTGTTTATGTTGCGGCAAAAAATGGTATTCGGTTCGAGTAGAGTCCCTCACCCCCGTCCCCTCTCCCGGGGGGAGAGGGGAGAGGACCGTTTAATTAATTTCGCTTGAGCAGCTCGTCACATCGATCAGCCATTGCGCAATTTCCTCCGGCTGTACGGGTTTTTGAAATACCGGAACATCGGGCATCGTCTGCACGTAACGCAGATGTTCTTCGGTATCACCGGTAAAAATTGCGGCCGGAAATTGTGCGCCGAATTTATTTCGAAACGCGGTGATCGCCTCGAAGCCGTTGCTGCCATCCGCCAAACGAAAATCTGCGATGAGTGTGTCAGGCACAAGCGCTTCCTCTGCAAGATTCGATAGCGCAGATGTGCAGCATTCATACACCAATGCACGACATTTCCAGCTTTCCAGCAGACTTTTCATCGCGAAGCGCACACGTGCGTCATCTTCTACCACAACGATTATTAAATCTTGCGGTACGTTTTCGGCGCGCGCGGACGATAGCCGCTCGGCAGTGGAGAATTCCTGAGTGTTTTCCGCGTTCAGCAACAGCGTAAATTCACTGCCGACACCGACCACGGATTGCACCATAAGCCTGTGGTCCAATAATTGGCACAACCGCTGAACGATGGCGAGTCCCAAACCTGTGCCTTTTTCAATATTGCGCGCCGGATTGTGTACCTGAAAAAATTCATCGAATATTTTCACCTGCATGTCTTCGGCGATACCCACGCCGGTATCGCGCACTATAACCAGCACTTTGTCTTCAAGCACACTGGCGGTGATGGATATTTTTCCAGACTCGGTATATTTGATCGCGTTGTCGGCGAGGTTGCGCAGGATGCGCTCGAATAAAAGTGGATCGGTTTTAACCGTAAAGTCAGTCGTGGTGTGTGTAAACGAAATTCCTTTTCCGTCTGCTCGCGGTTGGATTTCTCGCGCTATCGATGCGATTATCGGGCCGATGCGAACACATGTGACGCTGGGATTAACGACGCCTGCATCCAGTTGCGACAAATCAAGCAATCCACCAAACAATTTATTGAGCGAATCTGCCGCGTGGTGAATGTGCGCGATCATGGTTTGCGTTTGCTCCGGCGACGACGAGTTGAGCATGCCGGAAAATAACATCAAGGCGTGCAGCGGCTGTCGCAAATCATGACTGGCGGCGGCGAGGAAGCGGGATTTCGCCAAATTCGCCTGCTCAGCGGCTTGCTTCTCGATTTCGAGACTGCGCACCAAATCGAGATTTTCGAAACGAATTTGAATTAACTCTTCAAAATTCTTTTTGAAGTAAAGTGCATAACCGCTTAGAAAGATTACCAGCGCGGCAATTGGTATAGCCACTGCGATATTAGCTCCTCCCGACAATGCCCAAAATACGGCCACCGAAATTAGATTGGCTCCGATTGAAGCGCGCGCGGAAGGAACGTTGGTGCTGTTATCCACAGTATCGCCAATTGCATATAAACACTGAATCATCGTGGTCGCATACCACAGCGGGAGAATTTCATTCCTACCGCCAATCCACCAAATTCCCGCCCCCATAGCCATCGCGGCTGCAATGCTGATGAACGTCAAACATCGCTCGCCGCGCACAATGTCAATAATTTCTGCCCGATCGATCCAGCGCAAGATCCGCAACGAAAAAAATTGGTTTGTAATTTGCGAGGTGACAATAGGCAGCATCCAGCCGATGATTCTCCATGGCGGCACAAAAAATAAATAAATCAGTGTTATCACCGCTGCCGCGCCGACGACTGCAATCACACTGTCGCGTGCCTGCAGCGCTCGCACTTTGACCGATTGACGCGCAACCTCAATAGCAATGTGGCCTTGCTGTCGCAGTTGTTCTGCGCGCGCCGTGAGCAAAAAAAGCGGCGTAATGTGCTCCTTCAACATGTCGATGACTCGCGTGCTTTCATTCGTTTTTCCGCTTTCATAAGTTAACGGTCAATTCCAGCGCGCAAAAACGCGGCGGCGTCAACGTTGCGTACGGTGTGCCGAGCGTAAATGCCGTTTGCCCGGCCAACGCCGAACCGCCGTTGGGTTGCGCAACGAGATAGCGTTTATTAAAAATATTATTGACGAGCACACCGAAACCGAAATGATGCGCCGTATTTTCCCAGCCTAGTTTCATATCGACACGTGTGACTGCCTTGCCGGTGCGAACTGCACCGCTGTCGAGACAACCGAACTCTTCACGTATTTGATCGTTGCAGCGATCAGCCGATGTGTGCGCACCTTGCAGGGTGAAATCGACGAGCCCTTCCGGTAATTCCCAGTTGATATCCAGTCCCGCCGTCAATGTCAGCAGCGGTGTTCCAACCGGTTGATTTTTCAAATCGAGAATCAACGGGCTACCATCCGGATCTTTACGGAAGTTGCTCGTGACAAATTTTTTATCGTAGCGCTGGCTGATGTATTCGGCTGCCGCAAATAGTGTTGTATTCGCATTAGCGTAATACGCGCCATCGAGGTCGAATCCGGTCGCGCTCTGATCGCTGTTGCCGACCACGAATGTGGGAATGCCTGCGCTGGAAGCAGCCCAGCTGATGTCCTGTAAATCGTGAAAGCGATAATGAAATAGTGATTCGTTTAACGTAATTCCAAGTTCTGGAAAACTGTTCTTATTGCCGATTTCATAATTAGTCATGCGCTCGGGAGCGAAGCGGCCGCCGGGCACAAACGTGTCGTAACCGCCGGCCTGATAACCGCGTGCGATCGATGCGAATATCATATTATTAGCGGAAAGATGCTGATCGATAACAACGCGCGGGCTGATATCATTCCAACTTTGTGAGTCGGTTACGCGTGCACCCGCCAGGGTGGCGGCGCTCTGAAAAATCTGATTGCCGATCAGCGGCACCAAAACGCCGAGCGCGGGTGCTGTCGGCGCTGGCACTTGCCACGAAACCGATTTCACGTCGTGCGTGACGCGCACACCGCCGGTGACATTGGTGTCGCGCGTTGCGTGCCAGATAACATCGCCATACAGCGCGCTCGAACTCGTGTTCGCTGCGTTGTCGACCTGCTCCGACCACGCGGCTCCACTTAATCCGTTAGCGCTGAAAGGTGTGGTGCCATCGATGCCGAAACTGAACGTATCGAGCGTATCGGTATTCGTATTAACCTCGCTTTGCTGATTGGCGCGCGCATGAAACCAGCTGACACCTGTGACCCAATCGAACACCTCGGTTCGCTGCGCCAAACGAAACTCTTGCTGCCAACTCGTATTGGTTTCCCGATTGATGGTATCGATATAAGTGACGGGATTCGCGGAGCCGTCGTTATCTTCCTGCAGAAATGAAGTGAAATGCCTGAACGCGGTAATCGAGCTTAAGCTGACATTTGCAATCGGCATTTCGATACGCAACGTTGCGCCATCGAATTTGCGGCGCTCGTCGCTCGGCGCATCGTTCAGCAACGGCGTATCGAAAGGATTAACGAAAGAAGTTGCGATCGGTGGCGTCGGCGGTCGCGTACCATTCGGCACACGCACGACGCCGAAGGCGGGGCGCGCCGCTTGATCGAGATCCTCGTGCTCCCAACTGAAAACGCCGACGAATGCATCGTCCGGACTCCATTTCAACGACAGGCGCGTACCAAACGCATTTTCGCCGTTGGCATTGTTGCCATTAAATCGATTGGTGACCCAACCGTCGGAACGATTATTCGCAAAGGCAAAACGCACGGCGGCGTCATTCGATATTGCGCTGTTTGCAGCGCCCTCGACATACCGGGTATTGAACTGCCCTGCTCTAACGCGCCCCGTTATCGACGAATCCTGCATCGGCTCATTGGTATAAATGGCAATGGCGCCGGCCGCGCTGTTGCGTCCGAATAAGGTGCCCTGCGGTCCTTTGATGATTTCAACGCGCTGAATATCGTTAAAATTCATCAACGCGCCGCCGGTCTTGCCGGTATAAACACCATCGATATAAATGCCGACCGGCGCATCGGTGCCGATACCCAGATCGTCGCTGCTGACACCGCGCAAGGCATAAATCGGCTGCGTTACCTGCGCTCCGGAAATGTTCAGACCGGGAATGTAGCCGTTAATACTGGATAAGTTGACGGCGCCGAGTTCGGCGATTTTTTTATCGGTGACAACGTGTATTGCAATCGGCACCTCGCTAGCGGCTTGCTGGCGCGATTGCGCGGTGACAATAATCGTGTCGATGGTGTCGCTGCGCGTTTCCGCTACAAACAACGTAATGCAGCCTAATAAAACCAAATTTCTGGGCAACATGATGCAAATCCTTTGATCCTTTTTTGCGCATATTGTATTGCCACGCATCGGTTTCGCTTCGAGAATACGAAACTCATTCTATTTGTCTGCTTAAGCTGGTCGTCCGTTTAAAGCAATTTCTTCCGGGATACCTATGTTATTTCGATCGTATTATCGTTTGTATCTGATAATTATATGTTGGTATCTAATGTTGGCCGGAGGCGCCACCGCTGAAACGCAAGCGCTGGCGCAATATCAATTCCAGCCGGGCGATGCCGGGACGCTGTATAA
Source organism: Spongiibacteraceae bacterium (assembly GCA_036502545.1). Lineage (GTDB taxonomy): Bacteria > Pseudomonadota > Gammaproteobacteria > Pseudomonadales > CAMLJR01 > CAMLJR01. Next base: position 14,265 of record DASXYH010000145.1, read on the forward strand.
GGATGGCGTATGGTTACGCGACGCTCAGCATCGCTACGTACTATTGCGCGGTGTCAACTGGGGCTCGCGCAGCAAGCTTCCACCCTACATTCCCCTATTGCCGCTAAACGTCAAATCCCTGCGCGATGTAAATATCAACGAAGCGCTTGATGTTGTAAAGCCTGATCTCGATCTGCTGCGCGCGAGCGGTATCAACGTGGTACGTTTGCTCGTCATGTGGAAAGCGCTTGAGCCGATTCCACGCGTTGATTTTAGCCAGCGTAGCGCCGACACGACAGCCTACCTAGAAGCGTTAAAGCAGATCGTTGACCGTTTGTATTACGACGAGCACATATTTGTTATTCTCGATTTTCATCAGGACATCGCCCACGAAAATTTCGGCGGCGACGGCTTTCCGGATTGGGCCGTATCCAACCAGATATCTGCGCCCAATCGAAATGATTCGACGTGGGGCTTCAACTACTACGACATCCCGATATATGACAGATGGCTCTGCCGCATCATTGCCTCGGGATCGTGCGGAGCGTTGGGGTCATCCGTGCGCGCGACGCTGAATGCGTTCTGGAACAATGCGGCACTCGACCGAGAAGCGTCGGAAAAATATGGCGTGCACGATACCGAAATTCGACTACGCGATCATTTGGAAAAGACTATTGGCGATGTAGCGCGCTACTTTGTAGATCACCCTGGTGTAATTGGCTACGAGCCATTTAACGAGCCGCATCCGGTGGGTATCGATAAAAAAGAATTTGAAGGAAAAATTCTTGCGAATTTTTACAGCGAAACATTGGCGGAAATACGCCGGCACGACAAGCGCGCTTTTTTATTTGTAGAGCCACAAGTGGATTGGTCAACGTACGATGCCGATGGTCCCGAATATGGTCGGTTTAGTTTTACACGAAATCCAAAATCGTTTCTGCCCATTCCATTCATGAACGACGACACCCGAGTTATATTTTCGTTTCACTACTATGATCCAAAACTCGTCGTTGGCTTCCCGTTCAAAAGAGATATGCACAAACGTGAACGGGCATGGCCAATCACTTTCGCTCAGTTGCGAAAAGCGGCGACCGATCGCGGCTTGATCCCGTTTCTCAGCGAATTCGGTTGTGGTCAGGATTGGCAGGACAAGACTAACTTGCTTCCAGCCATCTATCGCGGCAGTACCACACGCGCTTGCATGGATATGCAATACAAACAAATTGAAGTGCAACTTCTGAATGCAACCTACTGGAATTACGACTTATACAACTCAAAATCCGAAGGGGATAATTGGAATCATGAAGATAACTCGCTGCTCGGGCCCGACCATATCCCCAGAAACATGGATATCATCACCAGGCCTTATCCAATGCGCAGTTCCGCCAAACCAAAATTAATTGCTTTTGATTTAGCCAGTAAAAACGCCGCGATTATTCTGGAAGGTCCGCTTGAATCGGATGCGCCGACAGTTATTTTCGTGCCGAGAAAAATACATTATTCCGGCGCAGATTTCGAGGTGCGTGCAACCAGTCGATCGATACTATGGGACGAGGCGAATAGTTTGTTATTTTGGATTCCCGATCCGGCACTCGCCAAAAATCAATTGTTGATAAGTCCACTCGGTCATTTTAATCCGAATGCTATACCGGCAGAATCGCGCACTCTGTTAAATCAAATCGCATTTAAAATGATTGTCGGCGCCGATAAACCTGTTCCGATAGTTGAAACGAACTAAGTGATTTTCACCCCTCTCCCTGCGGAAGAGGGGTGGGGGCGAGGGCTTGTTTTTGCGCGTAATTCTGCCCTCACCTAACCTCTCCCGCGGGGAGAGGGAACTTAATCGGAGTTTGCCTAATTAATTCACTTCGATATCGGTATAAATATCGATACCGCCGTGTGGAATAATTTCAGCGGCCGGAATCGATTCACCGCGCTGCAAACGCAGCAGCGCGGTGCGTTTGTCATTTCCGCTCACTAAAAAAAATACATCGCGCGCGGCACTCAAACGCGCGGCGCTCAGAGTAATGCGATCGGGCGGCGGTTTCGGCGCTTCATGAACGGCGTATGCCATCGCATTGCTTGTGGGAAAATCCGGAAACAAGCTCGCGGTATGTCCATCTTCGCCGAGCCCGAGCAATACCAGATCGAACACGGGAACATTTGCCAACAGCTGCGCGTAAGTGGCCGCGCCCTGCTCCGCGCCATTCTCAGCCGGTATCGAAAATATTTGTTGCGGTGGAATCGGGACGTCATCGAGCCAGCACTGCTGCGCCATCGTGTCGTTGCGCGCGGCGTCGCCGCGCGGCAGACAACGCTCATCGCCAAAATAAATAAACCACGAGCGCCAATCAGTCGCGATTTCCGGCAACTCGCGATAAAGCGTCTGCGGCGTGCGACCACCGGCTAATACGATGCGAAAGGCGCCGCGCTCGGCAATCGCCTCGTTGGCGCAGCGACTGAGCTGCGAAATTATGGCGTCGTGCAACGTATCGATATCGCCACACACATGCCAGCGGCGCGTATGACCCGCTACGCATTGCGTATAGTTTTTAAAAATGGCCATGAGGTTTACCCTCGCGGTGTGATTGATAGGCGCTAACTTTTACAGCAACGCAGCATACGGGATTTCGTTACTAATAATTATCTTTAATGCAATTCGCTCAGCCGCCGGTGCGGCCGTACAGCGCCAGCCAGTGATATAACCGCGCGCTTAAATCGTCCGGAATTTGTGCCCAATCGAATTGCCAGCGCCAATTGCCCTCGCCGGTGCCGGGAATATTCATCCGATGCGAGCTGTCGAGTTCAAGCAAATCCTGCATCGGCAAAATCGCTAGATTCGCCACCGATGCCAACGCCGCGCGCAGCAGCGGCCGCGGCATATTGTCGCGCGGATGGCCGAGATAATCGTGTAAGCGATTGCGCGTTTCCGGATCGAGCTGGTGATACCAGCCCAGCGTCGTATCGTTGTCGTGCGTGCCGGTATAAACCACCGCGAGCGGTGTATGGCGATGCGGCACATAAGGATTATCGCGGCTGCCATCGAACGCGAATTGCAAAATCAGCATGCCGGGTAATTGAAATTGTTGGCGCAACGCTTCGACTTCGGCGGTGATCACGCCGAGATTTTCCGCCACCAGCGGCAATTGCGGAAACGCACGAAAAAAAGCCTGCAGCAATGCTTCGCCCGGCGCCTTAACCCAACGGCCCTCGATTGCGGTTTTTGCGGCGGCCGGTATTTCCCAGTACGCTTCGAAGCCGCGGAAATGATCGATACGAATCAAATCGAAATAACGCAATTGCGAACGCACGCGGCCGAGCCACCAGGAAAAATTATCGGCTTGCATGCGCGCCCAATCGTAATGCGGATTACCCCAGCGCTGACCGGTCTCAGAAAAATAATCAGGCGGCACGCCGGCCACCGTGAGTGGGCGGCCATCGTCATCGAGCAAAAATAAATTCTGCTGCGCCCACACATCGGCGCTGTCGTGCGCCACGAAAATCGGCAGATCGCCGAACAATGCGATACCCAGGCGCTGCGCCTCGACGCGCAATGCCTGCCATTGTTTGAAGAAAGCAAATTGTTCGAATTGAACCGCCGCAATACGTTCGACATACGCGCTTCGCGCCGCGGCCAGCGCATCCGCGTGGCGCCGTCGCAACGGAATCTCCCATTCGAGCCAGGCCTGATGACCGCGCGCCTCACGCACGGCGATGAATAACGCATAGTCGTCAAGCCAATCGGCGTTGTCGCCGCAGAATCGTTCAAACCCATCTCGCGCAACCGCATCGGTTTTCAATGCCTGTGCGAAATGTTGCGCCGCCGCCGCAAGCGCTTCCGCGCGCGGTAAATTCAATTCATCGACGTGCAGCCAACCGCGTTGCAGCAATAATTCCAAACTGATTAATTCGCTGTTGCCGGCATGCACCGACAATGCTTGATACGGCGAGCGATCGCTGTGCGTGGGGCCGGTCGGCAACATCTGCCACACGCTAAAACCGGAAGCGGCGAGAAAAGCGAGAAAGCGATGCGCCTCAGGGCCGAGATCGCCGCAGCGATCGGGATGCCGCGACGGCAATGAAGTCAGATGCAGCAACACACCGGCGCGACGCTGCGAAAAAAAATCCACGGCCGCGGACGGCGTCGCGTCGCTCATCGATGTCCTTTCCGATTCATGTGTGCTGATTCATCAATGCAATTCCTGCCCCGGCAGCATGACGCCGCCGCGTTCGGGACTGCCGCCGCCCTCGCTGATTGTCTGCAGCAGCGCCGCGGGAATCGGCGCGCCGATCAGCGTGTACAAATTGCGCAGATGCAGTCGAAACAAACGTTCGAAATCGCTCACCGCCTGCGCGGGATTGTAATCGCCGAACCACCAGAACCAGTCGGAGCCTTCGCAAATCGATAATTGCAACGCTGCGCGTTGCTGCGTAGCCGCATCAAGTCGCTCGTCCGCCAGCGCGGTGTCGTACGCACGTTTCGCTGCGCACAATAATTCCCAGCCGCGATTTTTGTCGGCGCTGCCGATCCAGGTCGAAAACGTCCCATACACCCAGCTGCCGGAAATTAATTGCGGCAATTCGACACGGCGCAATGCGGAATCGGCAATACTCGAAAATGTAGTCAGCTCCAACGTCGCATGCGTACTTAATTTTTCGTACAGCGCGTTGAGAAAATAAAAACCGTTTTTCGGATAATATTCCCACGCGTTTTCGCCATCGAGAATGATGGAAACGACGCGATCTTTGTTGTGCGGATGACTCGCCGCTATCTGTTCGAGATCGTGAATTAAATTCGCGACTGCGTCATCGCCGTGCCAATCGGCGTAGACAAAACCGATTTTGTCCGACAGTGCATCGTCGCGAAAAAAACAATCGATAGCGCCGCCGCCGGCAATGCGATAGACGCGGTGCAGATCATCTTCCGGCACCGCAAAATCCTCAGCGTTTTGGCTCGCTTCGACACTGTTGCGCAACACCGTTTCGCCGCTCGCAGCCCAGCGAAAACCGAGCGCGCTCAACACGCGCAACGTCGGCGCGCTGACGCTGCCTTCGGATGGCCAGCAACCCTGCGGCCGTATGCCGAAATGGCGCGCGAAGGTGGCAAGACCGCGCTCGATATGCCAGTCCGCGCGCTCCTTGCCGCCGGGATAATGCGTATCGTGCGGCAACGGCGCCGTCGGCATCGCCTCGCGCGTGGAGGTTAAATCGAGCAGCAGCGGCACGATCGGATGCGCGTACGGGCTCATCGCCAATTCGATGCGGCCTTGCTGTGCCAGCACGCGATAGCGCGGAATAATCGATCGCAGCAGTTCATGCACAATGCCGAGCAGCTCATGGCGATCGGCCAGCGTGTAGTGGGCGGCTTTTTCTTCGAGTTTTTTGATGCGCGAATCGGTGCGGCGCGCCGTTTCCGCGAGCCAACCCAAGTGATACCACATGCATAGATCAATACTGAATTGATCGTTGCAGTAAGCCGCTGCTGTCGGGTTCTCCAACAACCAATCCGCCATTGCCGCCAAGCGTTCGTAGGCGGGAAAGCGCGCGATCACGCGCTTGCGATTGATCCGCAGCAATTGCTTCCACAGCGCTAATTTGTAATCGTCGTCCGGCGTAAAATGTTCGCACACCAATGCCGCCAAGATTGGATCGCGTAATGGGGCGGCGCTGGCAAAATACGCTTCGATCTGCCGGCAATAATCTTCGATTTGATCGAGCAGCACCGGCGCGAAATTGACGACGGCATGCGCGCGCGGATGCGCTTCCAGGTGCGCCGCCATATCGACGTAATCTTTGATCGCGTGCAAATAAGTCCACGGCAATTGATATTCGCCACTGCTCAAATCCCGGTATTCAGGCTGGTGCATATGCCAGCACAGGACTACTTTCATCGGGCTTCTCTTTCGCTTTAATCCAATTGTTTTTGTAGCAATGTGTTTTAGAGAAATGGTTAACGCAGACTGTTGTCGACTTCAATCGCGATTCTAACGAGTGGTTCAGGTCGCATGATGAAAATCCTGACCCAACATCTCCGGTGTGACCAGCACCACGCCTTTCTCGCTGACATGAAAACGCTTGCGATCCTCCGCCAAGTTGAAGCCGATCTGCGCACCTTCCGGCAAACGACAACCGCGATCGAGAATGGCGCGCTTGATTTCGCAATGGCGCGCGATTTCAACATCGGGAAAAATAACCGAATCGCTGATATCGCAAAATGAATGCACACGCACATTCGAGAACAACAGCGAGTGACGAACGGCTGAGCCCGAGACCACGCAACCGCCGGCAACCATCGAATCGACCGCGGTACCGCGGCGGCCATCGTCGTCGAAGACGAATTTCGCCGGCGGCAATTGCTCCTGATAAGTCCAGATCGGCCATTCGCTGTCGTAAAGATTCAACTCGGGCGTAACACCGATGAGTTCCAGATTGGCTTCCCAAAATGCATCGACGGTGCCGACATCGCGCCAATACGCTTGCATGCCGGTCTGCATATCGCGAAACGGAAAGGTAAACACATTCATGCGATCGAGCATTGAGGGAATAATATCGCGGCCGAAATCGTGATTGGAATTTTCCAGTTTTTGATCGCGAATCAACTCGCGATACAACACATCGGTGCTGAAGACATAAATCCCCATCGACGCCAATGCAGTGCCAGGCTTATCCGGCATCGAAGCGGGATTGACTGGCTTTTCGTTGAACTCCAGCACGCGCCCATTGCTATCGATTTTCATCACGCCGAATGCGCTCGCGTCTGCCACCGGCACTTCAATACAACCGACGGTAACGTCGGCGCCGCGCTCGACATGCGCCGCGAGCATGGTACCGTAATCCATTTTATAGACATGATCGCCCGCGAGAATCAGTACGTAGGTGGGCTTATGACTGCGGATGATGTCGAGATTTTGTAAAACGGCATCGGCAGTGCCTTGATACCACGATGTTTCGATACGCTGCTGCGCCGGCAATACTTCAACGAATTCGCCCAACTCGCCGCGCAAAAACCCCCAGCCGCGCTGGATATGTCGAATCAGCGAATGCGCCTTGTACTGCGTCAGCACGCCGACCTGGCGAATGCCCGAGTTCACGCAATTGGAAAGCGGAAAATCGATAATGCGAAATTTACCGCCGAATGGCACCGCCGGTTTTGCGCGCCAATCGGTTAATTGTTTTAAGCGGGTGCCGCGCCCGCCGGCCAGAATTAACGCCAACGTTTCGCGCGTAAGACGACTGACGAAACGACCCGAGGCCGAATTTTGCATCGATAATATCCCGTAATGCTACGTCGTTGAGTTCCCTGAGCCAGGCTCAAGTATTGTTATTAACCCGACAATGAACATTGTCGGGTTAATAACAAACGCAGGATGCGCTTTATGCGGCTTTTGCCGCGCAATCTAACTACATCAGGAAGATGTATTTAGACGCCAGGTTAATAAAAGGGATGCAATCGCTGTATTGCACGCTACACCCGCCGATAACCTGATGCAAGATGACGGCCAAGAAAAACAGTTCATCTATCGATATACGCGTTCATCATTATCGATGCACGCGGGTAATGCTTGCTAACCGATTCGTCACCCAACAAGGATGTAGGGGGCTCACCACACGCATTGTAAATGAGAGAAATTATTTTATTGTTAAGCCAAATCTAATGTAAGGTATCACGTCGATATTCATCGAATAGTAAACCGCGCATACCGCAATCCGAGCCAATGAAAAAATTACCTGCCAGCCATGCACTGCCACCGCAACAATTACACCGTATCAGTGCGGGACATCATCACGACCCATTCGAAATTCTCGGCTGGCAGGGTGCGAGCGATAACAGACTGCTGCGAGTGTTTCTGCCGCAGGCAATCGCTGCCGGGATTCAGCTCGACGATCCGGTGAGCAAGCGATCGATTGCATTGAAACCTGCGACAGCGTCCGGCTTTTTTGAATTGCACAATCCGCCGGCCGATATACCGCAGCATTACACCATCGTATGGCGCGATCGGCACGACCACACGCACGTTGAAATCGATCCCTATACATTTGCACCATTGCTGCAGAATTTCGACTTGCATTTATTCGGCGAAGGCAGGCACTGGCATATCTATCGCCTGCTCGGCGCAAACGCGCGCACGATCGCCGGTATCGACGGCGTTTTGTTTGCAACCTGGGCGCCGAATGCGGAACGCATCAGCGTGGTCGGCGATTTCAATCATTGGGATGGGCGCCGGCATCCGCTGCGTTCGCGCGGCGGCAGCGGCGTTTGGGAATTGTTTATTCCGGGCATCGCCGCCGGCAGCAATTACAAATTCGAACTGCGCAGCCGCGACGGCGCGCTGCAGCAAAAGACCGATCCTTATGGGCGCTTATTTGAGAAACGGCCGCAGACCGCCGCAAAGATTGTGGCACCGTCGCAATTTCAATGGAACGATCAGCAGTGGCTGACGCAACGCGCGCAGCGCGACTGGCTGCACGCGCCGTTATCGATTTATGAAGTTCATCTCGGTTCCTGGCAGCGCAGCGACGCTGGCGGATTTTTAAATTATCGCGAACTTGCGCGTCGGCTGGTCGATTATGTGCTGCGGCTCGGTTTCAACTATATCGAATTGCTGCCGATCACCGAACATCCGCTCGACGATTCGTGGGGCTATCAAAGTACGGGTTATTACGCGCCGACCAGCCGCTTTGGCGATGCCGACGATTTTCGTTATTTCGTCGATTATTGTCACACCCACAATATCGGCGTGTTGCTCGATTGGGTACCCGCGCATTTTCCGAAGGATGCGCATGCGCTGGCGCGCTTCGATGGCACTGCGTTGTATGAACACGAAGACCCGCGCCGCGGCGAACACCGCGATTGGGGCACGCTGATTTATAATTATGGCCGCAACGAAGTAAAAAATTTTCTGCTCGCCAACGCGAATTTCTGGCTCGAAGAATTCCATCTCGATGGGTTGCGCGTCGATGCGGTCGCATCGATGTTGTATCTCGATTATTCGCGCAATGCCGGCGACTGGGTGCCGAATGTGCACGGCGGTCGCGAAAATCTCGAAGCGATTGCCTTTCTGCGCGAATTGAACGAACTGACGCACGGCCGTCATCCCGGCACGCTGATCATCGCCGAGGAATCGACCGCCTGGCCGCAAGTAACGCGGCCGACCTGGGTTGGCGGTCTCGGTTTTTCGATGAAATGGAACATGGGCTGGATGCATGACACGCTCAATTATCTGAGCAACGATCCGATCTATCGTCATTACCATCACGATCGATTGACGTTCGGCCTGATGTACGCCTTCACCGAAAATTTTGTGTTGCCGTTTTCGCACGATGAAGTCGTGCATGGCAAGCGCGCGCTGCTCGATAAAATGCCGGGCGATCGCTGGCAGAAATTCGCCAACCTGCGCCTGCTGCTGACATATATGTTTACTTATCCCGGCGCGAAATTGCTGTTCATGGGCTGCGAATTCGGGCAGTGGCGCGAGTGGGCGCATAATCGCGCGCTCGATTGGGATGTTTTGGATCACGCCGATCATCGTGCGCTGCAAACATTAATCGGCGATTTGAATCGGCTGTATTGCAGCGAACCGAGTTTGTATAAACACAGTTTCGAACCCGACGGTTTTGCCTGGATCGATTGTCACGACGCCACGCAATCGACGATCAGTTATCTGCGTCAGCATAACCATGAATTTACGATCATCGTTTGCAATTTCACGCCGGTGCCGCGCATCGATTACAAAATCGGCGTGCCGCGCGCGGGCGTTTATCGCGAATTACTCAATTCCGATTCGACTTATTACGGCGGCTCGAATGTCGGCAATGGCAACGCGTTGCATAGCGTCGAACAAAATTGGATGCAGCAGCCGCATGCGCTGAATATCACGTTGCCGCCACTCGGTGCAGTTGTGCTGAAATGGGTGGGGCAATAATTTGGATTTTTTGCGAAAAATTACTCCCTCCCCTGACAAGGGGAGGGTTGGGAAGGGGTTTTCAACAACCGCAAAATTAACCCCCCTTCATCCCCCCTTGTCAGGGGGGAAATAATTCTTGCGCATCCTATTTGCTACCAGCGAAGCGTATCCACTCATCAAAACCGGCGGTCTCGCCGATGTCAGCAGCAGTTTGTCGCGCGCGCTGCTTGCGCTCGGCCACGACGTCCGCTTATTGCTGCCGGCCTATCGCGATGTACTGAATAATGCGTGCGGCATTGGCCTAAAAAAAATAGCGGAGTTCACGCTCGCCGAACATCAGGTTGCCCTGCTCGAAACACGCCTGCCCGGCACCCGCGTCAAAACCTGGCTGCTCGATTGCCCCGCCTTATTCGATCGACCCGGCAATCCGTATCTCGACAGCAATGGACAGGCTTACGCCGATAATGATCGCCGTTTTCTGTTATTGGCGCGCGCGGCAGCGGAGCTGGCGATGAATCGCTGCGGTTGCAATTGGCGGCCCGATATTCTGCATTGCAACGATTGGCAAACGGCACTGGCACCGGCCCTGATAAGTGCCGAGCCGTTGCGCCCGGCCACGATTTTCACGATTCATAATCTCGCGTATCAGGGTTTATATTCCTACGATTCTTTTCTCGCTACAGATTTGCCCGCGCGTTTCTGGAATTACGACGCGCTGGAATTTCACGGCCAGTTTTCGTTTATCAAAGGCGGCATCGTGTTCGCCGATCGTGTCAATACGGTCAGTCCGAGTTATGCACAGGAAATTCAAAGCGAGCGCTTCGGTTACGGTCTCGAAGGATTATTGCGTTATCGCGGCGCACATTTGCGCGGTATTTTAAATGGCATCAACGACGAGGAATGGAATCCCGGTACCGATGCGCATTTGGTGCAGCGCTACAACCGCCGCACGCTGACGTTGAAAGTACAAAATAAACTGGCGCTGCAGCGCCAATTGAAATTACCGCAGGATGCCGATATACCGCTGCTGGGATTTATCGGCCGACTGGTCGAGCAGAAAGGCATCGATTGGTTGCTCGCGAGCATTGATACCTTGATAACGCAGAACGCGCAATTGGTGTTGCTCGGCAGCGGCGAACGCGTATTCGAAGATGCACTGCGCGAGTTGGTGCAGCGTCATCCGCAGCATATCGCCGTCACGATCGGCTACAACGAAACGCTGGCGCATCGCATCGAGGCCGGCGCCGATATTTTTTTGATGCCGTCGCGTTTCGAGCCGTGCGGGTTGAATCAGATGTACAGCCTGCGTTACGGCACGGTGCCGCTGGTGCACCGCGTCGGCGGCCTCGCCGATACCGTGATCGACATGACCGCTGCGACCATGGATAACGCCACCGCGAATGGTTTCGTGTTCGAAACGCCGAGTGCCGCTGCTTTGCAACAGACCTTGGAACGCGCGCTACCGATTTATCGCGCACGCAAACAGTGGCGCCAATTGCAATTGCATGGAATGAACGCGGATTTTTCGTGGCAACACAGCGCGCAAGCGTATCAGCAATTGTATCGCGAGGCGCTCGCTGCTGCGCGTGTGCTGTAGCGGCTTGCTTGCTTTTACAAGGTCCGCCAAACCCTAAATTACTCGTTCTAATAATTTAAATGGCGGGCCCGAAAGGAAGGCTGTCGGTAATGCTGACGTCTCGAAAATTGTCGGGATTCATGCTGGCTCAATATCGAATTGCAATCCGTTCTTCGTGGACGCCGGTCTTTTAATTCGGGACGGTCAAAAATATCGCCCGTCCGAAGAGGTTTTTGCCCATTCCTCCAGTTACCAGTTGGATCAAGAAAAGGCGACGCTTAAGCTGTACGTTATTCTTCAAATCACATGGTTTGCGGTGACGCTGATCCCTAAACTGGCTTTCCGATCCTTTACCAAGGACGGGGCTGTAACCTTTCTGGCCGAGGAAGCAAAGGCATTCACTGAATACAAGGTGCAGCTTGAGCTGCTTCTGGACTACCTCAAGGTGGCGGGTGTTATTGCTATCGAAGGCAATATGGTTGCGACGGTTCCAGGTGCGCGAGCAGGTGCCCAGGCTCCCCTCGACGGCTCCCCACTAGCATGTGACGACTCAAAAGGCAGAGGGCAAGAAGCTCCGCCACCCCCGCCGGATAAAAATACCGAGGAATTCAGCATTCCTATTCCCGGCAAGGCGAGTGCGAAAATTATTTTTCCTAAAGAGCTGGAAGCTGAAGACTGGGACATGCTGAAAGTTATGCTCGACGCGTACATCAAGCGATTACGAAAAGAGAATGCCGGAGCGCCTACGGCGACTCACTCGCGAGTCGGCAATACAGCGTATTGATAAGGGTGAGAGAAGTTTTACACCGTTGATAAAACTACTGGAAAACGCGCCTATATTGGTGTGGTGCGTGAACCGGGTAAGCAACCATATCTTCGCACTCACGCAGACGGAAAGTGGAACGACAACCTGCTTGCTCAACAAGAATGTGGAGCGAACTGTAAAATTTTTAAAAGCATCTCCACGATTGCGGCCGGGCATTGTTATGCCCGGCTTTTTTATGTTGGGCGCTGCTAAGAATGTGCTAAAGAGTATTTTTCCGCGAAAATAAAAAAGCCCCTGTCAAGGGGCTTTTTGTTACTTACAAACGAGCACTTTGCACCGTTTCGGTTGTTGGGGTGAGTCCCCCACAAATGCTTAACTTTTAGTTGGCGGAAGCTGTGAGATTCGAACTCACGGAGGTCGTGAAACCTCGCCAGTTTTCAAGACTGGTGCATTCAACCGCTCTGCCAAGCTTCCGTAATACTTACGCCGGTTTTCAAGACTGGTGCATTCAACCGCTCTGCCACGCCTCCGCAAAGCAAACGCGCGCATTGTGCCAGCCCACAGACACAACCGCAACGATCTTCATTTGTCGACGCACGGTCTTCGTTTCGGACCTTATTCACACAACCATAAGCTCACCGTTAACGGTGATTGAAAGAAGGGCATGGATCATGCTGTTCTACTCCAGCTCCCCATTGAGATAAGTAATTTTATTCCGTACCCATTATTTTGCCCTTAATCGGAGCAGGAGAGCCCAATTTGGATACTTACCGAAAGGATATCGACGGGCTGCGCGCATTTGCCGTGCTTCCCGTCGTGCTATTTCATGCCGGGTATTCGTTTCTTTCCGGCGGTTATGTCGGCGTCGATATTTTTTTCGTGATTTCGGGCTATTTGATCACGTCGATTATTTATCGCGAAATCAATAACAATCAATTTTCGATTTTGCAATTTTACGAACGCCGTATTCGCCGTATCTACCCCGCCGCGCTCGCCGTGGCGTTATTTACGACCATCGCTGCGGCGATGATTATTCCGCCCTCGCTGTTCAAGAAAGTGGGTTGGGCTCTCGTCTTCATGAATTTGTATTCGACTAACATCCTGTTTTTTAAACAAGCCGGCTATTTCGATACCGACTCCACCTTAAATCCTTTTCTGCATACTTGGTCGTTGAGCGTCGAAGAACAGTTTTATCTTTTTTTCCCGCTGTTTTTACTGGCGGTAACCCGATTATTTAAAGATAAAACATTTGTCCTATTATTTGCGGCAACGCTTTTTTCGTTCGCAGCCAGCTGTTACGCGACGTACCAATGGCCCACCTCCGCGTTTTATCTCATTCCCTTTCGCGCCTGGGAATTGGCGATTGGCTCGCTGCTCGCCATTCGCGGCCGCGCGTTCATGCCCGCGCCAAAAATTGCAGGCTTATGCAGCGCGATCGGCTTGCTGTGTATTTTTTTCAGCATCCTTGCGTTCAATGAAGATACGCCGTTTCCAGGCTTTGCGGCGCTGCTGCCGTGTATTGGCGCTGCTCTGCTGTTGTATGCAGGCGCTGTTGCCGGCAATCCGCTCAATCGTTTTATGGGAAGCCAGCCGCTGCGTTATTTCGGTTTAATTTCATACTCGCTGTATCTGTGGCATTGGCCTATTTTTGTGCTGGCGCGATTTTTATTTCCGACGGGCCTCAGCACCACTGCGCAAATCGCCCAAATCGCGCTTGCATGGATTTGCGCGCACCTTTCCTGGCGCTTTATCGAAGCGCCGTTTCGCCATAAAACTGTTTTTGCGACGCGCCCGCAGCTATTTCGGTTTTTCGCTGGCAGCACCGCTGCGATGGTTCTGATCGGCTGCGCCATCGTGTACGCGAATGGTTTTGCGCTGCGTTTACCGGCCAATTCGCTGCGATACGAAAACGCGGCATTGGATAACAATCCCGAGCGCGCAAAATGTCATGGCGACGACGATAAAAATATTTCGCCGGAACAATATTGCGTTTACGGCGCAAAAACAGCGACACCGACTTTTGCGCTGTGGGGCGACAGCCATGGCGCCGAACTCACACCGGCGATAGGTTCACTGCTTGAGCATTCGCAGCAATCGATAAAAATGTTCACCTATTCGCAGTGCCCGCCCGCGCTGGGATTCTCCACCACCACGCGGCATGGCTGCATCGCGCACAACGACAAAGTCATAGCGTATTTGCAGGCACATCCGGAAATTACCACGGTATTTTTAATTGCCCATTATCGCGTTTATGAAACCGGGGTCTACCATACGGCATTCGAAGCCGGCTTTGCCCGCTCGATCGCTGCGTTAAAAGCGTCGACGAAAAAAGTGATTGTGATTTATCCCGTTCCGGGCGCACATTATTCAATCCCGCTAATGGCCTCGTCACTGGCGCTGCGCGGCAGCGCCATCGATACGCTGACTATTTCGAAAGCGCTCTACGCCGAAATAAATTCGAATACGCTCGCATTTCTGAATGGCATTGAGGGCGTCGAGCGCCTGCATCCGGAAAATGTGCTCTGCGCTGGCGATTCCTGCCGTATCGCCATTGACGATCATCTACTCTATTTCGATAACAGCCACTTAAATATGTTCGGCGCACGTTATGTGGCCGGATTGATGCAAAATCAAATTGCTCCCATCGCCAGTTCGCCACTTGTTTCGACGAACAGCGCAACTTTAGCTGCGGACAAGGTCCAATAGGCGTCATTTCTTGCTTTTATGTCGTCGTACAGTATGATGGCGCAAACGGTACGACTACCGTGTGGAGGTAATTATGCAAGAGCGTGTGCTCATTCCTAATCAGTATGCTGACAGCGCAGTCAGCGTTAACAAAGTCATCAAAAACACGTATATGCTGCTGGCGCTGACGCTGACATTCAGCGCGTTTACAGCTTATCTGTCGCGCGATAGCGGTCCATTGAATATTTGGTTGATGCTCGGCGGCACCTACGGTTTGTTGTTTTTAACGCAGGTATTGGCGAATAGCGTGTGGGGATTGGCAGCGGTCTTTTGCTTTACCGGCTTCCTCGGCTATAGCATTGGTCCATTGCTGAACATGATTATGAAAACCGCCAACGGCAATGAACTGGTGATGCAGGCGCTCGGCGGCACCGCGATTATCTTTCTGGCGCTTTCCGGTTATGCGCTGGTATCGCGCAAAAACTTTGCGTTTCTGCAGGGCTTTTTATTCGCAGGCTCGATTGTTCTAATCCTGGCCATGGTTGCCGGAATTTTCCTGCACATGCCGGCATTGTATCTGGCGATCAACGCGGGCTTCATGTTGTTCGCGAGCGCAATGATTTTGTTTGAGACCAGCGCGATCATTCATGGCGGCGAGCGCAATTACATTCGCGCGACGGTTTCGTTGTTCGTATCGATTTACAATTTATTCATGAGCCTGCTCAACCTGCTCATGTCGTTCAGCGGCAACAATCGCTGAAGGTGATTGAAACAACCGAGCCCCGGCTGATCCCGGGGCTTTTTTATTTGATCGGCTCTTTTTTTGATAATGCTATCGCGATGACAACATTCGCATTGATGGTGCTGGGCGCACCGACATCGTCGCAGACACCGCATACCGCGCTGGCGTTCGCGCGCGCGGCCGTGCAAGCGGGCCACCGCATCGTGCGCATATTTTTCTTTCACGATGGCGTACAGTGTGGCAATCAACTGCTGATACCCCCTGCCGGTCAACAGCCGATGTCCGCACAGTGGAGTGAATTCGCGCAGCGAAATCAAATCGATTTGGTGGTCTGCGTGGCGAGCGCATTGAAACGCGGCGTACTCGATCACAGCGAAGCGCAGCGTTACGATAAAGCCGCCAATCTCCAATCCGGGTTTGATTTATCCGGGCTAGGGCAATGGATTGAAGCCTGTGCGCTGGCGGATCGCGTAGTGACATTCGGCGCATGAACACGAAACGTTATCTGATCGTCTGCCGACGTCCGCCGTATGGTGAATCGTATGCGCGCGAAGCGCTCGATGTCGCGTTGGCCGCAGCGGCTTTTGAGCAATCGGTGGCATTACTGTTCCTCGGCGACGGCGTGGCGCAATTGCTGACAACACAAGAAAGCGCTGCGATCGATGAAAAATCGCTGGAAAAGCAACTCGGCGCGCTGCCGCTGTACGATGTCAATGAAATCTATGTCGATGCCGCAGCGCTACGCGAGCGTGGATTTACCGCGAGCGATTTATCGTTACCCGCGCGCGTACTGGAATACGAAACAATCACTGCATTATTGCAGCGCGCCGACATCGTTTTGAATTTTTAGCGGCGAACTCAATCACATGCTGCATACGATCAATAAATCGCCCTATGCCGATGCGAGCCTCGACGAATGCCTGCGCGTATGCGATGGCGACGATGTTATTTTGCTGATCGAGGACGCCGTGTATGCGGCACTCACCGGCAGTGTATGGAGTGCACGATTAACGACAAGCGCAAAAGCCGTTTATGTATTGCGGCCCGATGCCGCCGCGCGCGGTATGGCCAATCGCATTGCCGCCAATATAGGCACCGTCGATTATGTTGGCTTTGTGCAATTGTGCTGCGACAATTTAGCCATTCAAAGCTGGTATTGAGCGATCGTGCTGCACGTTGACGGCCATACCATCGCAACCGATAACGACGGCTATCTCGAATGCTTCGACGATTGGAACCGTGCGGTCGCCGCTGCCATTGCGGTGAACGAAAATATTGCGCTGGGCGATGCGCACTGGGAAATTCTAAATCTGCTGCGCGATTTTTATCGCTGCTTCGAGCAAGCGCCGGCGATGCGCGCGTTGGTAAAATACGTGGCGCAACAACTGGGCGCCGATAAAGGCAGCAGCATTTATCTGTTGAGATTATTTCCCGGCAGCCCGGCAAAAATCGCGAGTAAAATTGCCGGCTTGC
>DASXYH010000146.1:0-8983 GCA_036502545.1 Spongiibacteraceae bacterium
TCCTCCCCTGACAAGGGGAGGTGCCGCGCAGCGGCGGAGGGGTTTTGTTTTTCCGCACCCTATTATTTTGTACTTCAGCGCTCAATCGTGAATATAGATGAAGTATTGCAGTCCGCCCTCGCCGAACGTCGCGCCCAGCAACTTTATCGCGAACGTAAAACCATCGAGAGCGCGCAAGGCGCGGAAGTTATTGTCGATGGCAAACAGTATTTAAATTTTTGCAGCAACGATTATCTCGGCCTGGCCGATCATCCCGCCATTATTGCCGCGTTCAAGAAAGCGGCTGATGATTATGGTGTCGGCAGCGGCGCATCGCATTTAGTGTGTGGTCATACTGCGCTGCACCATCAATTGGAAGAGACGTTGGCGGAATTCACCGGACGTCCGCGCGCGCTATTATTTTCGACCGGCTACATGGCCAATCTCGGCGTCGTCAACGCACTGCTCGATAAAACGGATTTTGTTTTCGAGGACAAACTCAATCACGCCTCGTTGCTGGATGCAGGCTTATTGAGCGGCGCGCGCTTCCAGCGGTTTCCGCACAACGATATCGACAATTTACGTTCGCGCTTGGCGCGCGCAGACGAAGAAGATAAACAAAACGCACGCAAATTGATTTGTGTCGATGGCGTATTCAGCATGGATGGCGATCTCGCGCCATTGCCGGAATTGGTCGCGCTTGCCGAGCAATACAATGCGTGGCTGATGGTCGACGATGCGCACGGTTTCGGTGTGCTGGGAACGCGCGGCGCCGGCAGTGCCGAGCATTTCAATCTCGATCCAACGCAATTGCCGATTCTGATGGGCACGCTCGGTAAAGCCTGCGGAACTTTTGGTGCGTTTATCGCGGGCAGCGAAACGTTAATCGAAACGCTCATTCAATTCGCGCGAACTTATATTTACACAACAGCATTGCCCGCTGCGATGGCTGCGGCAACCTTGCAAAGTTTGAAAATCGTTCGCAGCGAAACGTGGCGCCGCGAACATCTCAATAATTTAATTGCGCGTTTTCGTCGCGGTGCAGCGCAACTCGATTTGCAGCTGATGAATTCATCGAGTGCGATTCAGCCGCTGCTGGTCGGCGATGCGGCGCAGGCGATGGCGTTGAGTGACAAACTCGCCGCGGAGGGATTGTGGGTCAGCGCGATTCGCCCGCCCACGGTACCTAAAGGCACTGCGCGTTTGCGCATTACGTTGAGCGCCGCGCACAGTGAAACGCAGGTGGATCGCTTGCTCGATACACTTTCTAAAGCGGTACTCCGGCAATGAATAGCGCTATGCAAAATCAAACATGGTATTGCGAGCGCGTGCCGGCGGTTACCGACAGCGCCCGCGCGCCGGATTTAGTGTTGCTGCACGGCTGGGGCATGTCATCCGATGTATGGCGAGCGTGGCTACCGCTGCTGCGTCGGCGCTGCAATGTTATTTTGCTGGATTTGCCGGGGTTTGGACGCTCGCCGGCGCAACCGGAATTATCGAGTGATGCCTTGCTCGATCAATTGAAGCCGCTTATTCCCGCGCGCGCCGCTTTGCTCGGTTGGTCGCTCGGCGGGGCGATTGCCTTGGCTTTCGCACAGCGCTTTCCCGCGCACTGCACGGCATTGATGACGATTGCCTGCAATCCATGTTTTGTTGCGCGCGATGATTGGCAAACCGCGATGACGGCAACTACCTTTTGCGAATTTCAACAACAGATCGCGCAAAATCCCACGACAACGTTGCAGCGTTTTTTAGCGTTGCAGGTGCGCGGTGGCGATGGCGAACGCGAATTATTGCGCTGGTTGCGGCTGCAGCCGCAAGCGGAAAATGTTGCCGCGTTAACGTGGGCATTGAACCTGCTCGCGCAACTCGATATGCGGACGGCGCTGCAGCAGTGCGCTGTGCCTTGCGCGCATCTTTTTGGCGGAGCGGATGCGCTAGTTCCTGCGATCGTTGCCGAAAAGATCGGTATGACTGCGCCGCAGCATTGGGCGGTCGTGATTGACGGCGCGGCGCATCTGCCATTTATCAGTCACGCGGAATTGTGCTGGCAGCATCTTTATCGATTGCTGGCGGCAGCGAAATTATTAATGCGCGCGCCTCTATTACAGCGCGAAAAAAAAGCGGTTGCCAATTCGTTCGGCCGCGCCGCGTCGAGTTACGACGGCGCGGCCGAATTGCAGCGGCAGGTGGCGACCAATCTGCTTGCGCAAAGCGAATTTGGCGAGCGCGGCAATGTACTCGATTTGGGTTGCGGTACTGGCGTCATCAGCGAGCACTTGGCGCGGAGTCACAATGTTATCGCGCTCGATTTGGCGGAAGGAATGCTCGATTTTGCGCGCGCGCGCGATAGCGGAACAAAAACACATAACGCCGCAACAGAAATAGACAACAGCGAAACCGCCATACATTGGTTGTGCGCCGACGCCGAAAACTTACCGCTGGCCGATGTATCGATCGATGCAATATTTTCAAGTCTTGCGCTGCAGTGGTGCGAAAATTTGGGCGCGGTATTTGTCGAAATCGAGCGCGTTCTGCGCGACGGCGGCAGCGTCTGGATCAGCACATTAGGGCCGGAAACGCTGACGGAATTGCGCGCGGCCTGGCACGCGGTCGATGCGCATATTCACGTCAATCAATTCGCCGCGCGCGACGAAATAGAGGCGGCGTTGCGGCGCACCAATCTAACGGTATTATCGTGGCGCGAAGAAAATATCGTCATGCGCTATCGCGAGTTGCGCGAATTGACGCACGAGCTGAAAGCGCTCGGAGCGCATAACGTCAACAGCGGTCGACCGGACGGCTTGACGTCGCGCACGCGTCTGCAGCGTTTCAGTGCGGCATACGACGCGCGGCGCGATGCGCAGGGTTTACTGCCGGCAACTTATCAAGTCTGGTATTTACGGCTGGCCAAAAATAGATAGAGAGAGATTGATTGGCTAAAGCATTTTTTATCACCGGCACCGATACCGAAGTCGGCAAAACTACTATCACAGCGGGCCTGCTGGCTGCGGCAAATCGACGCGGATTAAGTACGGCGGCGATCAAGCCGATCGCGTCGGGTTGCGAACGCACGCCGGAGGGTTTGCGCAATGCAGATGCACTGCTGCTGCAGCGTACGATGTCGCTGTCGTTGTCGTATGAAGAAATCAATCCGATCGCGCTCGAACCGGCCATTGCGCCGCATCTGGCCGCGGCGCAGACCGGCGTGCGCGTGAACGCGGTGCAGCTCGCCGGTATCTGCCGTGGTGTGCTGATGCAGCGTGCCGATCTGACTTTGATCGAGGGTGCGGGCGGCTGGCGGGTGCCGCTCAATCAGCGCGAACTGTTGTCACAGTTGCCGAAGGAGCTTCAATTGCCGGTTATTTTGGTGGTGGGTATGCGACTGGGCTGTATCAATCACGCGCTGCTCACCGCGGAGGCCATCGCGCGCGACGGGCTACAGCTCGCAGGTTGGGTTGCCAACAGCTGCGGGGTCGAAATGCCGTCCTTTGCGGAAAATGTCGCCACCATTAAAGGGTATTTGCGCGCGCCATGTCTTGGCGAAGTGCCGCATTTGGTGCAAGCCACACCGGATCGCGTGGCCGATTACCTGAATTGCGCCCCGCTGATCGCTCCGTCGGTCTGATTGATGGCGCGATCAATGGCGGCCACGCCGCTTTTTTGCTTGAATTGTAAGTAGTTGTAATTTTCGTAAAGTCCGAGGTTGTCATGACCGTCAATTCAGTCTCCGCCAATTCGCTGTTGGCCACCGGTGTGCAGGGCCTGCAGGCCGGGCTCAATCGCGCCAATCAGGCGGCTGGTGCCATTGCCCGCAACGGTACCACCGAGCAGGACGGCGATTTGGCGACGCCGATAGTCGATCTCAAACGCAGCGAAATTCAAGTCAAGGCGTCCGCCGCCGTGATCAAAGCCGCCGATGAAATGGTAGGAACGCTGATCGATATCAAAGCCTGACCGTTTCGAGTCTATCTATGAACACCATCCGTTATGAACACGATCAATAGCGGTCCTATCCAAAGCTCGCAAGCCATCTCTCCCTACGCGCCGCTCGGTAAACCCGCTGTCGGGCTCGAATCCTCCGAAAACAAAGATCAGACTCTGCCACCGGTGGAAGAGGCCAATGCCGCCGAAAAAAATCGCAATCAGCCCAACCAAAAAACCGAGGCGACTGCGGATGACTCCAAGCGTGGCAATGGCAGGCGCGACGATCAAAAGGCCGAGCGAAACGAGCAAGAGGATCCGCAGGACGGTGAAGCGGTAATCGATCGCGATGCGCATCAGCAGGTCGGTGCATTGGCGGCAACGGCAAGTTTTCGCTTTGTGGCCGGGCTCAATGGCGCGCCGCCGCATGATGATGACAAAACAAACGAGCACATCGATGCTGTCAATGCAGTGGATAGCTTCAATAAAGCTGCGGGCCAGGTATTACCGCCTGGATCACTGCTAGATCAGCATTCTTGAGCGCCAGTTTTATTTCTCTGATCCATTTTTAGCGCCCAAATACCACTAATTTTTGGTTGTCCTATTTAACCCTGGCATCTAAATACATGTTCCTGATGTATTTAGATTTTGCTTGATTGCCGCGGTTGCTTGATTTATTCCTAGCGGCTATCGTCCGAACTCAATCCCTTTCTGCGGGAGCTTGTCATGACCGATTACACCGCGCCGCTGCGCGATATGCGTTTCGTTTTATTCGAACTGTTCGACGCCGAAGCCCTGTGGGCTAAATCCCCAGGAACGGCGGAGGTGAATCGCGAGCTGGCCGAAGCCGTGCTCGAAGAATCCGCCAAAATTTCCAGCGAAGTTCTTGCTCCGCTTAATCTCAGCGGCGACGAGGAGGGCGTGCAGTGGAATAATGGCGAGGTGACCACGCCGAAAGGCTTCAAGGAAGCGTTTAAATTATTTGGCGAAGGCGGTTGGGTTGGGCTGAGCGGCGATCCCGAATACGGCGGGCAGGGCATGCCGAAATTGCTGAGCCTGATGTGCGAAGAAATGCTGAGCGCCGCGAATGTCGCCTTCGCGTTGTATCCGGGCTTATCGATCGGCGCATCGCTGGCCATGCACGCACATGCAAGCGACGAACAAAAAGCGCAATACTTGCCGAAGCTATACAGCGGCGAATGGGCCGGCGTGATGTGTTTGACCGAAGCGCATGCCGGTTCCGATCTCGGCATTATCCGCACGCGCGCCGAACCGCGCGCCGACGGCAGTTACGGCATTAGCGGCACCAAAATATTCATTACCGGCGGCGAGCAGGATCTCACCGCAAATATTATTTATCTCGTGCTGGCAAAATTGCCCGATGCGCCGAACGGCACTAAAGGCATTTCATTATTCATCGTGCCGAAATTTATGCACGACAGCAACGGAAAAATCGGCGCGCGCAATAGCGTGCACTGCGGTTCGATCGAACACAAAATGGGAATTCATGCGTCGAGTACCTGCGTGATGAATTTCGATGACGCCGCGGGCTATTTGATCGGCGAACCGAATAAAGGTTTGTCGTATATGTTTACGATGATGAATTACGAACGCCTCGGCGTCGGGTTGCAAGGTCTCGGTTGTGGCGAGCGTTCGTATCAAGGCGCATTGAAATACGCGCGCGAACGCTTGCAGGGGCGAGCGCCCGGCAGTAAAGCGCCGGCCGATCCCATCATCGTGCATCCCGATGTACGTCGCATGTTGTTAACGCAAAAAGCCTATACCGAAGGCGGCCGCGCCTTCGCCGCCTATGTCGGCATTCAACTCGATACCGCAAAATTCGGCGAAGGTGAGGAACAGCAAAGAGCGGAAAATATGGTCGCGCTGTTAACGCCGGTCGCAAAAGCGTTCTTGACCGATAAAGGTTTCGACGTCTGTGTGCTGGGTCAGCAAATTTTTGGCGGCCACGGTTACGTGCGCGAATGGGGCATGGAGCAATTGGTGCGCGACGCGCGTATCGCGCAGATTTACGAGGGCACCAATGGTATTCAGGCGATGGATTTTATCGGCCGCAAAGTACTAGCGAACGGCGGTCGTTTTTTAATGGATATGCGCGCGGAAATTATCGATTTTTGCGATGCGGCCAGTGCGCCGGACATGCAGGAATTTATTACACCGCTGCAGGAAGCGATGAAAACTTTAGAAGCGACCACATTCGGTATTATCGAAAAAACGCAAAAGGATTTGAATGTCGTCGGCGCGGTCGCGGTCGAATATCTCAATTTATTTGGCCACGTCTTTTATGCCTACCTATGGGCACGCATGGCGCGGCTGGCATTGCAAAAAAGTGCGCAAGATAGCGCTGGGTTTTACCAGGCGAAATTGCACACAGCGCGTTTTTTCATGCAGCATTGCCTGCCGCAAATCGAAGCGTTGTCGAAATCGATTGAGAGCGGTGCCGATTCGATGATGGCGCTGCCGGCTGAGCAATTTGCCTATTGAAACTCTGTATTCAATCGCGATCGCGGCGGCACTGTGAAATAATGCCGCCGTTAATTTCACCGGCGGCCAGGCTGCCAACGAGTTATTCGATGAGCAAAGAGCGCAAGTTATATCCGGAAGATCAGGCCCGCGTGGATGAATTTCTGCGCACCGGCTACAACGATGTCGAGCGCAAGCCGTTTCGTCCGTGGTACATGATGATCATGTTAAATGTTGTCGTACTGGCGTTGCTGTTTCTGAGCCAGTGGATAGTGCATCACGCCGGCATCAATTGGTAAATGCGCCTCAGGCTAGGCGCTTGCAAATGGTTTTGTTATAGTGCGCGCCGCGCCGGATTTCATACCGGCCATCTCGCATAATTCTTCGGGCATTAGCGCAGTCCGGTAGCGCACTACGTTCGGGACGTAGGGGTCGGAGGTTCAAATCCTCCATGCCCGACCAATTCAAGCTCCCCAAGCATACCCAGCAAGTCAATTAAACCGTGTAAATGCGAGTTTTTGTTTATATTGCATTCCAATACAAGCCCATATATTTCCCCCCGCAGAAGCGCGACCCTGTGTGGTATTAATTATCCGTGCAGCTGATAGGTATCATCATCGCGAGTTACCATGCTCAATCCCTCCAAAGATTACAAGAGAGTTTAATAAATGAGAATTCTCACTAATTCTGGAACCACCGCTAATGGGGGCTTAATATTGGGGTGGTTGAACGCTTTTTGGCACGCGCTACACAGGTAATCATCATGCAAACGCTACATCGTTATTTGATCTATTCGATGATGTCGGCCGTAATCATATGCAGCGGTACAGCACAGGGCTCGGGCAGCTACGGTGGCAGTCTGCCGGCGATGGGTAATGATAATCCGCAAGAGGAGTTCGTCAAGGCGGTGGAGTACATCAACGCCGGCGATTATAAGCATGCGATCTCGTTGCTGAAGCGCACAGATCGCGCAGCGCCGAGAAATGCCGATGTGCTGAATTATCTCGGCTACAGCTATCGCAAATCGGGCGACCAGGAAAATGGTCTCAAGTATTATCAGAAGGCGCTCGATGTCGAACCGAATCATCGCGGTGCCAATGAATACATGGGGGAGCTATATCTCGAAATGAATAATCTGCCAAAAGCCGAAGAGCGGCTTGCTGTACTCGCGAATAGTTGCGGCAGCTGCGCCGAATATCAATTACTCGCCAAATCGATCAGTGCGTATACGGCTGCACATCCTGACGGTGTACCGACATCACAAGCACCTTAATTGAATATTCGCATGCGCAAATTTTTTTAAACTGGTTTATGCATTGGCTAATCCGCACCACTGGCTTCGAAACCCACCAGCGCATGCGACCCATCGCAGAACGGTTTATCGTTCGAATGGCCGCAGCGACATAATTGCGTCGCCGTTAGGCGATCGATAATGCGGCCGGTCCCGCAGCAAATTTCCAAATTACCGCGCACATCGAGCGGTCCATTGCGCAGCGGTGTGACTTCGAGTGGGCCATCGCGCGCCGCGAGCGGTTCGGTGCTGCGCGTCGACGATTCGCCGCTCGCGGTGAAATTGGCGGCGACGTGCGAGCTATCGCAGTACGGTTTGTTGTTCGATAAACCGCAGCGACATAACGTCGCGCGCCGCGACTCCTGACCATCGATAATCAGCGTGGCTTTTACCGCGAGCGGCCCATTTTCACGAACGCGTATCACATTCACGAGCGGTGCTAATTCATTCTCACCGCCATCGAGGCGCGTATAGGTAATCGCGCCCGACGGACAGTTATGCGCCACTTGCGCGATGCGTTCGGCCGACACCGCATCCGGATAAATCCACTCGCCCGGCTTATTGGCGATAAATACCGTCGGTTCATCGAGCACGCAATGACGAGAGTGAATACAGCGCGAATGATCGAAGCGAACTTCGACCGCCGTGCCGCGCGCGACATCGACTTTACCGGCGGCCAACACTGGCGCATCGGCGAGCGGTTTTTTCGCTGTTGAAATCGCTGTTGAAATCAGCGGTGAAAGCGGTGGCGTAGCGGGTGTTTTCATCTTCGTTGTTCCGGCGCGTTCGCGCCATTGCTGCGCGAAATCATTCAGCATCGCTGCGTAACGTTTTAAATCCGGCATATGCACCGTTAACGATTGCAACCGCGCGGCAATTTCGGTGTAGCGCTCGGCCATGATCGCGGCCGCCGAATCCGGCGATTGAAACGACAGTGCCGAACGCGACACGGTAAATGTTATTCCCGCGTTCACGTCGGGGTGTTCGCGATTGGCCGGCAACGTGGTGAGCTCGGTGCCGAGCGCAGCAACTAAATGCATCAAGCCGAGTGTCTGCTCGCCGACACTGCGGCGCAGCTCGCGCGGACATAGCGCTTCGTCCGACATCAACGCCAACTGTCGCAGCATCAAACCGTACGCCGCATTGGCGGCATCGAGTAATTGCGCAGCCGGCTCGGCGACAATCTGTATACGATCGAGCGCCATCGGCGAGCGCATCACCGGATTGCGCGCGACCGTGCGCGCCGGAACAAATGTCGGCCGCGCCGCTTTGAGCGCGCGCCACTCGGTGCGAATCGCGCAAAAACGC
>DASXYH010000147.1:0-23749 GCA_036502545.1 Spongiibacteraceae bacterium
CAGGACTTCCGTGGCTAGCATTCAAGTCGCTTCGGTGTGGTCGGCCTAGCAGAACTCGACAACTTCTCCGATGACGAATGGCACGCAGCTTCGATAAGATCACCTTCTTGTCCTGAAAAAGAGAACCCCTTCCGGCGCCTCATGCTCTGCTACAGCGTGCCTTTACCAAAAACACTTAATCAGAGTTTCCTCAATGAGTTCACCATGATTGATAGGCATCGAAAGGTATCGAGCGATCAATTGACGTAGAATCGCGCTCCGTATTCTTTTTCTATTTGAATTTCTATCATGAAAAAATTGCTTCCACCCTGGGACGCGCTGGCCGCCGGCAATACCGGCGCCATGCAATTGGAGCGGCTCTCGCTTAGCGTGCGCCACACGCGCGAAGAGTGCTGGCTCGATTATCGCTACACCAACGATCCCAAGGACACCGATCGCTACGACAGCGGCGAAGAAAATCCGCCGCAATCGCTGCGTTTCCTGCTCAGCGATAGCGAGCGCAATATTGAAATCACGCCGCAGCTCGCCGATCGCGCGGTGGTCGTACGACCGATGATGCCCACCGAATTACTGCCGAAAGAATGCGCGACATTATTTGTCAGCACCGTGTTATGGGCGCGCATTGCGGTCGGCAATCAAACGCTGGCGGAATTGGCCAGCGTGCGTCTTTCCGATACCTGGTTCGGCACCAACACGCGTTACGGCGAGTTGTGTTACGCGAGCCAGACGCGCGCGCTACTGAAACTCGACAACGTGCAGTACACGCCGTTTCGCGCGATCACACCGATTACGATCGACAACCAAGGCGAGGACAACGTGCGGCTCGAACGCATCAATGTACCGGTTCCGCATTTGACGCTGTACTGCGATGGCGAACGCTTCTGGACTTCGGCGCTCAGCGTATTGCGCGAAAATAATCTCGCCACGGCAAAATTAAATATCGAAGCGAATCCACCGTATGACGCTGTGCTGGTGGCGCCGCCGCGCCGGCCGATTCGCGGCGGCGTGTTCGATCGCGCGGTCGATTTATTATTCGCCTGATTTATTATTCGCCTGGTTTATTGTCACCTGATTTATACGCGCGCATGCTATGTTTCTGCTGCAGCAATCGCGTAATGTTCGCAATAAAAAATATGCGCAATAAAACAAGGAGCACCCGATGACGATGAATGCCAGCAACACATTGCAACACGTGCTCGATTCGATCGAATGGCCGGAAGCGTTGCGCGCCGCGTTGCTGTTGACAGCCGGCCTGATTTTCTCGCGATTGTATTTTCGTCTTGTGCGCGGCGGCTTGCTCGCGCATCTGCCGCGTTTCGGCCAGCGTTTCGGCGGCTGGTTGATACTCGCGGTGTTCGTCGGCACGGCGATGCATCAGCTCGGTTTCAAGATCAATGTATTGCTGGGTGCCGCCGGTGTGTTTTCGGTGGCGCTGGGCTTTGCCGCGCAGACATCCGCGGCGAATATCATCAGCGGTTTATTCGTCATCAGCGAACGCAGTTTCGTGATCGGCGATATTATTCAGGCGGGCAATCACACCGGCGAAGTGTTGTCGGTGGATATGCTGTCGGTGAAATTACGCACGTTCGACAATCGTTATGTCCGCATTCCCAACGAGACGATTATCAAAACCGATGTCGTCAATCTCAGTAAATTTCCGATTCGCCGCTTCGATCTTAAAATGGGTATTGCCTACAACACCGACATTCAGCGTATGCGCACGGTGCTGCTGCAGGTGGCGGAAAATAATCCGCTGTGTCTGGAAGAGCCTCGACCGCAAATTAATTTGCAGGGTTTCGGCGAATCGTCGATCGATTTGCAATTTTCAGTGTGGGCCGCGCGCGCCAATTATGTCGAGATGCGCGACAGCATTCAGGAGCAGATCAAATGCGCGTTCGATAGAACCGGCATCGAATTTCCGTTTCCGACGCGCACGCTATATGTAACGCAAACCACGCTACCCGGTGCGGAAAAAGATGTCTGAACTGCCGGTGATCGGCTGGCGCGAATGGGTGGCGCTGCCGCTGCTGCAATCGCGTCCGCTGAAAGCGAAAATCGATAGCGGCGCGAAAACCTGTGCGCTGCATGCCAGCTATATCGAAACGTTTCTGCGCGCCGATATACCGTGGGTGCGTTTCGGCATTCGTGCGCAATTGCGCAAAGAATTGCTTGTTCATTGCGAGGCGCCGTTGAAAGATCAGCGCGAAGTGCGCGATTCCGGCGGTCACAGCGAGCGGCGTTGCGTGATCGAGACTGCCATGCTGCTCGGAGCGCAGCGCTTCTATGCCGAGTTGACGTTGACCGATCGCGCGACGCTGCAATATCGCATGCTGATCGGCCGCAATGTATTGCGCGATTGCTTTCTGATCGATAGCGGTCGCTCGTTTGCGCTGGGCAAACCGGCGCTCGATGCGTCGCACGAATTGCAATAATTTTAAATTGTCGTCGCGCCGCGGCGATACCACGTAGACGAAACGGAGCGAGGGCAGCGTTGTGAAAATTGCAGTTTTGTCGCGCAACTCGCGTCTGTATTCGACGCGGCGTTTGGTCGAGGCTGCGCGCAACCGCGGTCATCGCGTGCGCGTGATCGATACGCTGAAATGCTATATGGATATCACCTCGGCGCATCCGGCGATCTGGTACCAGGGCAAAAAGCTCGATGGCTTCGATGCGGTGATTCCGCGCATCGGCGCATCGATCACGCATTACGGTATGGCGGTGATTCGCCAGTTCGAAATGATGGAAGTTTATTGCCTGACCGAATCGACTGCACTCGGACGTTCGCGCGATAAATTGCGCGCATTGCAATTGCTGTCGCGCGAAGGTCTAGGTCTGCCCGTCACCGGTTTCGCCCACGATGTGTACGACAGCAAGGAATTGATTCGCCTGGTCGGCGGTGCGCCGCTGGTGGTGAAATTATTGGCCGGTACGCAAGGGCGCGGCGTAGTGCTCGCCGAAACCAGCAAAGCGGCGGAAAGTGTGATCGATGCGTTTCGCGCGTTAAAAGCTGATTTCTTGGTGCAGGAATTTGTGCGCGAGGCGAGCGGTTCCGATTTGCGCTGCTTTATCGTCGGCGGCAAGGTCGTGGCGGCCATGCAGCGCAACGCGCTCGAAGGCGAGTTTCGCTCGAACCTGCATCGCGGCGGCAACGCGCAACTCACCGAGCTTACGCGCATCGAGCGCAGCACGGCATTGAAAGCGGCAGAGGTGATGGGATTGAGCGTGGCCGGCGTCGATATCTTGCGTTCGGCGCGTGGACCGCTGGTGATGGAGGTGAATTCATCGCCGGGACTCGATGGCATCGAACACGCCACCGGCATCGATATCGCCGCGTTAATCATCGAGCATATCGAACAACACGCCGCCGCGCAGCCAAAGCGCAGCATCGCGAAAGGTTAAAGCGCCGATCAAATCAGCGTGCGCCGATGGCCTTCGCCTTGAAGCCCTGCGGCGCCATGATATTTTGTTCGAATTGCATGGCCGGCAACGGCCGGCAAAATAAAAATCCCTGCCCGCGCCCGCAGCCCATTTCGCACAGAATATTGCGTTGCTCGATGAGTTCGATACCTTCGGCGACGACTTCGATCTTGAGCGCCTTCGCCAGCTGCACGATGCCGCTAACGATTTGCTGATCGTTGCTGCCGGTGGTGAGATCGGCGATAAAGCTGCGATCGATTTTGAGCGTGCTCGGCAAAAATTTACGCAAATAACCCAGGCTCGAATAACCGGTGCCGAAATCGTCGAGCGCAATCGAAAAGCCGGCTGCCTTCAATGTTTTTATCAACTGCGCGCCGTAAGATGCGTCGGACATCAATGCCGATTCGGTTATCTCCAGTTCGATAACATTCGCGGGCAACTCACTGTTTTGCAAAATTGCGATGGCCTTGTCGGCGAATGCGCGATTCGATACCTGCAGCGCGGAAACGTTAACCGCAACCGGCAGCCAGGCGCCGCAATGCTGATGCCAGTGCTGCACCTGCTGACAGGCTTCGGCCAGAATCCAATCGCCGACCGGTAAAATCAAACCGGTCTCTTCGAGCAGCGGAATGAAATCGGCTGGCGAAACCAATCCGCGCTTGTGCGAATTCCAGCGCAACAATGCTTCCGCACCGACCAGTGCGCCGCTTTTTAGATCGAATTTACCCTGATAAAACAATTCGAATTCGCCGCGTTGCAGCGCAGTACGCAATTCGTTTTCAAGCGCCAGCCGTTCGCGGCTCGGCAACAGCATGGTGTCTTTGAACAATTGGCAGTTATTGCGTCCCAGCGTTTTCGCGCGCTGCAAAGCGGCACCGGCGAATTTCAGCAGCTCGCCGCTATCTTCGCTGTCGTAAGGAGATGCGGCGACACCGAGCGACACCGTCACATACGCGAGTTCGTCCTGCAATTGAAACGCTTCGATAAAGCACGCCATCGCGGCATCGATAACGGCTTGCTGTTGCGCGTATTCGCAGATAATCGCAAATTCATCGCCGCCGGCACGCGCCACCAACATCGCGTCGGGAAGCGCCAACCGCAAGCGCTTGGCCGCTTGCTTAAGCAAATCGTCGCCGCAACCGTGACCAAGTGTATCGTTGATATTTTTAAAGCGATCGATGTTGACAAGAATCAGCGCGAATGATTTTTCCTGTGCTTGCTGCGCGCGCTTGTCGATCAGCATCATCAGCGCCTTGCGATTTTGCAGTCCGGTCAGATCGTCGGTGTACGCGCTGGCGAACAAATGCTGTTCGTAATTTTTGCTGACGGTAATATCGCGCGTAACGCCGATGACGCGAGTGACGTTGTTATGTTCGTCGCGCAGCGATACTGAATTACTACTCAGCCAGTGCAACTCGCCGCCGGCATCGATAATGCGGTATTCACAATTGTTTTCGCTTTTGCCTTGACGCGTGCCGCGCATGGACACGCGCATGTGCTGGTGATCGTCCGGATGAATGAATTGCATGAGCGCTTTGCGATCGCGCAGCAGAACATCCGGCGCTATCTGGTAGATCTTTTCGAACGCCGGGCTGACATGCGTATAAGCGGCGGCGGCGACATCGTAAGTCCAGAATATTTCCGGCAGATGCTCCGCCAGTTCGTACATCATCTTTTCATTTTCAGCGGCGGCGCTGATC
Source organism: Spongiibacteraceae bacterium (assembly GCA_036502545.1). GTDB lineage: Bacteria > Pseudomonadota > Gammaproteobacteria > Pseudomonadales > CAMLJR01 > CAMLJR01. The sequence goes on from DASXYH010000147.1 coordinate 5,118, forward strand.
AAGCGTTTTACCGAAGTCACTTCATTATGCGTAAACACAACCAATGTCTGCCCGCCGGTATGCAACGGCAGCGCGTGCATGACGAACTGACGCCTCTCGCCATGAATGACGACCTCGTATTCATGATCCAAGCGGTCGATGGTATCGCTCAGGATAGCGCGCGCCGCCTCCTGCGCTGTTGCCCCGATATCGCGCTCTGCCGGTGTAAGCGTTTCATAGGAATCAAAAAAATTGGCGGGAGTCGCGGCGGAACCATGGAGATTGCGCCACGCATCTTCCCAGGCGCGATTGACAGTAACGAAATTGCCAGCGCGATCGATCACGAAAATTTGTTGCGGCAAGGCATCGACCATATCGCGCACCACGCGACGCGCTTTCTCGAGTGTTTGTTGCGCGCTTAAATGCGCGCTGACATCTTGCAGCGCACCGAGCATACGCAGCGGACTGCCATGCTCATCAACAATCAACTGACCGACCCAATGCAAATGTTTCTCGACGCCGTTCTCCGTCGGCATCCGCACGATCAAATCGATGCGCGCCGCTTCCGCCGAGCTGTTGATAATCGCCTGTATCAGCGCCATGCGATCCTGCGTATGCAGCCGCTCCAGCAAACGTTTTTTGTATTCGTGCGGCGGGCATTCTTCCAGTTCAAGCATCGTCACCGCGCGCGGCGAAAAGCGCATCAAACCATGCTCGTAATCGAACGACCAATCACCGAAGCCGGCGATCTCCTGTGCCACCTGCAGACGCGCGTTTTCTTCGGTCGCAGTTTTTTCCGCTTGTTTCAATGGCGTTATATCGCGCACCAGCACACTGATGCCGTTCGGATACGGAAAGGCGGTAATGCTGAGCCAGATCTGTTGCGCCGCATGAAAATATTCGCAGCGCTGCACGCTCTGACGTTCCATTGCGCGGCGAATATAAACTGCGGCAGGCTCGCCCGGCGCAATCGGAAACACGTCCCAGAAATTACTGCCGAGCACACTGGAATGCCCGAGCTGTGCATAAAGCTGTTCGCTGCGCTGATTGGCGAAATTGATCGTCCAATTGGCATCCAGTGCAAAAAATGCCTCATCGAGGCTGTCGATTAAACTGCTGAGTTGCGCGACGCTGGCCTTTAACGTCTGCCGTGCCGCCAGATTTTCGGTGACATCGTGCGAAATGCAAACAATGTAGGGCTGTGGATTTTCCGGCATGCGCACCAAAGCGAATGTGCTGCACCATGAGCGGCGCTCGCCGGTAAGAATGCGGCAGGTACCTTCGAACGCGCCGTCGCCGCGAACCAGCGCGGTGTGCCAGGCGGCAGCGAGCGCTTTCTGCTGCTCGCTGTCCCAAAAGGCAAACCAGTTTTGTCCAACCATTTGGCTGCCGTCGCTGGCGCCGGTCAACTTCAAGCCGCGTTTATTAATGGCGAGCACGGTGCCGTCGGCTGCCAACAATTTGATGCAATCACGGCTGTTTTCGAATAGAACGTTTATGGTATCCGAGAACACTTCGGACTGCGATTTAACGCGGCGCTGCTGTTCGCGCGCGCGCATTTCACTGGCACCGAGCTGACCTACCACCGCCGCCAGCGCGGTGACCAACGCAAAGGCTGTTTGCTCCGCACCGCTTAACACCGGCGCCGAACCTAACAACAGACGCCACAGCAAAATACCGCTCAATGCCACCAACGCCACCGCCGCCAGCGCAAAGAAGCGCTCGAGCACGAAGGCAATCATGATGATCGCAGCCGTCCAAGCGAGCAGACCGAGCAGGTGCAAATCCATGCCGATCAGCACAATGCCGAGCGCCGCGATCGGCAACGCAAGACCGACTACACCGCTGGATGGCAGCTGGGACGAGGGCAGTCGCTGGCGCGTTTGCAAGGCGCGTTGAAACGATTCGATCGGCATAGAGAAATGAGATTAAACATAGGGAGTAAAGGGTGATGATGCAGTCTAGGTAGGCAACCGCAATCTCACCATGCGAGTTTTACCCCACCGGGGCCAGGAAATTCCTGTGCGGGAAAATACTTATACGACAGCGTCGCGGCGACCGCCGCGCTCAGCGCGGCCGCTCATCGAGAGTGATGATGCCGTGCCGAATCGCGTAGACCACCAGACCCGCGACATCGCGAATCGCCAGCCTCTCCATGATTTGCGCGCGATGCGATTCGATTGTTTTTGCACTCAACTGCAATTCGTGCGCGATTTCTTTCGTCGCCCATCCCAGTGCCAGCAGACGCAGCACTTCGCGCTGACGCGTGGTCAGTGTTTCCTGCATGTCGGCGCCGGCGAGCAAGGTATCGATTACGGCGCTCGAAATTTTGGGACTCAAATACTGCTGCCCCGCCATCACTGCATTCAGCGCCAATTCGAGTTCGGTTTCCGCCGCTTCCTTCAATAGATATGCCGAGGCGCCATTGCGAATGGCGCGCAAAACGTAATCGCGCGTCGAATGCATCGACAAAATAATGATCGGCAGTTGCGGCAGTTCAATGCGCACACTCTGCAATGCGTCGAGACCGGAAACACGCTGCATCGTGATATCCATAATCAACACGTCGGCATGCTGTTCCTGCACCAGCGCGAGCGCCTGCTCGCCGTCGCTGCCCTCGCCGACCACGGCGAAACCTTCGACATCGTCAACCAACGCGCGCAAACCGGCGCGCACCAAGGTGTGATCGTCGATCAATACCACCCGTTTCGCTGCGCTCACTCGCTCTCCTCCGGTATCAATGCGATCAATTCCGTGCCGACGCCCGCCACCGAATGCAATTGCAGCGAACCGTGCAATTGCTGCGCGCGCTCCGTCATTGTATGCAGTCCTAAACTTTCGCCGCGCGCCGATGCGGCCGCGACATCGAAACCGCTGCCATCGTCGACTATGCGCAATGTTATTGCAGCGTCGCGCCGGGTCAAACTCAATTCGATAAAGTTAGCGCCGGAATGGCGAAAAATATTCGTCAGCGCTTCCTGGAAAATACGGAACAACGCGATTTCAAGCGCCGGTTGCGGACGCGGCGACAGCTCCTGCAATTGCATCGTGTAACTGACGCCGCTACCTGCACAAAACCGATGCAGATGCTCCTCGATCGCCGCCTTTAACCCCAACGCATCAAGCTGCGCAGGGCGCAGTGCCAACGCCAAATTGCGTACTTTTTCCAGCGCATCGCCCGCCACCGAATTGATCTGGGTCAAACGTTCAGCGATGTCGGGATCGGGCAGACGCCTGCGCAACCAGGCCGCGGTCATTTTGATAAATGTCAGCGCCTGGCCGAGGTCATCGTGCAATTCGCGCGACAATTGCCGGCGCTCGCTTTCGCCCGCTTCGACCATATGCGCGGACAGGTGCAGCAGACGCTCATTGGCCAATTGCAAATCGGTCTGCATTTTTTTTTGCTGGCTGATATCGCGCACCACCGCCTGGATGCACTGGTTGCCGTCGAGCATCACAAATTGCGCGGCGATTTCCGCCGTGAAAACTTCACCGTCGATTTTTTTCAGCAGCCGCTCCTGAAAACCGGTTTCCGCGACCAGCCCGCGCTGCAAAGAGAGAAAACGCGCCTGCGCATCGGCTTTGCTGGGTACGGCAATAAAATGCTCGACTTCGGCGCCCAGCATATCGCTGGCGCGCGCAGCGCCAAATAAAGTTGCCGCAGCCGGGTTTGCGAAAGTCACGCGGCCTTCGTTATGAATCAGCACCGCTTCCGGCAACAAATCGACCAACTGGCGATACTGCAGTTCGCTCTGCTGCATTTTGCGTTCATGTTGCTTGCGCATGCTGATATTGAGCGCAGTTCCGATCAATTGCTTGCTGCCATCAGCGTCCACGCTCAACTCACCGCGCAGCAGCAGATGAACAATTTCGCCATCGTCGCGCAACGTGCGCACTTCAAGATAAAGCGACGACCCCTGCCATGCGCGCTCATAAGCTTGCTGCAGCGCCGCGCGATCGTCGGGATGCACGCGCTGAAATAACGCATCGCTCACTTGCGAATCCGCATTGAGCACGATTAAACGCTGCATCTGCTCGGACAGCGACATAACGCCACTGCGGTGATCGATCGTCCAAGAGCCCAGTTGCGCGATACGCTGCGCTTCTTTCAAATCGTGGCGCGATTTAATTAATTCGTGCTCGGCGCGCACGCGTTCGCTCACATCCTGCGCCAATACCACGCGCGCCTGCGAACTGCCGGCAAATTGCAAGGTGTTGCTGGTGATTTGCATATCGAGCAAGCGCCGGTCTTTGGTCCAATGCCGCACTGGACCATATGCGATGAATTCGTCAAAATATTTATGCGCATTGAATGCGCGCGTGAACTCCTCCTGCAATTCCGGCGGACGAATATCGCGTAGCGTCATCGTCACAAATTCGGCGCGCGAAAAACCGTATTTATCGATCGTCGCCTGGTTGACCGCAAGAAAACGCAACGTTTCGCAATCGTAAATAAACATCGGATTGGGATGACTTTCAAACAGCGTGCGATAGGCATTTTCCGATTCCTTCAACCGACGCTGCGTTTCACGGGAGAAGATCAGCAAGCGCACAATCGCCGCATACAAGGCGTAGCCGGTCAGGAAAACGTACGCATAGCCTTTCAGCATTTGCACGACGGCGACATGCGACTGCGCCACGATGGCATCGACCAGACGATCGCTGCCGGTAATCCACGCCAACCCGATCGCGACATAGATGAACGCGATGCGTCTTGCATTGCGTTGCGAAACGGAAACGACAGGTTGTTTGGTTGACACAGACATGAGTGGTTCCAGCGCGTTTTACAATTATTTTGTGGGCCGATTCGCCTAGGGAAACTCTGATTAAGTGTTTTTACTGCTCTAATTACTGCACCGTTCTTAGAAAAGCGGCCTCGAAAGTATAGCCAATAGCACGTTGTAGTAGAGTATGAGGTACCGTTATCGCTCGTAACGGCTGTAATCGAGAATGCCCCATTCGGTGGGTTCGAGATTGCGATACGTGTTCAACATCCAATCGCTCTCCTGCCAAAATTTCGCGCTCGTGCGTGCTACCGCCACCCGATTGACCAGCGCGCGATACCCTTTGGGGCCGTTCACCGCCGCCATGTCGCGCACCAGCTGCGGCAAATCGCTTTCATGCACAACCCAAAATGCATTGGGATAAGCGCCGACTATGCCGGATACCACGCTCAGCGTATCGCGCTGCGGACGGCGGCGCATTTGATCGAACAAAAGCACGGCGACATTGCTGTAATCGTCGTTGTGAATCAGCGTGAACACGCGATCGGCTTCGCCGCGAATCACTACGCGCAACAAAATCGTTTCGGGTAAATAGGCTACCGCGTTGCCATGCAGCTGCGCCATTTTCTGCAAGGCGGAATGTACCGGCTCCGGCAGCTCGACGCTGTCGAGATCGCGATGGTGCGATAAGGCCGGGCCCAAGCGTGTGCGCAGCAGTTCGAAAAATTCCTGCTTGGGATTTTTGCTGCGATAGCGAATTCCGCTCTCGCGCTGATACGCGGATGTTTTTCGGTAAAGAGAATTGCGGTATACCGAATCGCGCGCTTTGGCGCCGACACCCTGATACCAGGAATTGCGTTCTCTCTCGCGCTGTGCCTTCGGCAGAAAATGCAGAAAATTGGTTTCACCTTCCATTCGCAAAAAATCCATGTACAAACGCGTCAGCAATTGATGACTGGCATCGCCATAAACATCGAAGCCCGCCGCCAGCAAATAATAAATGCGTTCGAGCATCGGATAATCGATCACCCATGCGGTTTTCGGCACGTTGCCGACGAAGCCCGGAACTACACTGGCGCTATCGAAATGACGAAATACCGTCAGCGCTGCATTTTGATTTTCGCCGTCGCCATTCCAGATCAGATCGAGCGTCACTGCCTGCGGCGATGGGAATTTTTCCGCCAGATATTGTTCCTTCGCGGCGAGATAATTCGCCTGTAAATCCGCGTATTTTTTCCATTTCGCAAATCCCAGCGGTTGATTTTCGATTTCGCTTGGCAAATGCAAATTGCTGCTTTGCTGCGCGAGAAAATTCGCATCCACCATCGCTTCGATGTCGGGATTCGCGAACATTACCCAAAATTGATCTTCGATCACATTGAGTGCGACTTGACCGCGGCACACCGGTCCCTTGATAAAGCTGCCGACGAAAAAATCGGCGTTATCAAGCAAAAACCGATAGCGCGACTGCACCGGAATGGCGGCGAATGCGATGAATGGATCGGTGGCCACTGCGGGCGCGTACGCAGGCAATTCGTTGACCGAATAATCCGATTGCAAAAACAGCTGCTGTATACGCTGCATGCGTTTATCGCTGAGCAGATACGACAAATGCGTTTTCGCCACCGTGGTAGCGCGCTGCGGCTGTAAGCGATAGTACACGCGCGCCACTCCCGGCTCATCGAAGGGACGCCGCGTCGCGATTAAATCGATCGGCACGCCCGGCGGCGTGCGCGAGCGCACCAGCTTGAAAAAATCGTGCGGCTCGCCGCCCTCAAAATACAAATCGGCTAGAAATAAATGCTCATAAATATAGCGGCCCATCAGTTGCGCTTTGAGATCATCGCGATTTAAAAACCGCTCCCAATCGATTATCGCTTTCTGCGTAAACGCCGATAATGGCGGCGGTGGCGCCACATTCGCACCCGCTGCCAGCCAATGCGTGATCGCAGCGAATTCTTCATCGCTCAGTGCAGGCAGTCCGAACGGCATGCCCTGCAATGGATGCTCTTGCGCATATTGCGAAAATGTCGCGATGGTGGGACAAAATTCTTTGCGATCGAGCGACGTATCTATCACGGCAGGCAGCACCCCAGCCGGCAACGGATTTTCCGCTTTCAGCGCCAACATTCGATACAACACGCTTTGATTTAAATTTGCCTGCGCGTCTTGCTCGCCTTCGTTCAAAACCGCGAAGAAATCTTTTTCACGCCAGGCCGTCGTTGTTTTTGCGTCGACAAACAGTCGCGTCGGCTCGGCCGGCCACATGCGCGAACTATCGTAGACTTTCACGTGCGTGGCGCCGCGTTGCAAGCCTTCGGGTGAATCCAATTTCAACTGGCACGGCGCATCGTAACAGCCGTGACACACCAGACAACGGCGATCGAAAATCGGTTTGATATCGCGATAGAACTCGGGAACAACCGCCGGGACAATTTTGGTGGCAGGGATGGGCATTGCGCGCGCGGTCATTTCGATATGTGCCAGTTGCTGATCGCGCCAACTCCATGCCAGCGCGACAGCCAATACCGCAAGCAGTATCAGCGCCGCACCGATTTGCCATTTTTTCATTTTGCCTCCGCACCGAATTCGCTGAGCGCAGACTACCTTGCACACCGTCTTTGCGCTAGATTGGCCGGTATAAATGCACACAATAATCCGAGAGCACTGATGCGCGGTCCAACTTCTTCGCTGTATTTCTGGGTGCTGCTCGCCATTGTTGCGGGCAGTCTGCTCGGCTACTTCGCGCCCGCTGCTGGTACCGCGCTAAAACCGCTGTCAGACGCATTTATCGCGCTGATAAAAATGTTGATAGGCCCCGTCATTTTTTGCACGGTGGTGCACGGCATCGCCGGCGCGGGCAGTCTTGCCAAACTCGGCCGTGTCGGCGGCAAGGCATTTTTATATTTTGAAATCATCAGCACCATTGCGCTGGCGCTCGGGCTGCTGATCGCCCACTACCTGCAGCCAGGTGCAGGCATGCATGCTGATATCGGAAAACTCGATGCGAGCAAAGTCGCCGATTTCAATCAGCGTGCCGAGCAGCTGCATGTTGTCGATTATCTGCTGCATATCATCCCCAAAACTTTTGTCGATGCGTTTGTCGGCAGCGGCGATTTGCTGCAGGTTCTGTTGGTATCGATCTTATTTGGTATCGCGCTGAACCGATTAACGCCGCACAGCGATCTCGTCGTGCAGATTATCGAAACGCTCGGCAAGATATTTTTCGGTATGGTCGGCATCGTGATGAAAGCGGCGCCGATCGGCGCTGGCGCGGCGATGGCTTACACCGTGGGGCAATTCGGCATCGGTACACTAAAACCGTTGGTGGGATTCGTGCTGTTGTTTTATTCGACGTGCATAATCTTCGTTATCGTGGTTCTCGGCACTGTCGCGCGCGGTATCGGTTTTAATATCTTCAAATATCTGCGCTATATAAGAACCGAATTGCTCACCGTGCTCGGCACCTCATCGAGCGAAAGCGCACTAGTGCCATTGATGCAAAAATTGCAGCGGCTCGGCTGTTCGCAGTCGATAGTCGGTCTGGTAGTGCCGAGCGGCTACAGCTTCAACCTCGACGGCACCAATATTTATATGACGTTGGCGACCTTGTTTGTCGCGCAGGCATTGGATATCGATTTGAGCAGCTCGCAAATCGCGACGGTATTATTGGTTGCAATGTTGACTTCAAAAGGCGCATCGGGCGTTACCGGCGCAGGTTTTGTCACACTCGCCGCGACGCTGGCGACGATACCTTCGATACCGGTCGCCGGACTGACGCTGATTCTCGGTGTCGATCGCTTTATGTCGGAAGCGCGTGCACTGACGAATTTCATCGGCAACGGTATCGCCGCAATCGTTATTTCAAAATGGGAGCATGAATTGGATATGCAACAATTGCAGCGCGAGCTCGCACAATGAGCGAAGCCGGGGAATATTTTTTCCGCGAGGGCTGCTTCATCACTGAGCTATCAAACAGCTCGGACGATCCCGTCGTTTCCATTGCACGCGCCCGCGTTGAGCCCGGAAAAACAACACGCTGGCATCGTCTACGCGATACTGTTGAACGTTACGTAATTATTAGCGGAGCTGGTATTGTGGAAATTGGCGATCAAGCATCACGCGCAGTGAATGCTGGTGCTGTCGTGATAATTCCGGCACTGTGTCCGCAGCGTATTCGCAACAGTGGCAGCGACGATTTAATTTTTCTTGCGATTTGCACGCCGCGGTTTGTGCCGGATAACTACGAAGATATCGAAGAAAGCCTTGACAAAAAGTAGCGTATCGCGCGCGATCTGAGCGCTATCGCGGATGGGGATGCAATTAATTTCGCTTAATCGTCCATGCAACTGTAATTTTCGCGCGCCGCGCTGATTTCGTTGTTCCACTTAATCGCCCACTCGAACACCGGTACCATTTGAGCGAGAAAGGATTCGCCCATGCGGGTCAGCGTGTACTCAACTTTTGGTGGCACCTCTGGATAGACGGTGCGATGGACGTAGCCATCTTTTTCCAAGTTACGCAAAGTCTGCGTCAATACGCGTTGAGAAATGTCGCCGATACCTCGCTTGAGATCCATAAAACGTATTGCGTGATCTCCCAGCATGGATAACACAAGCAAACTCCATTTATCGCCCACCCGGTCCAACACATTGCGTATCGGACAAAGTTTCGCTTCCTCAACATCCATGGTAGTTACTTTTTGCATACTGGGTTACCCGAAAGTGCCGTCTTGTGGAAAATTCTTTATCAAGTAAATTTAACGAACATTGGATTTTTCGATTATCGAATTTGCGGCAATCAGGAAAGCACTTTACATAAATATGCCGAGAGGAGATACCTGTAATGCGCTTCACACTGATGATGGGATTGGGCGGTTATCCGGATTATCAAACCCTGGCCGTGCTTGCAGAGGCGGAAGGCTGGTCATCGATAGGTCTACCCGACAGCCTATTTTTTCCGCAAATATCCGATTCCATTTATCCCTACGCGAATACGGAAGACGTTCGCAAATATATTTCCGCAAGCCCCTTTATTGAACCATTTGTCGCCATGAGTTGGATGGCAGCTATTACTACCAAGCTGCGCTTTTATCCTAACGTGATCAAGGTGCCGGTACGCCAGCCGCTGCTGTTGGCGAAGTCATTATCCTCTTTAGCAGCGCTTTCCAATAACCGTATTACGCTCGGCGCGGGAATCAGCCCCTGGAAGGAGGACTTCACTTTCAACGGTTTAAATTTCGAAAAACGCGGAAAGCTTATGGACGAATGTATCGAGATCATTCGCGGCGCCATGAGCGGCGATTATTTCGAATATCACAGCGAAAATTACGATTTCGGTCGCCTGAAAATGTGTCCCGTTCCGAGCGAGCCCGTGCCGATTATTATCGGCGGCCATTCCAATCCAGCACTGGCGAGAGCTGCGCGTCTGGGCGATGGCTGGGCGTCGGCAAATTCCGATTACGAGACGTTGAAAGCGTTAATTCAAAACCTCAATCAAAAACGCTCAGACTACGACACCTTGCAGCGTAGCGATTTCACAATCCACGCTATCGACAGCAATGCGAAGGAGTTAGCTGATTTCCATCGATTGCGCGATATTGGCGTCACCGATATCTGTGTCACGCCGTGGGATGTGTATGATTCAACGCTAAACGGTCAAATAAAAATCGATGGTGTTAAACGTTTTTCCGAAAAAATCATTTCAAAATTCGTATAACTTAACTGGATATGCACTCGATGAATACGACTTCTAACAATATCGAATCGTTACTGGCGCGAGAAGCAATTCGCGAATTAAAACATCGCTATTTTCGTGCCCTGGATACGCGCGATTTCGATCTGCTTGCAACCTGCCTAACAGCCGATATCGTTATCGATTACGGTCCTGCCGGCAGTTATGCAAATCGAGATAACTTTATGCAGATGGTATGCGATTTCGCTCGTACCGATACGCAACGGGGTTTACATTTTGGGCTCAATTGCGAAATTGAATTGCTGAACTCAACCGAAGCAATCGTGCAATGGGTAACGCATTTCGTTGCATTCGATCCAATAGTCAACAGAACGCTGGAGCAATCCGGTGTCTATCGCGATCTTTGCCGAAAACAAGCCGAACACTGGCTCATTGCCACTTCGCGCTACGAGCTGTGGTTTCATAAAAGCAATTCAATGGGGCAGTCGACGCCATTGTTTCCTTCCTCACACCACCGCAGCTAAATCACCTTTTGTTTCCAGCCACTCCTTTTAATTTTTCTTGCGACTTCCTCGCGGCGATTTGTGCCGGAGAATTACGAAGATGTGGAAAAATAATTTCTGCGATTTCGGATTTAATGTTAAACAGCTTCGACGTGTAATTTTATTCCGAGCGCAGCGATAACCTTAAGCACCGTATCGAAGCTGGGCGCGCGCTCACCCGATAAAGCCTTGTACAAACTCTCGCGCGAAAGCCCCGCGTCGCGCGCAACCTGGGTCATACCTTTTGCGCGCGCGATGTCGCCAAGCGCCTTGGTAATGAAGCCTGCATCGCCATCCGCCTCTTCGATGCACGCTTCAAGATACGTCGCCATTTCTTCGGGGGGCTCGCAGATGCTCGGCGACGTCGTAACGCGTAGTAATTGTTTTAGCCATGATTTACTCCGATAAATTCTTCGCGAGATGCAACGCGGTTTTGATATCGGCGGCTTGCGTCGATTTATCGCCGCCTGCAAGCAAAATTACGATCTCGCGGCCACGCTTTGTAAAATAAACTCGATAACCGGGCCATAATCGATTCGCAATTCAGAAACACCTTTGCCAACCGGTTTAATATCTCCGTATTTCCAGTAGAAAGTCGCTCAATTCTTGCCAAAATACGCGCCCTAGCTCGAATGTCCCGCAGGCCATCGATCCATGAGGCGTATATATCTGTCTTGCGAATTTCGAACATAAGCACGCTGTAGCCAAATGGCTACAGTGTGTCAACAGGGGCTTGCGGTGTGCTCTCAAGCAGCGCATCAGCAATACCGGCAGCGGCGATTTATTTTCTGCCATTTGTTTACCGCGTTTTGTGACGGAGAATTATCCGGCTCGATCATCGTTTCAAAATGGGAAAACGAATTAGGTGGGAAACAATTGCGGCGCGAGCTTAATGCGTAAAGCTTGCTTCCCCGATACTGGCAAGTTAAGCTTCGCAGAAATAATAATAACGAACATAAGGACTACACCAATCGATGTCTCCACCCTGTTCATTCCATGTAAAAACCACCTCTCGGCAACTTATTTATTTGTCTGGAAAGTCGCTGACCTTACGTTTGCTTAATAACAATTAAACCAAGGAGAAAGAAATGAAAAAAATTAGATTCTTATCGATACTTCTGCTTACCGCATTTTTATTTGGGTGCGCATCTGGAGCAAGAATGGACGGCATGGTCTATACACCAAGCGTACCAAAAACATATGACGAAGCATTAAAAAATCAAGTCGGCGTAAAATCCGTTACCGGCGGACAGAAAACTAATCCGGCATGGACCTCTGAAATCAGCAGCGAATCGTTCTCCGATGCAGTAAAAAACAGTCTATCTCAGCAAGGCTTGTTAGCAGAAAAAGGCAGATATCAACTACAAGTTAACATGCTAAAAGTCGATCAGCCGCTGTTCGGGCTCGATCTGACTGTGACAACACATGTTAGATATATTCTCACCGATACGAAAGACGATGCAATCGTGCTTGATGAAACGATTGTAGCGCCGCATACCGCTACCATTGATGATGCATTTGCAGCGGTAAAAAGGTTGCGCTTAGCCAACGAAGGCTCAGGCAAGAAAAATATCGAAGGCTTGATTGATAAATTGTCAAAATTAAAAATTAAACCACAACAAGTATCTGTTGTTAATTAATGCTAAAAAATCGTGTCATTAAACTCACTCACTGTCATCGCGAGTGAGTTTAGGTCTTGGCTCACCGCTTTGATAACCCTGCTGTGATCACAGCGCTACCATTTTGATACGCAGTTTAAGTAAATTATTTTTTACTGAATCAAAATAATCAATGAAAAAACTACCAACAATCAACAGACTGTTCATAAGTGGTCTTTGACGGTGATTACTCCATACCCGCCGGCACTGGCAGGGGTGATTGGGAACCAACCGCAGACGTATGCGCCGACGAACTCCATGGATATCGGGAACTCCTCACGAAGTAGCATTTCGGTAAGTTCTTCAACCGAAGTAATGCCAGGCGGCACGTTTACCAGCAACAACGTATTGGCACCGTACCGTTTCTGACACTTATCCTTAATGCGTTGAGCAATTGCGTGCGCGAGTGACTCTCCAGAGTTTGCTCCAGCCCAACCCCTGGGGGCATCCGAAGCGCCGCGCAGCCTCCCAAAGAAATCGCGCATGCTCGCCATCGTAATAGCCAGCGGTAACTTCGATAAGAAGCTCGCTCTCTCCCAAGCTATATATCAAATCAGGCGCTTCCCCAGCACGTTTTAGAAAAATGTAGTTGGTGCCGTGCTGAGCGTTAAACCATTCAAAGAATTCGTCAGCCACCGACCTTTCGTACTGATTTTGAAGTGCGCTCATTCTTGCCGCCTTAATGTTCAAGTTTAAAGGCGCAGCTCCCTGCATGGCGAAGAATTGCATACTCGCGCCAAAGTTGGGGACAGTGCGTGGCGAAAACACCAAAAATTGTTCCGCCAAGAGCTATGAGTACGGAAGTTTCTATGATGAGTGGCTCCTCACTGCATATTCAATATCGATGATGTTTTCGGAGAAATCGATTCCATTATTACGAAATAATGCTCTAGTGCTCTAGTGCTCTAGTGCTCTAGTGCTCTAGCTCAGCTAAGGCCGATCGCCTGCAAAGTGCGGTCTACATTAAATTAAACACCAAACGGTATCGAACAAGGATAGGGTCTCGCATATTCCGTCCCTGATTTTGTAAGTCCACGCAGGGAATGGTATCACCCTCTCCCCAAATGAGAGAGGGAATGTAAGGTGCCCTTAAACCACCGCCGCTAAATCGCCTTTTGTTTCCAGCCATTCCTTGCGATCGCCCGCGCGTTTTTTCGCGAGCAGCATATCCATCAGCTGATTGGTATCGTCGCCAATTTCAATGGTTAAGCGCACCAAACGCCGCGTGTTCGGATCCATCACGGTTTCGCGCAGCTGCAGCGGATTCATTTCGCCGAGACCTTTGAAACGCGTGACCTGCACTTTGCCGCGTTTATTTTCCGCCGCGATGCGATCGAGCACGCCCTGCTTTTCCGCTTCGTCGAGCGCGTAGTAAACATCTTTGCCGATATCGATGCGAAACAGCGGTGGCATCGCGACGAACACATGTCCGGCTTGGACCAGCGGGCGAAAGTGACGGAGGAACAGCGCGCATAGCAGCGTGGCGATGTGCGCGCCGTCGGAATCGGCGTCGGCGAGAATACAAACTTTGTGATAGCGTAAACCGTCGAGACTATCGGAACCGGGGTCGACGCCGATCGCGACGGAAATATCGTGCACTTCCTGCGATGCGAGTATTTCCATTACATCGACTTCCCAGGTGTTCAGAATTTTTCCGCGCAGCGGCAGAATCGCTTGAAATTGACGATCGCGCGCCTGTTTCGCCGAACCGCCCGCGGAATCGCCTTCGACTAAAAATAATTCGCCGCGTTCGATTTCACCGCCCGAGCAATCGGCCAATTTTCCCGGCAACGCCGGTCCCGACGTGATTTTTTTGCGCGAGACTTGTTTCGATTTACGCAGGCGCACCTGCGCGCTGTCGATACATAACTCGGCTAGTTTTTCGGCGTCTTCGGTGTGCTGATTCAGCCATAAACTAAACGCATCCTTGGTAACACCGGCGATAAATGCGGCGGCCTCGCGCGATGTTAAGCGCTCTTTGGTTTGCCCGGAAAATTGCGGCTCGCGCAATTTCGAACTCAATACGTAACAACATTTATCCCAGATATCGTCGGGCGCTAATTTGATACCGCGCGGCAATAAATTGCGAAACTCGCAAAATTCGCGCATCGCATCGAGCAAGCCCGAGCGCAAACCGTTGACGTGGGTGCCGCCCTGCGCGGTCGGAATTAAATTGACGTACGATTCGGTAATTAATTCGCCGCCTTCGGGCAGCCATTGCACAGCCCACTCGACCGCTTCGTTGCTCGCTTTAAAGTTGCCGGTGAACGGTTCGGCCGGCAGCACATCGAACGCTTGCGTGGCGCCGCTTAAATAATCTTGCAAGCCGTCTTCGTAAAACCATTCATCGCGCTCGCCGCTCGCTTCATCGATAAATGTGACGCGCAAACTTTTGCACAGCACCGCTTTGGCGCGCAGCACATGGCGCAAGCGCGGCACCGAAAATTTTGACGATTCGAAATATTTCGCATCCGGCACAAAGCGCACGCTGGTGCCGGTATCGCGCTTGGCGCAACTGCCGATCACTTCGAGCTCGCTGGCTTTATCGCCGTTGGCGAAACCCATGCGATAAATTTGGCCATCGCGGCGAATCGTCACTTCGAGTAATTTCGATAACGCATTCACGACGGAAACGCCGACGCCGTGCAAGCCGCCGGAGAATTGATAATTCTGATTCGAAAATTTGCCGCCGGCGTGCAGCGTGCACAGAATCACTTCGACGCCGGGCTTGCCCTGCTCGGGATGAATATCGACCGGCATGCCGCGGCCGTTGTCGGTGCACGTGAGTGAATTGTCCTTGTGCAATATCACATCGATTTGATCGCAATAACCGCCGAGCGCTTCATCGACGCTGTTATCGATAACCTCTTGCGCGAGATGATTGGGGCGCGTCGTATCGGTATACATGCCGGGGCGTTTGCGCACCGGATCGAGACCGGTGAGTACTTCGATCGATTCGGCGGTGTAATTATTCGACATTGAAACTCCAGGAAAAATTACGTTGTGATACCACAGCGTGCGTTGCGGCGCAGTATTACACTGGCGCGCATTGTAAAAAGTTAATCAACGCCGGCAAATAGCGCTCGAAACCGCGAAATTGATGATCGCCACCCGCTTCCACAGTCTGCTTGCTGCGCGCGTAAAAGGCTACGGCTTCGCGGTAATCGAGCACCTCGTCGCCGCTTTGCGCGAGCAGCCAGAATAAATCGGGTTTGACGAGCTGCGGCTGCATTGCTTCAAGCTGCGCCACATGAGTTTCATCCAATGTAAATTCACGCCAGGTATATGGATTGCGATTGCGGCCGAGATGGCGGTGAATCAGCCGATGCGGAGCCACCGCGGGATTGATCAACACCGCGCGCAGATCATAGCGTTGCGCGAGAATCGTCGCGTAAAAGCCACCCATCGAACTGCCCACCAGCGCAACGCGCGCAGTATCTGCCAACGCGTTGCGCAGGGTTGCTTCAGCGGCCTCCAGCGCCGACGACGCTTCATCCGGCAGCAGGGGAATTCGCAGATCGGCGGAGATTGCTTGCGCGCGCAGATAGTCACCCAGTTGCCGCGCCTTGAGCGTGCCGGGCGAGCTGAGAAAACCGTGCAGATAAATAAGTACTGGCGTGGCCATGCGAACAATCGAAAATGCAACTGCACGCACTGTACTGATCAGATGCATAGCTGGCAATTTAGCGCGGAAATTATTTGCCGAAACAGGCGGGCACGATCAATAGCCGCTGGCGGTGAGATCCACTTGGAAGTCGGCGTCGGCGGCGCGCTCGACGTGAGTATCGATGCGGCCGTCGGCATGTAAATCAAACCAGCGATACCCGGGCGCTTCGTTATCGACACGAAAATCCGCGCTATGCGGCGCGAATTGCACGCAGGTGGAGGGAGACGTCATTACCTTTACGTTGCCGCGCGTCATTTCGAATTGCTGATGCACATGGCCCGACAACACGGCGCGCACCTGTGAAAATTCGCCGAGCGTCGCCCAAAACCACTCGGCATTATCGACCGCCTGCGCATCGATCCAGGCGCAGCCGATCGGCATAACATGATGATGCAAACAGATCAGCGCGTGATGATCCGGCGCTGCGCGCAGACAACTGTGCAATGCCGCCAATTCCGAAGCGGCGAGATGGCCGCCGATTTCGCCGGGAACAGCGGTATCGAGCATCACGATTTGCCAGTTGCCGAGAAACAAATTGCGCTGCATGCGCGCATCGTTGCCGAGCACTTTGCGCATCGTGGCAGCATCGTCGTGATTGCCTGGCAGCCAGCGCGAATGCGCGCCGAGATCGCGCGTGGCGTGCAAGAAACGACGATAAGCAGCCGGACCACCTTGATCGGATAAATCGCCGGTAGCAAGCAGCACATCGATGTGCGGCTGTTGATTTCGCACCAAATCCAACACGGCAGCCAGGCTTTGATCGGTGTCCACGTTGAGCAGGCGCGTGCCCACCCGCTCGCCTAAATGGCTATCGGTGATTTGTACCAATCGCAATGATGCGTGTTGATTTACGGTGGTCGTCACTGCCAATCCAGCCAAACTCACTGTTTAATTTAACTGCGCTGAAAATGCTTCACACATTTTGCTAAAACTCGCTTAGAGCAAGATGTGAAAGAAGGTGGCTAAGTTATAACCGTCAAAACTGCGTCGCGCCAGCGACAATGTATCAATTGAGTTGGTCAGAGTTCACAAAATTCTGACAAAGATCGGTCGAGCGGGAAGCCGTGCTGTAGACAATGACTGAGCCATTCGCCTAAAAAACGATTCCACTGCGCCTTTTCGTCGGGTTGATGCATAGCTGGATTGGGATAGTCGTAGAGCGGTTGCACGCGGCGCCAGTTGGTGAATGCGATCACTTCCGCGAGCCGCGCATCGTGATACACGCGCACGGTAAGGCGCGGCGACAGCGTTGCAATGGTCGTTGGCGCCTGCGCTATTTCCAGCGTTGACGTATACGGACAGCGCTCGTGCACGCGAATACTCATGTGCAAGTGCGCGCCGACCGCGAAAGCGTGATCGTCTTCAGCGAACCCCTGCAGCAAGCGCCCAAGACGCCAGTAATTGGCCTCGCATTCAGCCTGCGCTGCCGCGAGATCGACGCAATAGCGCCGCCTTTGCTTGTGTAACGCGCGTACCTGCAACGAATGAATTGGCATCTCTAAATCTCTACCGCTCGAGCACCGTCTTTGGATAAAAGCCTAACACAGGTTACCGATAATTCATTCGCACCGACAGAGTATGGCGTTCGATGATGTTTTGTTACACTGCGGCCGCTAAAATTCAAATAAGGATGCGCCGCTGCTACCAGCGCGCCGTAAATAAAAAAGGTTTTCGCATGAAACGATCGCTGCGCACCCGTTTGCCCCTATTGGGTTTTACACTTATCAGCTTATTCGTCAATACCGGCGCCTGCGCCGATACGTTGCGCGATATTTACGAATTGGCCTTGAAGAACGATGCCAAATTAAAAACCGCCGAAGCGACCTACAAAGCCAATATCGAAACCGAGCAACAGGCAAAATCGCGGCTGTTGCCGCAGATCAACGGCGACGCGAGCTACGGCCGCAATAAACGCGATCAAGATAACGTGTCAATCACGAATTTCGATCCGGTGACGCAAAATTTTTTAACCGGCAACGTCAATACGAAAACCAGCATTACTGACAAAGCGTGGGGCGTTAGTCTCAATCAGACACTATTCGATTTGCCGGCGTGGTTTGCATTCAAAAGCGGACGCGTGCTCAGCCAACAGGCACAGGCGCAATTCAGTGCAGACCAGCAGGATTTAATCGTGCGCGTCGCCGATGCGTATTTTACCGTGCTGCGCCAGTGGGATAATTTACAGGTCGCACTGGCCGAAGAGCGCGCCGATAAACGCCAGCTCGACCAGGCGCAGCAGCGTTTTGAAGTCGGTTTAATCGCCATCACCGATGTGCAGGAAGCGCGTGCCGCCTCCGACGCCAGCTATGCGGCGCGGCTGACCGACGAAGGCGCGCTGGCGACAGCGTATGAAACGCTGAGTATTTTT
>DASXYH010000148.1:0-5405 GCA_036502545.1 Spongiibacteraceae bacterium
AATAGGTTTGTTGGCCGGTGACGGTTGCAGAGCGCAACGCATCGGTTAGCGCGACGCAATCGATTTTTTGCGTCTTACAAAAATCCAGCACGACTTTTTGTTCGCTATCGAGGTTATCGAATAACTGCTGCTTGAATTGTGTGGCCGGCGGCAGTTTCTTTTGTTTGAAAGTGGCGAAATAGCGCAGTTGTTCCGCGGGAATTTCGTCTTTGACCAGCGGCAGCACCACATGCGGCACGCTCGGCGCATAAATGAAAACCGGTTTGATGTCGCGTTCGCGGCTGATCGCAATAATCTGCTGCAAAATATTCGCCGTGGCGAGCCATTCCGGCGATGCGGAAAATTCGGCGACGCTGTAATTGAGATAAATCGCGCGCTTGGGTTCGAAACTGTAGTAGTGCGTCGCATCGCTGCTGCGCAGTGCGATCGGCATGAAGCCGAGTTTTTCTTTGTATTTCGGTACCGGTTTGGTCGAGCCCAATTTTTCGAATAAATCGTGCGATAAACGTTTGAGTCCGAGCGTTACCGGCGATGAATGCATGGCGTCTTCGATATGTGCGGCAATGCGTTGTTTCAGCGTCGACGGTTTCGGATCATTTATAACGACGTCCTCCTTGAAATCGTTGCCTTCGTAAATCATGAACAGCGCGACGCGCGGTTTGAAATTCAGGCCGAAGTAAACGTAATTGCTCATATAAGTCGGCGGGCCGCTGCCGCCGACACCGAGGTTGTAAACCGAATGATTCGTCGCCTTCGCCAGCAGCGCGCTCCAACATTGTTCGTCGGAAACATTCGAGCCCGCGACGAACGAGTCGCCCACTGCGAGAATATCGTAGTGCGATTGCATGTCGATATTACGAAAGCCGTTCGCATCGGTTGTCAGACGAACTTTAATATCCGGATAGCCGGGCGGTGCATCCGGATACGAGCGCGCCTGGTCGGGCACGTCGCGGTAAATCAATTCGTACGATTGGTTGGGCGGACGGCGGCGGACTTCACCGGCCAGATGCATCGTTTTCGCCTGCGCGGCCGTCAATGGATTTTCAACATAGAGCGGCGCGCGCGCGAAAAAATGCGCGAGATAGGTGACGGCGATGATTGCGATCAATGTCGTCGCGACGCCGATTGCGGTATTGCCCAGCGTTCGTCGCAGCGGGTGCCGCGAAGCCAGCGCGAATGCCACCGCCCACAATATCGGCGTCAAAATAATCAGCGCGCCGGCATGGCCCTGCGAATAGCGCCCGAATAAAATCGGCCGCTGGCGTACGATCAAATCGATCAGATCGCTGTGTCGTGTCCACATCCAAATACTGAAACAAAAAACAAGCAGCGCGAGTGCGCGGCGCGCTATCAATGCGAAGGGCATCATTATGAAGGGTTCCAAACCATCGAATCGGCGCAGATATTAACCCGGCAATGAAAATTGTCGGGTTAATAAGGATTCATGGATGAATCCGTGCAGCTTTAGTCGCGAAAATAAAGTACATCTGGAAGATGTACTTTATTGCGAGGTCAATAGTAAACAGGACAATTTGAATTTGCCATCATGTTCTGCTTACGGCAGGTTTGAATGCTCTGCGCAACGAACTTTATTTAGCGAATATATTTTCGACGCCGGTTAATATACCGCCCTTACGCTATCGATCGAGGACCTGCAGTGTCTGCCCATCACTCCGAAAGCCATTTCACCGCCGGCGCCGCCGTGCGCGATATCGTCATCGGCATGTCCGATGGTTTAACGGTTCCATTCGCATTGGCGGCCGGCTTAACCGGTGCGATCGCGCAAACCGATGTAATCGTCACTGCCGGTGTCGCGGAAATTGCGGCCGGCGCCATTGCCATGGGCTTGGGTGGTTTTCTCGCGGCGCGCGGCGACGCCGAGCATTATCGCTCTGAAAAACAACGTGAAGAACATGAGATCGAGGTGATACCGGAGCAGGAAGCACAGGAAGTGCGCGAAATTTTTCAATCGTACGGTTTGACGGCGGACGAAAGCGCCGGTGTGATCGATTCATTGCGGCAGCGCCCGACCGATTGGGTCAAATTCATGATGCGCTTCGAGCTGGGTCTCGAAGCGCCGGAGCCCGGTCGCGCCTGGCGCGGTGCTTTAACGATTGCGGCTGCATATATTGTCGGCGGTCTGATTCCGCTCAGCGCGTATATGGCGATCGATGACGTCCAACTGGCGCTGCGTTGGTCGGCTGCATCGACGTTTATTGCATTGGTATTATTCGGCGGTATCAAAGGTTATTTCACCGGCGTACCGTTTGTGCGCAGCGCCGCGCAAACGACATTGATCGGCGGTCTCGCGGCAGTGGCGGCATTCACCATCGCGCGGTGGATTACATGAGAAATACGCGCGCAATTTTTCCTATTTATGCTGCGCGTTTGTCATGACGATTTCGATTGCGCTGCCAGATTACGATCGTCTGCTTGCGCTGCTATATCAGGGCCCGCTCGAAGCGACACCGTGGCAAAATTTTTTGCCGCAATGCCGGCAACTGTTCGATGCCAAAGTTATTTCACTGACATTGCGGTCGCCCGCGGTTGGCGATCGCGGTGTGATTCTGAATCAACTGCGTCCGCAAGCGGGTAGCGATAGTGCGGTGTCGGTGCAACTGGCCGATCAGAACGATTGGGCTGTGCTCGCGTACCGCGAGCAATTTTTTGCGCTCGATCCATTCGTGAATCTGCCGCTCGGCAAAGTTGTCACTCTGCGCGAATTGATGCCCGACTCCGAACTATTGCAAAGCGAATATTATCGGCATTATCTCGAACCGATCGCGATACGCCATATTCTCGGCGCCGATATCGGTGCACTGGGCGCGTTTCAGGCGCGTTTGCGTTTGGGGCGCGCGCCCGGCGAAAAACCGTTCGACGAAGAAGATAAGGCACTGTGCGCGATGATCGTGCCGCATCTGGAGCGCGCTATCGATATTCACGCGCGCTTGAATCGCATGGGATCTGAGCGCGATTTATTTGCGGGCGCGGTCGAACAGCTCGCAGTCGGCACCATACTGCTCGATGAGCACGGCAAATTTCTGCACGCGAATCAGCTGGCGACGCAGATTCTCGATGAGCGCGACGGCATTCAAATTGCGAATCAACAATTGGAACTGGCGAATAATTCGCAGCACCGCGAATTCAAACAGGCCGTGCAGCGCGCGCTCGACAATGCGCGCAATAATCGGCCGGCAATCGTGCATGCACTGCGCGTGCAGCGGCCTTCCGCCAAGCCTGATCTGGGTTTAATGCTGCGGCTGGTGCCGCAGTATCAATGGGCGGAAGGACAGCACGCGCCGGCGCTGGCGATCTTTATCAGCGATCCCGGCCAAGTCGGCGAGCCGAGCCAGCAAATACTTGCGCAATTGTTCGGTTTTACGCGCGCCGAAGCCGCGCTCGCGGCGCAGCTCAATCGCGGCTTATCGATTCAGGAAGCGGCCGCAGCGTTGCAGGTCAGCCCGCACACGGCGCGCACGCAACTCAAATCGATCTTTGCGAAAACCGGCGTTTCGCGCCAGGCGGAATTGGTGCGGTTGCTGGTCAAAAGCGTCGCATCGATGGGATGAAATCGAACGGCTTTATAAGAAAGCTTGCAATTTACAGCCTTTTCTTTTTTAATCGCCGTCCGTTTTGAAATGCCCTTATTAGGACCGTAGCTCAGCTGGTTAGAGCGCCACCTTGACATGGTGGAGGTCAGCGGTTCGACCCCGCTCGGTCCTACCAATTTTTCATCCGCTCCCGTCCAATAATGTCCATAAAAGCCTGTAAAGACAGGGTTTTTCGAAACTCCTATGCCAACATGATCTAGCGCAATCCATAGACAACTACCCCCAAGAAGGGGTAGTTTTGGGGGTAGTTGTGGAGCCTCACACGGACGATACCCCCAAATGTCACTTACCGATCTGACCGTGCGTTTAGTAAAACCTAAAGATAAAGATTTCAAACTTGCCGATGCAAATGGCCTGTTTCTGCTCGTCAAGAAAACGGGTGCAAAATACTGGCGCTTCAAGTACCGCTATCTCGGTGCTGAGAAATTATTAGCGCTCGGTGTTTATCCTGAAGTGAAATTGTCCGAGGCCAGACGCAAAGTTGATGACGCCCGCAAACAATTACGCGAAGGTATCGACCCTAGCGAATTACGTAAAGTCACCAAATCTTCCAAGATGGAAACGGCAGCAAATAGTTTTCAGGCAGTAGGGCTCGAATGGTTCGCTAAACAATCCCGACTCTGGTCGGAGAAGCATGCGGCGAAAACGCGCTGGATGTTGGAAAAGAATTTATTTCCGTGGCTCGGCAGTCGTCCTATCTCGATAATTACGCCACCTGAATTGCTCGCCACGTTGCGCCGCATCGAAAGCCGTGGTGCATACGACACCGCTAATCGAGTCAAGCAGGTATCCGGTCAGGTATTTCGTTACGCGGTGGCCACCGGCAGAGCGGAGCGCGATCCATCGCAGGATTTACGCGGCGCATTAACTGCTAGCGTGACGACGCATCTTGCGGCGATCACCGATCCGAAAGCGGTCGGTCCATTATTAAACGCGCTGGATGCTTATCAGGGCACACCGATTGTGCGTGCGGCGTTGAGGTTAGCTCCGCTGACATTTGTACGCCCCGGTGAGCTGCGCCAAGCGTTGTGGAGCGAAATCGACTTAGATATCGCTGAATGGCGCATACCTTCTGAGCGTATGAAATCGCGGCAAGCGCATATCGTACCGCTGAGTAAGCAGGCGGTCGAAATTTTGCGCGAACTTTACCCGCTGACTGGCCCCGAAGGTTATTTGTTTCCCAGTCCACGCACAACAAAACGACCGATGAGCGACAGCGCGGTATTGGCGGCGTTGCGCCGCATGGGAATCGCCAAAGAAGAAATGTCCGGTCACGGTTTTCGCGCAATGGCACGTACGATTCTCGATGAAGTATTGAATTACCGCGTCGATTGGATCGAGCACCAGTTAGCGCACGCTGTACGAGATGTTAACGGCAGAGCCTACAATCGCACCGCGCATTTAGAGGGCCGCAGAAAAATGATGCAGGGCTGGGCGGATTATTTAGATACGTTACGCTTGCAGGCCAGCGGCGGCAATGTCATACCAATTCAGCAAAAGCACGTTGAAACACAGCAATAGAAAAACGAAACCGATGCGTGAATACCGACAATGCAAGCGGATAAGGAATAAACAATGAAACCCACACAAACCAAAGCGGCGCTGCCAGAAGGTTATGCCGATTGGCTAAAACAACTTAAAATCGATATTGCCAGCGCTCGACAACGGGCAGCGCTCGCCGTTAATGCCGAACTGGTGCACCTCTACGGTCGTATCGGGCGCGATATTTTGTTGCGACAGCAAGCGCAAGGTTGGGGTGCTAAAGTCATTGATCGTCTGGCGCGCGATTTAAAA
>DASXYH010000149.1:0-2093 GCA_036502545.1 Spongiibacteraceae bacterium
CGGCATCAGTGAATTCGTCGAGCCCACCTAGGCCGATCACACTGTGCTTTCGGAATGCTCGCCACGGAAGTCCCGAAAAAGAGACCCCTTTCCACCGCCCCATGCTCTGCTACAACGTGCCTTCTACTTACACTCAGTCAAAAATTTTACCGGGATTCATAATCCTGTTCGGATCGAACACTTCTTTTATTTCTTTCATCAGCGCGATTTCCACGATACCGCGCCCGTACTGCAAGTAATCTTTTTTCAACAGACCAACACCGTGTTCGGCCGAAACGCTGCCCTGATATCGCTGCACGATATCGAATACCCATTGCGATACGCGATGGCAGCGCTGGTAAAAATCTTCGAGCGCCAGATTATCCGGTTTCAAAATATTCAAATGCAAGTTGCCGTCACCGATATGGCCGAACCAGACAATTTCGAAATCCGGGTATTCGCGCTGCACGACGGCATCGACCTCGGCAATAAACGCCGGAATTTTCGAAATCACCGTGGCGATATCGTTCTTATACGGCGTCCAGCGCGAAATGGTTTCGGAAATATCTTCGCGCAACCGCCACAGATTTTGTAATTGCTCGATACTCTGGCTCATCACGCCATCGACTACCCAGCCCTGCTCGACGCAATGCTCGAATATTTCCATCGCCTGCGCTTCGACGCTGTCATTAATTTTTTCGAATTCGAGCAGTGCGTAGAACGCCGCTGGCGTTTCGAACGGCGCTTGCAGGTCGCTGTGCGCAACAACTTTATGCAACGCTTTATCGGAAAAAAATTCGAACGCGGTCAGATCGAGTTTGGTTTGAAACGCGTGCAACACATCCATGATATTGGAAAACTGCGGCACGCCGAGCACGAGCACGGTGAGGCCAACCGGCGGACGCACCAAGTGCATTGTCGCTTCGACGATAAATCCTAATGTGCCTTCCGCGCCGATAAATAATTGGCGCAAATCGTAGCCGGCGTTGTTTTTGATCAAGCCGCGATTCAGATCGAGAATATCGCCGTTGCCTGTCACGACTTTCAAACCCGCAACCCAATCGCGCGTCATACCGTAACGGATCACTTTGATACCGCCGGCGTTGGTGGAAATATTGCCGCCGATTTGCGACGAACCGGCGGAGGCGAAATCGACCGGATAATATAAATCGCGTTGCTGCGCGAATTGCTGCAACTGTTCGGTGACGACGCCCGCTTCGCACACCACGGTGCGATCGAGCGCATTAAATTCGCCGATGCGATTCATGTAATCGAACGCGACCACCACTTCGCCGTGCAGCGCGACGGCACCGCCGCTGAGACCGGTGCGGCCGCCGGAAGGCACTAATGCGATATGTTCGGCGTTTGCCCATTTTACCAGCGCTTGCACCTGCTCCACGCTGCGCGGAAATACCACGGCGGCAGGCGCCGGCAGATATGCCCTAGTCCAATCGCGGCCGAAACGCTGCAGATCGTCTGCAGCAATCGTTACCTTATCGGCACCGACAATTGCTGCAAGCTGGGCGATACGGCTGTTATCCAAAGCGGTGCCAAAAGCGGCAGTCATTGCAAACCTCGATAGACAAAAACACGGCAAATGGGCGGGAAAAGCGAACGTCATGATACCATAGCGCCCTTTTTTCAGGCCCAGCCGTCGGAGTTGCCTCATGGCCAAAACATCGCTCGACAAAAGCAAAATCAAATTTCTGCTGCTGGAGGGCGTAAGCCAAACCGCGATCGATACCTTGCAGGCGGCCGGCTATACCAATATCGAATTTCACAAAAAAGCGCTGCCCGATACCGAACTGAAAAATGCAATTCGCAGCGCGCATTTTGTCGGTATTCGTTCGCGCACGCAGTTGACCGCCGAGGTGTTCGCAGAAGCGGAAAAACTGATCGCGGTCGGCTGCTTTTGTATCGGTACCAATCAGGTTGATTTGCGCGCCGCCACCGAGCACGGTGTGGTCGTTTTCAACGCGCCGTATTCGAATACGCGCAGCGTCGCCGAATTGGTTATCGCCGAAGCGATCCTGCTGCTGCGCCGCGTCGCGGAAAAAAATGCGGCAGCGCATCGCGGCCAATGGCAAAAAAATGCCGACGGCGCTTACGAAATT
>DASXYH010000150.1:0-15778 GCA_036502545.1 Spongiibacteraceae bacterium
CGCATTTCCACTTCGAGCCATTCTTCGTTGCCGCGCAATGTCACCAAATCCTGCTTCATCAAATCGCCGAACGCCTGTTCGATTTTATTCGCGATCTGTTTGAATTCATCGGGCATGTCGCCTTCTTGCTCGCCACCGCCCTGACCGACTTTATCTTTGATGGCACTGGCGTTAAGTTCGATCAGATTGATCGGATTCGATTTCGCCGTTTCGCCGATCTGAATCGGTTTCACCGCCAGCTCGGGCTGATTGAATGCATCTTCGAGCGTATTCGAGAGCACGCGATACTTGCTCTCATTGACTTGCGATATCGAATACATCACCACGAAAAACGCAAACAGCAACGTAATAAAATCGGCGTACGAAACCAGCCAACGCTCGTGGTTGGCATGCTCTTCGATATGCTTGCGACGACCCATGCCGTACCTCGTCAGCAATACGTTGCTATTGCTCGACAAATCCGTTGAGCTTGAGTTCGATCGCGCGCGGGTTCTCGCCTTCGGCAATAGCGATCACTCCTTCGATTAACATTTCACGATACTGCGATTCGATACGCGCCTGGCCGCGTAGTTTGCTCGCGACCGGCAATAAAAATAAATTCGCCATCGACACGCCATAAATCGTCGCCACAAACGCGGTGGCGATACCGGGACCGAGTTTGCTCGGATCGGCTAGATTGCCCATCACATGAATCAAACCGAGCACGGCGCCGATAATACCGATCGTCGGCGAATAACCGCCCATGCTTTCGAAAAATTTCGCCGCATCGATATCGCGCTGCTGGCGCAAATCGGATTCCAATTCCATCACCGCGCGAATCGAATCCGGTTCGCTGCCGTCGACGAGCAACTGCAAACCTTTGCGCGCGAATAAATCGCGCTCGGTATCGGCCACCGTTTCCAATCCGAGCAAACCTTCTTTGCGAGCGGCCATCGCCCAGCGCACAATTTTGCCGACACCGCCTTTGAAATCGAGTACCGGCGGCGTGAATATATACGCCACATGCCGCAGCGCCAGTTGCAACGTCGGCAGCGGTGTCTGCAGCGTCGCGGCACCGAAGGTACCGCCGATCACAATCAATGCCGCCGGCAGATTGACCAATGCGCCGAGGTGACCGCCTTCCAGCCAATTGCCGCCGATAATGGCAATTAATCCGATCGCGACACCCAGTACGCTCAATACATCCATGATCAGTTAAATTCCGCCAGTCTCGGTCCAATTTGATTGAGAGATAAAATCTCGTCGGTGAGATTCGCTTTCGCCACCGCCATCGGCATACCGTAAATAACCGAGCTGGCCTCATCCTGCGCCCACACGGTGGAGCCGCACTGTTTTAGCATGCGCGCACCTTCGCAGCCGTCGGCGCCCATGCCGGTCAGCACGATCGCCAATACTTGGTCGCGATACACGTTGGCCGCCGAGGCAAATGTCACGTCGACGCACGGTTTGTAATTCACGCGTTCATCGCCGGGCAGAATTTTTACTTTGCCGCCTTTGCTGATCAGCATCTGTTTGCCGCCCGGTGCCAGCAATGCCAGACCGGCGCGCAGCGAATCGCCATCGACCGCCTCTTTCACATCGATTTTGCACAGATTATTCAAGCGTTCGGCAAAAGCGGCGGTGAACGTCGCCGGCATATGCTGGATCAGTACGATTGGATACGGAAATTTCGCCGGCAACTGCGTCAACACTTGCTGCAGTGCCACCGGCCCACCAGTCGAGGTGCCGATCGCAATGACGCCATAATTTTTGCGCGCGCGCGCTGCCGGCCGCGGCGCTTCGATTTCTTTCGTTACGTTGTCTTTGTTTGCGCTTTCTTTGGTGTGAACCGGCGCCTCTTCTCTAACAGGGTTACTAGGAGGCGGTGTTGGCGCGCGCGCAGGTGACGTGGCAGACAATGGCCGGCGCCGCGATTTCGCCACCAGATTGATTCGTTCGGCAAGTTTGTTCTTCAGCTCAGTCGCGTTGCGGGAAATCTCATCGAAATTTTTCGGCAAAAAATCGACTGCACCGGCTTCGAGCGAATCCAACGTGACGCGCGCGCCTTCATAAGTCAGCGACGAAAACATCAGAATCGGTGTCGGCTGTTTCAGCATGATTTCGCGCACGGCGGAAATACCATCCATGATCGGCATTTCGTAATCCATCGTGATCACGTCCGGCTTAAGCTCAATTGCCTTCGCCACACCTTCACGGCCGTTGCTCGCGGTACCGACGACATGCAAACCGGGGCATTGATCGATCATCTCGGTCAAGCGGCGGCGAAAAAAACTGGAGTCATCCACAATCAGGACGGAAACCGTCATGGTCTACCTCAATTAATTTTTATGCGCTTTTAACCGTTTAACGCGCATAGCGCTTCAGCATGCTCGGCACATCGAGAATCAACGCGATGCGGCCGTCGCCGGTAATGGTCGCTCCCGCCATACCGGGCGTGCCCTGCAGCATTTTGCCGAGCGGCTTGATCACCACTTCTTCCTGACCGATTAACTGATCCACTACAAAACCGACACGCTGAATCCCAACTGAAACGATGACGACGTGCGCTTCTTGCGGACGCGGTTCGCCGTAACTGTTTTTCACCAGCCAGCTTTTCAAATAAAACAATGGAATCGCTTTTTCGCGCACCGTGATCACATCGCGACCATCGATCACGTTCACGCGCCGCAAATCCATATGGAATATTTCGTTGACGCTCGCGAGCGGCAACGCAAACGTTTGCTGCCCAAGCATCACCATCAACGTCGGCATAATCGCCAGTGTCAACGGCACTTTGATGAGGAGACGCGTGCCCTCGCCCACTTTCGAAATGATTTGAATCGAACCGTTGAGCTGCGAAATTTTTGTTTTCACGACATCCATGCCGACGCCGCGACCCGACACATCGGAAATTTCGGTTTTGGTGGAGAAGCCCGGCAGAAAAATCAGGTTGAAGCATTCGGTATCGCTGAGACGCGCGGCCGCATCGACATCGAGCAGCCCTTTCTCGACGACTTTTTGCCGCAGCACTTCGACATCCATACCGGCGCCGTCGTCGGTAATCGACAGTAAAATATGATCGCCTTCCTGTTCGGCGGCCAATACGATCTTGCCGGCGCGCGGCTTGCCGGCCTTCTCGCGCTTTTCCGGACTTTCGATGCCGTGATCGACCGCGTTGCGCACCAAATGCACGAGCGGATCGGCTAACGCTTCGACCAAGTTTTTATCGAGATCGGTTTCCTCGCCCTGCAATTCGAGCATCACTTCTTTTTTCAGGCTGCGCGCGAGATCGCGCACCACGCGCGGAAAGCGGCCGAATACTTTTTTGATCGGCTGCATGCGCGTTTTCATCACGGCGGTTTGCAGATCCGCAGTTACCACGTCGAGGTTGCCGACTGCTTTCGATAACGCTTCGTCGTTGCTCTTGGCGCCGAGGCGCACGAGACGATTTCGCACCAGCACCAATTCGCCGACCATATTCATGATGTCGTCGAGCCGCTGCGTATCGACACGCACGGTGGTCTCGGCTGCCGCTCCACCTTTTTGCGCATCACCCTCATCGCTTGGCGCGGCCGGTTTTTCGATCGCTTTCGAGGCAGCGGGTGCCGCCGATTTTGGTTTAACTTCGGGTTTGGGCGCATTCGCCGCCGGTTTCTCTATTTTTGGCGCAGTGGCGGCGACTTTACTGACTACCGCGTTAGCAGCCATCGGCTGATTGCCGGTCGGGCCTTGACCTTTGCCATGCAATTGATCGAGCAGCGCATCAAACTCATCATCCTGTATCAGATCACCATGCCGGGGTTGCGCCGGCGTAGCAGCAGGGACGGCTGTCTCGGTAGCTGCACGCGCAGGTGTCGTCGCCGAAACTTTGGTACCGGGCACAGCGCCTTTGCCGTGTAATTGATCGAGCAATGCATCAAATTCGTCTTCGCTGATTTCATCGGCATTGCTGTCGGTTTTTGTCGTGACTGCAAGCACCGGCTCAGCTTCGGCCTGCGGTGTACCGCTGTGCTTTCCCTTGCCATGCAATTGATCAAGCAACGCTTCGAATTCATCGTCGTTAATTTCTTCATTGCCGGACGCGACAGCATCGGCAACGGGCGTCACCGGTGCCGGCGCCAACGCATCGAGAAACTGTTCGAATTCAGCATCGGTAATATCGTTGGCTGCGGTTGTCGTTTCGTCGGCTACCGGCTCAACGTCGACAGCGGGTTCCACCTCGGCATCGCCGTGCAGCAATTGTTCGAGCCGCGCCAGCAGCGCGGGCGACGCCGGAACCGGATCTTCGCCGGACTTGACCTGACCGAACATTTCATTGACGGCATCGAGCGCTTGCAGCACGACATCCATCAGCGCGGGCGAAACGCTGCGCTGGCCGTTGCGCAGCATATCGAATAAATTTTCTGTGATATGGCAGCACTCGACCAGCGCGGTCAATTGCAAAAATCCGGCGCCGCCTTTGACCGTGTGAAAGCCGCGAAAAATCGCGTTGAGCAGATCGCGATCGGCCGGGCGCTGTTCGAGATCGATCAGCTGCTCCGACAAATGCTCGAGAATTTCACCCGCCTCGACGAGGAAGTCCTGCAGGATTTCTTCGTCTTCACTGAAGCTCATACAATTTCACCGACGCTCATACGACTTCACCAAAGCTCATACAACGCTCCTTACTTGTTAGCGCTGCTAGAAGCCGAGGCTCGAAAGCAGATCGTCCACATCATCCTGTCCGGATACTACGTCAGCGCGCTCATGCGCTTTGATTTGCGGTCCTTCGGCGACCGTATCCGTGGTATCGGCAAGCTTATCGGCATCGGGAGTACGAAAAATACCGGTCAAATGCTCGACTTGACCCGCGACGCGCATCAGCTCGACCAGGCGCGCTTCGACTTCCTGCACCAGTGTGATCACTTTCTTGATGACCTGGCCGGAAAGATCCTGAAAATCCTGCGCCAGCAGAATGGAGTGGAATTTTTCCGCCAACTCGTTCGACTGCTGCGTGGCGCCGCCGAGGAACTGATCGATACGGTGATAAAAATTGCGGAATTCGTCGGGCTTCATTTCGCGGCGCAGCAAACGCTGCCAATCGACATGCAGTGCGGTCGCACTGGCGCCCAGGCGTTCCGCCACCGGAATGCCCTGCTCCACCATATCCATCGTTTTATCGGCGGATTTCTGCGTGAGATTGATAACGTAATCGAGCCGCTCCTGCGCATTCGCCATTTTCGAAATGCGATCGCGATCGAAGTCACTGCTGGTGGAATCGATTTGAAAATTGACGATAGCCTCATGCAGGCCGCGCGTGAGTTTGCCGACTTCGCGATAAATACTGCGGTCGCGCGCTTCGTTGATGTAGCGAATCATTTCCGCGGCGGCGGGAAAATCGCCGCGTTCCAACTGCTCGACCAACGCGCGCGCGCGATCTTTCAATTCATCCAGCAGCTCGGTTTGACCTTCGAAATTCTCTGCGCCCAACATAATTCTCACGTCTCGTCGAATTGTTATTTTGCAGCGTCTACGCGTTCAAATATTTTCTCGATCTTTTCCTTGAGTACGGCGGCGGTAAACGGTTTGACGACATAGCCGTTCACACCGGCCTGGGCGGCTTCGATAATTTGATCGCGCTTGGCCTCGGCAGTGACCATCAGGATGGGCAGGTTTTTTAATTTATCGTCGGCACGCACCGCTTTCAGCAGATCAATGCCGGTCATGCCGGGCATGTTCCAATCGGTGACGAGGAAATCGAAATTGCCGTTCTGCAACATCGGCAGCGCGCTCGACCCGTCATCGGCTTCCGACGTATTGGTGAAGCCGAGATCGCGCAGAAGATTTTTGATGATACGCCTCATGGTCGAAAAATCGTCGACAATGAGAATCTTCATATTTTTGTCCAAAGCAACCTCCTAACAATGAATCAGAACGCCGCAGCCGCCGCACTTACAGAGTCTAGTAGCTGAATGAAGCCAGTCTAGTAGCTGTTGCGTGCAGTCGCCGATTAGTTTTCGAGTATCGTGGGAAATACTAATGGGTATAACCGCCGCTTGAAGGAAATCTTGAGCGAGCATCCAATTTTTAAGGCACTTGCGATTACGTGCGAGTTCTTCCTCAATCGATGAGATGTGCAATTTCAATCGACAGGGCGCTTTCAATTCAGCCTGCAAGATCTTCCATTGCCCAATCCGTCATTTTCGCGCGCAGCCGCAATGCGGCCTGGCTGTGTATTTGACTCACGCGCGATTCGCTGACGCCGAGTACCAGCCCGATCTCTTTTAAATTCAATTCTTCGTCGTAATACAGGGCCAGCACCAAGCGTTCGCGCTCCGGCAGCGCGGCAATCGCGCCGGCGAGATGTCGCCGCAATGCATCGCTCTGCACATCCTGCGCGGGCGAAGGACTATCGCCCGCGATATATTCGTCGGGGCGATCGTCGTCACCGCCGAGTTCATCGAAGCTGAATAATTTGCTGCACAGCGAGTCCCGCGCCATCTCCAGATAATCGGCAACACTCACGCCGAGTTCGGTCGCGAGTTCCTGATTGCTCGCGTCGCGACCGAACCGTTTTTGCAGCCGTACCATTGCATCCTGAATGCGGCGGCCATTGCGATGCACCGAGCGCGGCGCCCAATCGCCGCGCCGCACTTCATCGATCATCGAACCGCGGATGCGAATACCAGCGTAGGTTTCAAAGCTGGCGCCTTTGCTGGCGTCGTAATTGCGCGCCGCTTCGAGCAGACCGATCAGACCGGCCTGAATCAAATCATCGACTTGAACGCTCGACGGTAGGCGCGCCTGCAAGTGATGCGCAATGCGT
Organism: Spongiibacteraceae bacterium; assembly: GCA_036502545.1. GTDB lineage: Bacteria > Pseudomonadota > Gammaproteobacteria > Pseudomonadales > CAMLJR01 > CAMLJR01. The sequence goes on from DASXYH010000150.1 coordinate 6,785, forward strand.
TTGACCAGCGGCGAATAGCGCTCGATCAATTGCGCAGACGAATTGCCCTGCGCAGCGCCATACATCGTCAATCGTTCGGAGCCGGCCATTGCTTACTGCTCGGCGGCGGCGGGATGCACCAAACGCTCGACGAAAAATTCGAGATGACCGCGCGGCGTACTCGGCAGCGGCCATTTATCGACTTTTTCGGCAAGACTCTGAAACGCCAGTGCGGCTTTGCTGCGCGGCATCATTTCCACCACGGCGCGCTGACGCTGAATCGCTTTGCGCAAGTTGTCGTCGAACGGCACGCTGCCGACATATTGCAGCGTGGCATCGAGAAAGCGTTCGGAAACCTGCGTAAGCTTATTGAAAAGATTTTGTCCTTCCTGCGTGGTGCGGGTCATGCTGGCGAGCACGCGAAAACGCGTCAGTCCGTAATCGCGATTGAGCAACTTGATCAGCGCGTAGGCGTCGGTAATCGATGAGGGTTCGTCGCACACGACGACCAATACTTCCTGCGCGGCGCACACGAAACTCACCACCGAATCGGCAATTCCCGCGGCAGTATCGATAATCAACACATCGAGCTGCTCGCTGAGTTCGCTGAACGCGTGAATCAGCCCGGCGTGCTCCATCGCACCGAGCTGCGCCATGTGCTGCGTGCCGGAGGAAGCGGGAATGATGCGAATACCGGCGGGACCGGCGAGCGTGATTTCCGGCAGCGAATGCGTTCCGGCCAGCACGTCTTCCAACGTATGCTTGGCGGAAAGGCCGAGCAGGACATCGATATTGGCCAAGCCGAGGTCGGCATCGAGCAATGCGACGCGGCGCCCCAATTGCGCCAAAGCGACAGCGAGATTGATGGAGACGCTGGTCTTGCCGACACCACCCTTGCCACCGGTGACGGCAATGACTTGCACCGGGTGATTACTGCTCATGCCAGCGCCGACTCCTGAAAAATAAGATTGGCTAATTGTAGCCGCTTTACGCCGCGCCGAAAGTCATGCGGAAAGGGCTTTTTCTCCACGCCGGGCAAAGGCTTGCGCCAACTGCTCTTCATCGCCTTCGTTATGCTTGGCCAAACCGATCGCACGCGCCACCAGTACCTTGCCATTGCCCGGCGCGAGATCGCCCGGAATGGCCTGACCGTCGGCAACATAGGCCAGTGGCAATTGATTGCTGATAAGCAGACTGATGCTCTCGCCCAGCGATCCGGCTTCATCGAGTTTAGTCAGAATACACGCCGCAAGATTGCGTGTGCGATAAGCGCGTTGCGCGTTGCGCAATGCCTGTTGCTGACTGTTGGCCGCGAGCACTTGAACCGCACTGATGCGTTCATCGAGCGCGTCTAACATCGCCAGTTGCTGGCGCAGTTCGGGCGCGCGCGCATTCAATCCTGCGGTGTCGATCAACACGAGTTTGCAATGGCGCAGTTCGTACAGCACCGTCGCCAGATCGCGCTGACTGGAAACGATTTTGCACGGTACGTTGAGTATGCGTGCCAGTGTGCGCAATTGTTCATGCGCACCGATGCGATAACCATCGGTTGTCACCAGAGCGATTTCAGTGTTGCCGTGATCGAGCACATAGCGCGCAGCCAATTTGCCGATTGTAGTGGTTTTGCCGGCACCAGTTGGACCGATAAAAGCAAAGATACCGCCGTCTTCGAGCAAATCGCTTGTGCACACCGGAACGCGCGCGCTCAATTGCGCCATCAATTCCTGCCAGATATCGTTCGCGCTTTTACCGATGCGCTCGGATTTTTGATTCGATGCTGTTTCCGCCAGCAAATCGCGCACGACATCGGCATCGAGCCCCAACCGTTGCAAGCGCCGCCACATCGCCGCCTGCGCCGGTTGCTGCACGCGATATTGCTGCCATGAAAAATTCGTGTGCTGCTGCTCGATCAAATCGCGCATCGAGCGCAGTTCCTGTTGCATTTGCCACCAGCCGTTGTCGCCGCTGCGGCGCGCGGTATTTTCAACCGAGTCGGACTCAACCGCGGCGTATTCGCGCGGCGCTTGATTCGTCTGCGGCGAAGTCATCGGCGGCGGTGCCGGCGGCATTTCAGTCGCGGCGACCAATTCGATACCCTGCGGCACACGGCGATTCGATAGAATCACCGCGTCTTCGCCAAACTCTTCGCGCACCATACGCAATGCGCTGCGCATATCCGCGGCAATAAAACTTTTCATGATCGCCCCCGTAATCCCATGCCGAACGCGTTAACCAATGGATGCTTCGATAGTGACTTGCTTGTCATCCGGTATTTCCGTAAACGCGAGCACATAAATTTCACCGTTGATGTAGCGCGCGAATTTTGCCAGCACTGCGCGCAATGGCGCCGACACCAGCAGCACCGGCGTTTTACCGCCGAGTTCCTGCTTCTGCGCGGCTTCGCGTATGGCGTTCTGCAGCCGCTCGGCCAGCCCGGGCTCCAACACGATATCGTCGGAATTTCCCATCTGCTGCGCCTGCTGCAAGCTTTTGAGCAATAACTGTTCCATGGAGGGCGACAGCGTCATGACCGGCAAAGTATTTGTATTGCCAAAGATTTTCTGCACGATGATACGGCAGAGCGACAGTCGTGCAGCCGCGACATAAACGCCGGGATCTTGACTCTTCTTGCCAATCGCGGCGATCGCCGATGCGATCGTGCGCATATCGCGGATCGGCACGCGCTCCTGCAACAGACAGCGCAGCACGGTGACAAGCATATTCAGCGACAACGTTTCCGGCACCAACTCTTCGGCGAGTTTCGGCGATTGCTTCGCCAGCGCTTGCAACAAATTTTGCACTTCATCGAAACCGAGCAGTTCGTGCATTTGCTTCAACAACAATTGATTGATGTGCGTCGCTACCACTGTACTAGCATCGACCACGGTATAACCTAACGTTTGCGCTTGATCGCGCTGCGCGGGATCGATCCATACGGCATCGAGACCGAAGGCCGGGTCCTTGGTCGGCATACCGTCGATGCTGCCGAATACCTGTCCGGGATTGATCGCCAGTTCGCGATCGGGATGAATTTCGCCTTCGCCCGCGGTGACGCCCATGATCGAAATGCGATAACCATTCGGGCGCAGATCGAGGTTGTCGCGAATATGCACCGACGGCACCAGAAAGCCAATATCCTGCGATAAGCGTTTGCGGATACCTTTGATGCGCGCGAGCAATTCGCCGCCCTGCGTTTTATCGACCAGTGGAATCAGCCGATAACCGACTTCCAAACCGATCGCATCGACCGGCTGCACATCGTCCCAACCGAGTTCGGGCAATTCCTGCGGTTTCTGTTGAATTTGAATTTCGCGTTGCTGAACTTCCTGTTGTTTGTGTTCTTCGGCCCGCACGCGCTTTTGATTGATCCAATACGCGCCATAGCCGGCGCCGAGCGCCAAACCGCCAAACGCGACGTGCGGCATGCCCGGCACCAGCCCCATCACCATTAAAATCACGGCGGTCACGCCGAGCGCCTTGGGCGATTCGAACATCTGGCTGCGCACCTGTTCGCCCATATCTTTCGAGCTATTGGCGCGCGTCACCATGATGGCCGCCGCCACCGACAGCATCAGCGACGGCACCTGCGCGACGAGGCCATCGCCGATCGTCAGCAGCGAATAAATCTGCATCGCTTTCGCGAACGGCAAACCGTGCTGCACCACGCCGATGACGATGCCGCCGATCACGTTGATGAAAAGAATTAAAATCCCCGCGACCGCATCGCCGCGCACGAATTTGCTGGCGCCATCCATCGAGCCATAAAAATCCGCTTCGGCGGTGACGTCCTCGCGGCGTTTGCGCGCCTGATCTTGATCAACCAAACCGGCGTTCAAATCGGCGTCGATCGCCATTTGTTTGCCGGGCATCGCGTCCAAGGTAAAACGCGCGCTTACTTCGGAGATACGCCCCGCACCCTTGGTGACGACGACGAAATTGATAATCACCAAAATCATGAAGACGACGATACCAACGGCATAATTACCGCCGATCACGACTTCGCCGAATGCCTGAATTACTTTACCGGCGGCATCGCCGCCATCGTGGCCGTGCAGCAGTACGACGCGCGTCGATGCGATATTCAGCGCGAGGCGCAGCAGCGTCGCCACCAACAACATGGTCGGAAATACGGCAAAATCGAGCGGACGCAGCGTGTAGATCGAAACCAACAATACGACGATCGACAGCGCGATATTGAACGAAAATAAGACGTCGAGCAGAAACGGCGGCAACGGCAGCGTCATCATGCCAAGCAGCGCGAGCAGCAGAATTGGAATGCCGAGGTTGCCGCGGCTCAGCGCGCGCGCGTTGCCGAACCAGGTAGTGCCGTCGGGAGAATCAGAAGCCGCTCTAGCCATTTACTGCTTTGCTCGTTAGAAGTGGGACCAGTCAATTAATCGACGCGAAACGCGTCCGCTTATCTCCAGTGCAAACGGCCTTCCAACTTTGCCATCACCGCAGAAACGCTTAGTTAAGAGATGCGCTGCTTATTGTGGTAGCACTAGCAGAGCATGGGGCGCCGGAGGGGTATCTCTTTTTCGGGACTACTGTGGCGAGCATTCCGAAAGCACAGCGTGGTCGGCCTAGGTGGGCTCGACGACTTCTCCGATGACGAATGGCACCCAAGCTTCGTCAAGATCACCTTCTTGTCCCGAAAAAGAGATACCCCTCCGGCGCCAACTCGCTGAAGAATGGTGCCACTAGCTTAAAAAAACTATTTAGCCGCTTAAGAAACCTTGCGCCCGCGCTGATCGAATACCAGCTCTGGCGGCACCGGCAGCGCATCGGGCGTCTGCGGTTTGCGGCCCTGACCCGGATGCCAGGTCTTCAACTGGAATACATAAGCGAGCACCTGCGCCACCGCCATGTACAACGGCGCAGGGATTTCGCGATCGATATCAGTGGTGTAATAGATTGCGCGCGCGAGCGTCGGCGATGCGATCAATGTAACGCTGTGCGCATTGCCGATTTCGCGAATTTTCATCGCGATCTGATCGGTGCCTTTTGCTACCACGACCGGTGCGCCGCGGCGCGCATTGTCGTAGCGCAGTGCGACAGAAAAGTGTTCGGGGTTGGTGATGATTACATCGGCTTTCGGCACGGCTTCCATCATCCGGCGGCGCGCCAATTCGCGCTGCAGCTGGCGGATACGGCCTTTCACTTCGGGCCGTCCTTCTGAATCTTTCATTTCCTCCTTGATTTCCTGCTTCGTCATTTTCAATTTGCGATTGTGATCGAATAGTTGATACGGCACATCGATCAGCGCGATCAAAATCATGCCGCAACTGACACCGAGCACCGCCCACGCCGCCATGTGCAACGCATCGGCCAGCGCCGGCTGCAAATCTTCCACGCCCAGCGCCAGCAATTTATTTTTCATCGACGCGATGATGACGATGGCGATGCCAGATAACACCACGAATTTAATGATCGATTTCACCAGCTCGATCAACGCGGTGAGCGAGAAAATCCGTTTAAGACCTTCGAGCGGATTGATGCGGCTGCCTTTGGGCAGCAACGCGCTGGTGGAAAACAGCCACCCGCCCATAACGATGGGGCCGGCCAGCGCCGCCACTATCAATACGCCCATCAGCGGCATCAGCGCATTGCCCGCCGCCATTGTCGAGTGCAGCAGATGCGCCGCCGCCAAGTTGGTATCGAAGCCGACTTCACGCGGCAGCGACAAATTAAACCGCATTAAATCGCGCAGCGCATTGCCAAGGCCGGGACCATAAACAATTAGACCGCCACTGCCCGCCATTAAAATAAACATCGTATTCAGCTCGCGCGAGCGTGCGACCTGCCCTTCTTCGCGGGCATTGTCCTTGCGTTTAGCGGTTGCGTCTTCACTGCGCTCCTGACCGCTTTCCGATTCCGCCAACGCACCACCTACTGAATAGTTAACGAGAGCGCCGATTTTCCGGCGCTGTTGCTGCAATGCAGCAGTTAGAGCAAGCGCCGTGCCCACACATCAAAACAACCCACGCTCATCGCTGCAAAAAAATACGCCGGCATTTTGCGTGACAAACTTTGCTCACAAATACAGTCAATCGACTCAATCGATCTCGATGCGTCAACTTGACGCAGACTTACATCGATTCTCAAAAACTAAAAATGCCATAATGCTCACCTAATCCTCCGCTCAAGTTTTCTGCACGCCGGCTGCCGGCGAAACGATGGAGACCGCATGTTCGAATTGACCGCTCTTGAACTCGCGCGCATTCAATTTGGTTTCACCATTTCTTTTCATATCGTATTTCCCGCTATCACGATTGGGCTCGCCAGTTATCTCGCTGTACTCGAAGCATTCTGGTTGCGCACGCAACGCAGCGTGTATCGCGATCTGTATCAATTCTGGTTGAAAATTTTCGCGCTCAATTTCGGCATGGGCGTGGTCTCCGGCTTGGTGATGGCGTATCAGTTCGGCACCAACTGGAGTTTCTTTTCCGAATTCGCCGGCAGCGTGACCGGGCCGCTGCTCACCTATGAAGTATTGACTGCATTTTTTCTCGAAGCGGGCTTTCTCGGCGTGATGCTGTTCGGCTGGAGCCGTGTCGGTCCCGGCTTGCATTTTGTCGCGACGCTGATGGTGGCGATCGGCACGTTGATTTCCGCAACGTGGATCATCGCGTCGAACAGTTGGATGCAGACACCACAGGGTTACGCGATTATCGATGGACGTCTGGTGCCGACCGATTGGTTCAAAGTGATTTTCAATCCGTCGTTTCCATATCGGCTCGCGCATATGAGCGTGGCGGCATTTCTTGCCACATCATTGATTGTCGGTGCGTCGGCGGCGTGGCATTTATTGCGTGGTCGCGATAATCCGGCAATTCGGATGATGTTTTCGATGGCGATGTGGATGGCATTATTGGTGGCGCCGGTGCAGGCCGTGATCGGCGATTTTCACGGCTTGAATACATTGCAGCATCAGCCCGCAAAAATCGCCGCGCTCGAAGGTCACTGGGAAAATCGCGGCGAAGGCTTGCCGCTGATTTTATTCGGCTGGCCCGATATGGCGCGTGAAGAAACGCGCTACGCGGTCGAAGTTCCATACCTCGGCAGCTTGATTCTCACACACACATTGAACGGCACCATTGCGGGATTAAAAGAATTCGCGCCCGCAGACCGACCCAACGCCACCATTATTTTCTGGTCGTTCCGCATCATGGTGGGCATGGGTTTATTGATGATTCTGCTCGGGCTGTGGGGATTTTTGCAGCGCATTCGCAACAAATTATACGAATCGCGCGCGCTGTGGCATTTTGCATTGTGGATGGGGCCAGCGGGGTTGATCGCGTTGTTAGCGGGCTGGTACACGACAGAAATCGGTCGCCAGCCGTGGGTGGTTTACGGGTTGATGCGCACCGCTGACGCCGTATCGAATCACAATCTGGCGACGCTGGTAACTTCGCTGACGCTATTTGTCGCCGTTTATATATTCGTATTCGGCGCGGGCATTTGGTATTTGCTGCGCTTGGTCGCGAAAGGGCCGATCACCGGCGAAGGCCATAGCGAACACAGCGGCGGACCCGGACAACAGCGACAACCGATGCGCCCGCTATCGGCCGCCGCTGAAATCGCGTCGTCTAATTCCAATGCAGCTGCGAATACAAATTCGAAACAGGAGCATTGAAAAAATGGGAATCGATCTCTCGCTGATCTGGGCCGTGATTATTTTTTTCGGCGTAATGATGTACGTGATCATGGATGGCTTCGATCTCGGCATCGGCATTCTGTATTTATTCACACCCGATCGACGCGACCGCGATGTGATGATGAATACGGTGGCACCGGTATGGGATGGCAACGAAACCTGGCTCGTACTCGGCGGCGCCGGTTTATTCGCGGCGTTTCCACTCGCGTATTCGGTAGTACTCAGCGCTTTATATTTGCCGCTGATCTTTATGCTGCTCGGTTTAATATTTCGCGGCGTCGCGTTCGAGTTTCGTTTCAAGGCACTCGATCACGAACGCCAATGGTGGGATACAGCCTTTATCGGCGGCTCGCTCACCGCGACATTTTTTCAAGGCGTCGCACTCGGCACGTATATCGACGGCATCCCCATGGTCAACCGCGCATTTGCCGGTGGTCCGCTCGATTGGCTCGCGCCGTTTCCGTTGTTTAGCGGCTGTGGTTTGATCGTTGCCTATGCACTGCTCGGCAGCACTTGGTTGATCATGAAAACCGAAGGCGAATTGCAGGCGCGCATGCGCCGCATCACTGCACCGTTAGCGTGGGCGCTGCTCGCTCTTATCGTTATCGTGAGTTTATGGACGCCGCTGGCGCACGCGGAAATTGCGCAGCGCTGGTTCAGCCTGCCGAATTTATTTTGGTTTTCGCCGGTACCGTTATTGGTTTTGTTAAGCATGGTGCAATTGTGGCGGGCGCTGCGCAAAGGCGCCGAAGTACAGCCGTTCATGTTCGCACTCGCACTGATTTTTCTCGGTTACAGCGGCCTTGCCATCAGCATCTGGCCGAATATCATTCCGCCGCATACATCGATCTGGGTCGCCGCTGCGCCGCCGCAAAGCCAGGGTTTCACACTAGTCGGTACGCTGTTCATCATTCCAATTATTTTGATGTACACGATCTGGGCGTATTACGTATTTCGCGGCAAGGTTCGGCACGGTGAGGGTTATCACTGATGAGCACATTATCGGACGATAACTCCACCGTTTGGTGGAAGCGATTAATCTGGTTTGCGCTGCTGTGGGGTGCCGGCGTATTTGTGCTGGGTATCGCAGCCTATGCTCTGCGGTTATTTATGCAAGCGCTCGGTTTGAATTCTTAATTTGTTAAGGAAACTCTGATTAAGTGTTTTTGTTAAAGGCACGCTGTAGCAGCATGTTGCGACCTTTGTTGCGGATTAAAAATTCAAGCGTGACTAAATGTGAACGGCACAATAAAAGTACTGTCCTCACCGCCCGGCTGCAGCGCGAATGATTCCAATAATACTTGCACGCGATTGTGATGGGCGCGATCGACATCGATCATCAATAGCGAACGCCCTGC
>DASXYH010000151.1:0-8407 GCA_036502545.1 Spongiibacteraceae bacterium
TTTATTATGTCCATGGCCGACCGCGATGGTCTGATCTGGTTTGACGGCGAAATGGTGCCCTGGCGCGATGCCCAGGTTCACGTTCTTACGCATACGCTGCATTACGGCATGGGTGTATTCGAGGGTGTGCGCGCGTATGCAACGGAAAGCCGGGGCACCTGTATTTTCCGGCTGAAGGAACATACGACGCGGCTGTTCGATTCCGCCAAAATCATGAATATGGCGATTCCCTTCGGCAAAGAAGACCTCCTTGAGGCGCAACGTCGCGTGGTGCGCGATAACAATTTGCAAGAGGCTTACATTCGTCCGATCGTATTTCTTGGCTCCGAAGGCATGGGCTTGCGCGCGACCGGGCTCAAGGTGCACGTAGCGGTCGCCGCCTGGGAGTGGCCATCGTACATGGCGCCCGAATTGCGCGAGCTCGGCATCAAGGTGCGCACCAGTTCGTACACGCGCCATCACGTCAATATTTCGATGACGCGCGCGAAGGCCAATGGCCATTACATCAATTCGATGCTCGCATTGCAGGAAGCATTGAGCGGCGGTGCCGATGAAGCGCTGCTGCTCGATCCCGAAGGTTATGTGGCGGAAGGCTCCGGCGAAAACGTATTTATCGTGCGCGATGGCATTATTTACACGCCGGAATTGACCGCGTGTCTGAACGGCATTACGCGCAATACCATTTTGCATCTGGCCAGTGAATGCGGTTTTCGGTTGGTCGAAAAACGCATCACGCGCGATGAAGTGTATATCGCCGATGAAGCATTTTTTACCGGCACCGCCGCCGAAGTATTGCCGATTCGCGAACTCGATGGCCGTACCATCGGCGCCGGTCGTCGCGGCCCGGTCACGACCAAATTGCAAACGCTGTATTTCGATCAGGTCAAAGGCCGGCGCCGCGAATTTCCGGAGTGGCTGACACCGGTTGCTTAACCTATTCACGTGATCGAAAAACCTAACCCCCCTCAATCCCCCCTTGTCAGGGGGGAGGCGATTCCTACCGATCTCGAACAACGCGCCCCCTCCCCTGACAAGGGGAGGGCCGGGGAGGGGTTTGCTCACGAAAAATTCGGTGAGGCCGCTGAGGGGGTTAGCTCGCGCGGTTCCTTTATTTCCTATAACAAAAATTTACGCGAGTTAGCGCGTCAAAATCGCAAAAGTCCGACATCACCCGAAGTAAAGTTCTGGAATAAATTATTGCGAAATAAGTCGCTCTCTCGCTACAAGTTCACCCGACAAAAACCCCTCGGCAATTACATAGCAGACTTCTATTGCGCCGAATTAAAATTAGTCATAGAAATTGATGGAGATAGTCATTCCGCCCAAACCGAATACGATGATATTCGTACACAGCACCTCAATTCGTTGGGAATACGCGTTGTGCGATTTACCAATGCGGAAATCTTACACAATCTCGATGGCGTATATCTGCAACTCAGGGAACTGATCGGATGAATCGATCCATCGATTCGATTTTAATTGTAGGCCCGGCCTGGGTCGGCGATATGGTGATGGCGCAGACGCTGTTCAAATTACTGCGCCAGCGCTCTCCGCAACCTGACATCGATGTGCTTGCGCCCGCGTGGAGCCTGCCGTTGCTGGCGCGTATGCCCGAGGTACGTCGCGCTATAGCGATTCCGTTAGGGCACGGCAAACTGGAAATCGGCGTGCGCTATCGCCTCGGCAATGGGTTGCGCACGCAGCATTACGATCAAGCGATTCTATTGCCCAATTCATTCAAATCGGCGCTGACGCCGTGGTTCGCGCGCATTCCGCAGCGCACCGGTTGGCGCGGTGAAATGCGCTACGGGCTGCTCAATGATTTACGCATTCTCGATACACAAAAATATCCGCTGATGGTGCAGCGTTTCGCCGCGCTGGCGTTTGATCCGGATGCACCGCTGCCAGCGGCATTGCCGAAGCCGCAGCTGACGATCGATAGCGTCGCACGAACGCAATTGCTACAACGCTTCCAACTCGATTCTGCATTGCCGATATTGGCGCTGTGTCCCGGCGCGGAATTCGGTCCGTCCAAACGCTGGCCCGAGCGGCACTATGCGCAAGTCGCGGCGGCGATGCTCGAACGCGATTGGCAAATCGCAATTTTCGGCTCGGAGAAAGATCGCGCCGTCGCGGAAAATATTGTCGCGCTGCTGCCTGCAGCGCGGCGCAGCCGCATTGCGAATCTCGCTGGCGCCACGCAGCTCGAACAAGCGGTGGATCTGTTATCGGCCACGGCTGCGGTGGTCAGCAACGATTCGGGGCTGATGCATATCGCCGCCGCAACGGGAAGACCACTGGTGGTGGTCTACGGATCGACCTCGCCGGCATTCACGCCGCCGCTTGCGGAACATGTCGAAATATTGCAATTGCCGGTCGATTGCGGCCCGTGTTTTCAACGCGAATGTCCACTCGGCCATTTAAAATGTCTGGTGGAATTGCGACCCGAGCGCGTTATCGCCGCGCTCGAACGTTTATTGCCACCTGCCAATACCGCCGTATCCAGACTGGAACTGCATTGAAATGCGCATACTCATAATAAAAATGTCTTCGCTCGGCGATGTGGTGCACACCTTGCCGGCATTGACGGATGCAATGCGCGCAATGCCGTTCGCGACTTTCGATTGGGCCGTTGAAGAAGCGTTTGCCGAAGTGCCGAGCTGGCATCCCGCCGTGCAGGAAGCAATTCCGGTCGCGCTGCGGCGCTGGCGCAAATCTGCAGTGACCAGTTTATTCGGCATTGAATGGCGTAAATGTCGACAGCGTTTGCGCGAGCATCATTACGATTGCGTGATCGATGCGCAGGGTTTATTGAAAAGCGCATGGCTCGCCCGCCAGGCGCACGCGCCGATTTACGGGCTCGATCGCACGTCGGCGCGCGAACCGCACGCCACCTGGTTTTATCGCTATAAATTCAATGTGCCGTGGAATTTGCACGCGGTGGAGCGCGTGCGCCTTTTATTCGCGCAAGCGCTCGATTACCCGCTGCCGCAAACGATCGGCGATTATGGACTCGACAAAAATTTCTTTATCGATATCGTTCCGCGTGAGCGCCGCGTTTTATTTTTGCACGGCACTACGCGCGCCGATAAACATTGGCCGGAAATTTACTGGCAGCAATTATGCGCACAGGTGAATGCCGCTGGTTGCAGAGTGTTATTGCCGTGGGGCAATGATGTCGAACGCGCGCGCGCGCAGCGTATTGCCGCTGCGGCAACCGATGCCGAAGTATTGCCGCGTTTGAATTTATCCGGTTTGGCCAGTGTAATCGCCACCAGCGTCGCCGTGGTTACCGTCGATACCGGGCTCGGCCATTTAACCGCCGCGCTCGATGTGCCCGCGGTAGCGCTGTACGGTTCCACCGATCCGGCCGAGATCGGCACCTACGGCAAACATCAACTGCATCTGCGCGCCTGCGATTGTCCGGCCGTTAACACGGTCACCGAACCACCGATAATGGCGCCATTGACACCGGCGCTGGTATGGCGAGCATTGGAGCCGATGCTGCATACCGTGCCGGAAATAATGCAATGAAAGAAGCGACGCAATGAAAATAGCGGTTTTCATCGGCGTTTTTTTATTCGCACTGTCGAGCCATGCACTCGACAAGGCCGACGCGGTGCTGGTGAAAAAATCGGAAAAGACGTTGTACCTGCTGCGCGAAGGGCGCGTGTTGAAGCAATATAAAATCATGCTCGGGCCGAAGCCGAAAGGACCCAAACTGCAAGAGGGCGACGAGCGCACGCCCGAAGGGTACTACACGCTGGACTGGAAAAATCCGAACAGCAGTTTTTACAAATCGATTCGCGTGTCGTATCCGAATGTGAACGACAGTGCGCGCGCGCAAAAATACAATGTCGATCCCGGCAATGCGATCATGCTTCACGGTATGAAAAATAGCTGGAACGAAAAAACCGCCAGGCAGGCGTTGAAATTCAATTGGACCGATGGCTGCATCGCGGTAAAAAATAGCGACATGGATGAAATCTGGGAGGCGGTCGATATCGGCACCCCCATCGAGATCACGCCATGAAACTGGCCTTCGCGCTATTTCATTATTTTCCGTATGGCGGCCTTGAGCGCGATATGCTGACGGTGGCGCGCACCTGCCTGCAGCGCGGCCACAGCATCACTATTTATACGGGCGCGTGGCAGGGCGATAGGCCGGCCGATATGCGTGTTGTCGAATTGCCATTGCATGCTCGCACCAATCACGGCCGCGCCAGGGAGTTTTCCACTGTCCTGCAAATCGAGCTGCAAAGGGAGCCGGCAGATGTCGTTGTCGGTTTCAATAAAATGCCGGGGCTCGATGTCTATTACGCCGCCGACGTGTGTTTTGCCGCAAAAGCTTTTGAAGAGCGCAATTTTTTTTATCGACTGACGCCGCGCTGCCGCACTTATCTCGCGCTCGAAAAAACGGTGTTCGATCGCACCGGCAAAACCGAAATCATGCTCATCACGCCAGCGCAGCGCGAAATTTATCAACGCTATTATCGAACTCCGGCCGAGCGTTTGCATTTACTGCCGCCCGGCATTCGCCGCGAATGCGTTATGCCGGGCGATTACGCTGAGCAGCGCCGGCAATTGCGCGCGCAACAAGCCATTGCCGACAACGAATTAATTATTTTATTCGTCGGCTCCGACTATCGGAGAAAAGGTTTGGACCGCGCGCTGCGCGGCATTGCTGCTTTAAGCGAATCGCTGCGCCGCCGTGTGCGCTTGTGGGTGATTGGCCAGGACAAGCAGGCGCCGTTTATCAATTTGGCGCGCATATTGGGATTGGAAAATAGCGTGACGTTTCTCGGCGCGCGCGATGATGTTCCGCACTTGATGTGGAGCGCCGATTTGCTGCTGCACCCCGCGTATAGCGAAGCCGCCGGCTTGGTGTTACTTGAAGCGATGGTGGCGGGAATGCCGGTAGTGGCATCGGCCGTTTGCGGACATGCGCATTACATTATCGAGCACGGTCTGGGCTTCCAACTGAACGATCCGATGACGCCGCGCGATATCGCTTCTGCAATTGCGACGATATTCAGCGAAGACCGCGCGACCTGGCGCGAACGCAGCCGCCTGTTCGTCAATAGCGCCGATATTTTTTCGATGCCCGAACGCGCAGCGGCGATTATCGAAACCGTCGCCGCGAGGCGACTGCGGTGACTATCGAACAAAATCCATTGCTGCGTGCCGATATCGCCGATCACTGGCGCGATCGCAATCCATTCGATGCCGCGCGCGAACAGCCGGGAAGCGTTTATAGAGATAAGGAAGGTCGTCGCACGCTGCGCTTTGAGATTGCGGGTCGCGGCTATTTTCTAAAACTGCATCAAGGCATCGGCTGGAAAGAAATCGTCAAGAATTTGCTGCAGGGGCGTCTACCTGTCGTCGGTGCAACGAATGAATATCTGGCGATTCGCGCGCTCGAAGCAGCGCAAATCGATACGCTCAGCGTTGCCGCATTTGGGCGCCGCGGCATAAATCCCGCTACGCAACTTTCGTTTCTTGTCACCGATGAATTGACCGCGGTCGAAACGCTCGAAGATTTTTGCGCGCGCTGGATTCATCAGCCGCCGACGTTTGCTTTGAAAGCAAAACTTATCGAGCGCGTGGCAGGCATTGCCCGCGTCATGCATCGGGCCGGAATCAATCATCGCGATTTTTATCTGTGCCACTTTCTGCTGCAAAACGATCCGCTGCAAAACGATTCATCGTCGATTGCGGCCGCCAATCTCGCTGTACGCAAACTGTATTTGATGGATTTACATCGCGCGCAAATTCGCGCGCGCGTACCGCGGCGCTGGCTGATTAAGGATTTGGGCGGATTGTATTATTCGGCGCTCGATATCGGTCTGACGCAGCGCGATATTTTTCGTTTCGTAAGGCATTACACGCAGCGCCCGCTGCGCGTCGCATTGCGGCACGATAGCGGTTTCTGGGCGGCGGTACGCGAGCGCGCCCGCCGGATTTATGTGCGCGATCATCACCGCGAGCCGCAATCGGCAGCGTGGGCGCTACCACTCTCTTTTTTAGCGGCCTTTTCCGCCGGCGCGCGCAAATTACCTGACACCGCCCTATTGCCCCTCATTGTCGACAAAAAAAAAATCAGCTTTAAAACTGCAGCGGTATTGCGCTTATTACCGCGCAAGCGCGTCGTTTTAAAAGGTTCGTTAGAGAATTGTCCGGTCGTTATTAAATTATTTGCGCGCAACGCGAGCAGCGCGCGCCATATTCGGCGCGAACGCGCGGGGTACGAGCGCGTCGCTGCGGCCAACATTTCATGCCCAGCGCTGCTTGGCCATTTCGTCACGCCGTGCGGGCGATTCGAAGGTATCGTTTACGAGTTTATTGCGGGCGCCAGCGAGCTGAGTTTATGTTGGCCGAAATTCGATCTAACGAAAAAGCGGCGGATTTTGCAAAGCATCATGCAAACGATGTTAACGCTGCATCGGGCGGGAATTTATCAGAGCGATATCCATGCCGATAATTTCATGCTGCAAGACGAGCGTTTGTATCTGCTCGATCTCGGCTCAATCAAACTGACCGATGCTGCGCTGCCATTTAATGCCAGCATAATCAATCTCGGCGCATTGATTGCGCAATTCGATACTCGCGAACGCGCGCTGTTCGATACCGCAATCGATTGGTATGTTGCGCAGCGCGGCTGGCAGAAAAATGACGTGTTGCAGAAAGCATTGCGAAAGGCAATCGATCGCGCGTGGCAAGTACGCAAGCGCGATTATCTCAACAAGGCGCTGCGCGATTGCTCGCTGACCGTTTACAAACAATCCTTCGGCGCCGTGCAGGCGTTTCGACGGGACTGGCAAAGCGATGACCTCGCCCGTTTCTATCGCGACCCCGATGCTTTCATGGCGAGCGGAACACTGTTGAAGGCAGGCAATACCGCCACCGTTGTGAGGGCGACAATTGCCGATAGGCCCGTCGTCATTAAGCGATACAATATTAAAAATTGGCGACATGCGTTTGGCCGCGGTTTGCGCCCAACGCGCGCACGGCATTCGTGGCTGTATTCGCACCTGTTAGAGATTGCCGGTATCGCCGGCCTGCAACCGGTTGCTCTGCTTGAGCGTCGCTGCGGTCCGCTGCGCAGCACGGCATATTTCATCAGCGCTTGGATCGATGCGCCCGATTTATTAGCTACGGGGCAACAGCGCGCCTTGAGCGATGATGAGTTGCAAGCGCTGAAAACATTATTGGAAGAAATGTCGCTGTGCAGAATCAGCCACGGCGATTTCAAGGCCAATAATTTATTGCTGCGTGCCGGCCGTATTGCTCTGATCGATCTCGATGCCATGCGCGAGCATTGCACCGAAAGCGGTTGGCGTCGTGCATTCAAGCGCGATCTGGGGCGTTTATTGCGTAATTGGCCGGAAAATAATGCCGTGTTTAATCAAGTAAAATATTTGATATCAACCGCGCAGCCCGGCAGCAACGACGCGCTAGACCGGCTGAGAAAGTAATGTCT
This sequence comes from Spongiibacteraceae bacterium, assembly GCA_036502545.1. Lineage (GTDB taxonomy): Bacteria > Pseudomonadota > Gammaproteobacteria > Pseudomonadales > CAMLJR01 > CAMLJR01. The sequence goes on from DASXYH010000151.1 coordinate 7,481, forward strand.
CGATGAATCATAAATTTGATTATAAAAACGTAGTGGTTATTCTGCCCGAGCGCTTGGGCGACGCGCTGTTTCATACGCCTGCGTTACGCTTGCTTAAAACGCTGCGACCCGGCATTCGATTGGATGTCATAGCGCTGTCGCCGCTTTCCGGCGAGATACTGAAAAATAACCCGCATGTCGATAACGTGCATATCGCCCCCGGAAAAAGTGAAACCAAACGTCTTGCCGAACGCTACGATGTGGCGCTGGCGATACACGATCACGCCGGCACTCGCATGTACGCCGACTGGCTCGATATCGAAACGATAACGATAACGCAATCGAACGTGCCGATGCACCGCGCTCAGCATTCGCTCGATTTCATGTGCGAACTGTTGGGCTGTGCGACCGCCGGCGTCGATAGCCATTACGATTTATTTCCGGGCGCGAATAATTTCGTCAATGTCGCAACGCTTCTGCGCGAACAAGGTTATGCTTCAGACAACGATATATTGATCGGCTGCCATATCGGTTGTCACAGTATCGCCAAGCGCGGATTAAAACTATGGCGAGCGCCAACGCATCCCAAGGCATGGCCGTTCGATAATTTTGTCGCACTCGAAGCGGCGTTGCGCAAAAAAAATAGCCGCATTCGTTTTGTCCTCACCGGTTCGAAAGGCGAAAAAAGTCTCGGCCGTAAATTTGTAAAGCTCGCGCCAACAGCAATTAATTTAATCGATAAGACAGCGGTCCTCGATCTCGCCGCGCTGATGAAAAGTCTGGCGTTATTCATCACGCCGGATACTGGAACGCTGCACGTCGCCTGCGCGACCGGCATCGATATTATCGCGCTGTTTGGCCCGACCAACGTGCGCGTAACCGGACCGCATCCGCTGCAGAAAAACTATACGGTTTTGCAGGCGCAAACACTGGCTGATATCACCGTCG
>DASXYH010000152.1:0-7597 GCA_036502545.1 Spongiibacteraceae bacterium
GCGTTTTGTCAGCGGCAGTAAAATCAGAACAAGAATTACAAAAAGGAAATAGGCGCCGCACAGCGCGATAAATAATTCGGGATAATCGCGGCCGACCAGCGGATCTTTGCGCGTTCCGATTAAGATGGCGATCAACACCACGGCGAGCGCCAGCCGATACCAGCTGTATATGCGCAGTAACGACATATTCTGCTGAAATACCGGATACGAGGATGGCGGTGAAGCGGTGAACTCGGCGGATGACATGGGGCTCGTATCGAAATCGCGATACGTAAGTCTAACGTATCTTTGCGAACTGTCTTTTGCCAGTTTTGCCAAGCGAGCGCGATTGATTGAAAATGCCGTTATTAACCCGGCAATGAACGTTGTCGGGTTAATACCATCCAGTGTCTCGCAAGGTACTCATCGAGGTGATGATTATGGGCGCTCTGTTTAATCCCGCAAATGGGCTGACGATGTGAAGCAGAAAATGACTGAAAATTTCTTCAATATCTACTCGCATGGTTTTGCCCGCGTCGCCGTCGCGGTTCCGCGCTGCCGAGTTGCCGATCCTGCATTCAACGCGGCGGAAACCATTGCATTGGCAACCGAGGCGGCAAAGGGTCGAGCGCTATTGGTTGCATTTCCCGAGTTGGGTTTAACCGCATATACCTGCGACGATCTGTTTCGCCAAAAGGCCCTGCTAAATGGAGCGTTGGATGCGCTGGCCGCGATTGTGGCGGCGTCGGCAAAACTTCCTATCGCTATGATCGTCGGGCTTCCGCTGCAAGTGGAGCACCAGTTGTTCAATTGCGCGGCGATTATCGCGGGCGGTCGCATTCAGGGAGTCGTGCCGAAGAGCTATCTGCCGAACTACGGCGAATTTTACGAAGCGCGTCAATTCAGTCCGGCGAGCAACGCGTGCAGCAGCGAAATAACGCTGCTCGGTCAGCGGGTGCCATTCGGCGCCGCGCTTATTTTTGAAATCAGCAGCGTGCCGCTGTTCAAATTTCATGTCGAAATTTGCGAAGATTTATGGGTGCCGATTCCGCCTTCGTCGTTTGCCGCGCTCGCCGGTGCCACTGTTCTCGTCAATCTGTCGGCATCCAATATCGTTATCGGCAAATCGGCGTATCGTCATCAACTGGTGGCGCAGCAATCGGCACGCTGCTTCGCTGCTTATTTGTATTCGTCCGCGGGCGTCGGCGAATCGACCACCGACATGGCGTGGGATGGACAGGCGCTGATTTGCGAGAATGGTGAACTGCTCGCCGAATCAGAGCGATTCGCCGACACCTCGCATATTATTTTTGCCGATGTGGATTTGGAGCGGCTCGCGCACGAGCGCATGCGCACCACCACATTCGGCGATTCTATCGGTCGTCATGCCGATGAGGTGGGGCGATTTAACGTCGTCGCATTCAATCTCGATGTGGCGAAACAAAATGCATTGCCGCTGCAGCGCCATATCGAACGCTTCCCCTATGTTCCCTCCGACAATAAACAGCGCGATGTGCGTTGCAACGAGGTGTACAACATTCAGGTGCAGGCGTTGGTGCAGCGTTTATCCGCAACCGGTATATCGAAGGTCGTCATCGGTGTATCCGGCGGTTTGGATTCGACGCACGCATTACTCGTCTGCGCGAAAGCGATCGATCGATTGCAATTGCCGCGCGCAAATATTTTAGGCATCACGATGCCGGGTTTTGCGACCAGCGAGCGCACATTGCTGCAAGCGCGGCAGCTCATGCAGGTAGTGGGCTGCTCCGCGAGTGAAATCGATATTCGCCCGAGTTGTCTGCAAATGTTGAAGGACATCGAACATTCGTATTCGACCGGCGAAAAAAATTACGACATCACTTTCGAAAATGTGCAGGCGGGCGAACGCACGAGCCATTTATTCCGCCTCGCGAATTTGCACAACGGTATCGTGATCGGTACCGGCGATCTGAGCGAGCTGGCGCTGGGTTGGTGTACGTACGGTGTTGGCGATCACATGTCGCACTACAACGTCAACGCCAGCGTGCCGAAAACTCTGATCAGTCATCTCGTGCGCTGGGTCGCCGAAACGAAGCAAATCGGCAATTCCGGATCCGATATTTTATTGAATATTTTAAATACCGATATCAGCCCCGAACTTGTTCCGGGAGATTCGGCGCAGCAACCGGAGCAGAAAACGGAAAGTGTGATCGGTCCGTATGAGCTGCAGGATTTCAATCTTTATTACACGCTTCGCTTTGGCTTTTCGCCGTCGAAAGTGGCTTTTCTCGCATACTCCGCCTGGAGCGACAAAGAAAAAGGCACTTGGCCGGAGGGCAGTCAGGTGGTGCGCAATCAATACGATCTCGCGGCGATCAAACGAAACCTGAAAATATTCCTGTATCGATTTTTCAAAACCAGCCAGTTCAAACGCTCGTGCGTACCGAATTCGCCGAAAGTGGGCTCAGGGGGATCATTGTCGCCGCGCGGCGATTGGCGCGCGCCGAGCGATGGGGAAGCGACCGTCTGGTTGAAGGAATTGGAAAATATTCCGGAGCGCGATTAATTCGCTCTCCCCTGACAAGGGGAGATGTCGCGAAGCGACAGAGGGGTTTGATAACGGAGGGGTTTTGTTTGACCGTCAAACCCCTCCCGGCCTTACCTTGTCAGGGGAAGAGTCATCAGTACTTCAAATACTCCGCGCGATTGTCGAATTTCGGCGGCTCGGCTTTTTCGAACAGGCCGAGCGTCGCCGTATTGACCCAACTGCGATGTTGCGGGTTGTTGGCGACGTTGAATTTATCGATGAAATTGCCATCCGCATCGAGCGATGGATGATCGGGATAATTGGTGCGCAAAACTTTCAGCGCATCATCCGCGAGATCGTTCAATCCCAATAACTGATACGCTTGCACCATGACGGCGAGTGCATCGGGCACCGCTTCGGTCTGCTGATAGTTATCGACCACATAACGGCCGCGATTGGCGGCAGCCAAATACGCTTTGCGTCGGAAATAATAATTCGCGACGTTAATTTCGTAGCGCGCCAGGCGCGCGCGTAAAAATGTCATGCGCGCGCGCGCATCGGGCGCGTATTGGCTGTCGGGGAAACGATTCAATAATTGCCGAAAATCCTCGAACGATTGCAGCGCCTTGCCGGGATCGCGTTGCGTCATATCGGTCGGCAAGAACCGTTCGAGCAGGCCGGTGCCCTCGGTATAGTTCGCCAGACCTTTCATGTAATACGCATAGTCGACATTCGGATGCTGCGGATGCAGACGAATGAAACGCTCCGCCGCGGCGATGGCCGCCTCGCCCTGCGAGCTGCGGTATTGCGAATAAATCAGTTCAAGTTGCGCCTGCTCGGCGTAAGGGCCGAATGGATAGCGCGATTCGAGCAGCTGCAAATCTTTGGTCGCGAGATCGTAATTATCTTTTTTCAAATAGCGCTGCGCTTCCATATACAAATCGTGTTCGGACATCGAGTCGCGTTTATCTTTCGATGAGCACGCGGTCAATACGACGGCGATCGCGAGCAGAACGATGAGTGAACATTTGCGCATGAAATGATTAACCTTTACGTGTGCTATTGGTCGAGCGGCCGTTACAATCTGCCATCTCGTGTTTTAGGCGGCGGGGCCGGGCGAGCGGAGGCGCTATTTAACCACAGCCCTGCCGGTGCCACCAATTGCTTCCACGATTTCACCAACGGAGCTTCACCAGTGCCAGCAACAGCAGCGCTTGCGCCCATCGATTTGCAGGTCGTAGTGCCACTCGAACTTGGCGGCAGGCGCTTCGATCTGATCGCGGCCGAGCTGTTCCCGGATTACTCACGCGCGCGCCTGCAGCAATGGATCAAGAGCGGTGAATTGACCGTTAATGGCGGCGTGCAATCATCTAAAGACAAATTGATGGCTGGCGCCGAATTGGTGTTGCACGCGCAGTTAGCGCCAGTTGATACCAGTTGGCAGCCCGAGGCCATCGAGCTGGCGATTATTTACGAAGACGATGATCTGCTGGTTATCGATAAACCTGCCGGCCTGGTGGTGCACCCGGCGGCGGGTCATGCGCAGGGTACGTTGTTGAATGCATTGCTGCATCACTTGCCAGCGCTCAATACCATTCCGCGCGCAGGCATCGTGCATCGGCTCGATAAAGACACGACCGGTTTGATGGTGGTCGCAAAAAATCTTACCGCACAGGCCGATCTGGTCGCGCAGCTGCAAGCGCGCAGTGTGCATCGCGAATATGAAGCGATCGTCGGCGGTGTGTTGGTCAGCGGCGGCACCATCGAAGCGCCGATCGGCCGACATCCGCGCGATCGCAAGCGGCAGGCGGTGCTTAAACAATCGTCCGCAGCAAAAAATAAGGGACCAAACGGGGGCAAAGAAGCGATCACGCATTACCGTGTTTTGCAGCGTTTTCGCGCGCATACGCACGTTCGCTGTTTATTGGAAACCGGTCGCACGCACCAGATTCGCGTGCATATGGCGCATATCCAACATCCGCTGCTGGGCGATCCAGTTTACGGTGGCCGTTTCAAAATTCCAGCGGGCGCGGCTGCGGATTTCATCGATTATTTGCGCAATTTCCCGCGCCAGGCATTGCATGCGCGCCGCTTGGAATTATTGCATCCGCGCAGCGGCGAATTACTGCAATGGCAGACTGAACTGCCCGCCGACATGCGGCAATTGCTGCAATATTTGCAGGTAGATCTGCAAAGCGCCGCGCAGGAGCACGCGCAATGATCGAATACTTACGTCCCGATTGGCCTGCACCCGCCGGTGTCGCCGCGCTGGTGACAACACGCAGCGGCGGTATTAGCGCGCCGCCGTTCGCATCGATGAATCTCGGCGATCATGTCGGCGATGATCCTGCCGCGGTTGCAGCTAATAGAAAGCTGCTGCTCGAATCATGTCCCCGATTGGCGGCGATCGGTTGGTTGCAACAGGTTCACGGTATCGATGTCGTCGCGGCTGATCCGCGGCATCCGCAACGCGCCGATGCGCAATTTACCCGCGAGCCGGGTTTGGCTTGCGCCGTGATGACGGCCGATTGTCTGCCGGTATTATTCTGCGATCGACAGGGTACACAAGTGGCGGCGGCACATGCCGGCTGGCGCGGGTTGTGCGCCGGCGTGTTGGAAGCCGCGGTTGCAACATTCAGTGATCCAACCCAGGTCATGGCGTGGCTTGGTCCCGCGATTGGACCGCGCAATTTTGAAGTGGGCGCGGAAGTGCGGCAGTGTTTTCTCGACGCGGCGGCAGACATTGCTTCGCAAACAGTCGATGCGTGTTTTGCGGCATCGCCTAAACCCGAGCATTATTTCGCGGATATGTATGCGCTCGCACGATTGCGCTTGCGCGCTTTGGGTATCACAGCAGTTTTCGGCGGCGGCCTTTGTACTGTCGCTGATGGCGATCGCTTTTATTCGTATCGCCGCGACGGCGTGTGCGGTCGCATGGCGAGTTTGATTTATCTGGCAAACCTGCCTATTGCCAATATGACAAGAGGAATAATGTACGGATAGCCTTTTGATCAAAAAACGCCGACACTATAGCAGTGAAATAAAATACATAAGGACGTATAAAAATGTTGATAATAAAAAATCGTTTTTTATTCGGTCTCTTTATCAGTGCGTTATTGACTTCGTGTGGAGGAGGTGGCGGCGGCTCTTCCAGCAACAATTCCGCTAGCAATACTCCTCCTCCTAGCGATATACCCCCTGTCGAGCCCCCTCCCGGCAATGAAGTTACCCTTACCGGCGCTTTTATCGATAGTCCGGTTGAAAATCTTCATTACCGAACGGCCACGCAGTCGGGCACTACCGATGCAAGCGGGCATTTCAAGTACAAGGTCGGTGAGCAAATAATATTTTCCATCGGTGCGATCGATTTCCCCTTGATCGCAGGGCAAACAACCATCACTCCCTGGGATGTACTGCCCCATATCACTGACGCTTACCGGACTCCCCAATACACAAATTTGACTAATATGCTCCGACTACTTCAAACACTGGATCGCGATGGCGATCCGAATAATGGGATTCAAATTGACGATATAGCGCACAGTACAGCGGCCAACTTTAGTTTGAGTTTTGATTCTTCGAGTTTTGACAGCGACGTGGCAGCTTTGGTCACACGTAGCGGCAGTGGGCAGATACAACTCGTTAGCGCGGATCAAGCATTAGTCCATTTCAATAAAGCCTTTTTACCGCTGCAGTTAAGTAGGCTTGTAGGCGTTTGGGAGTTCGGACGCGAAGATTGGTATCGCGGTGGAGTAGCATCGATAGTTACTTTTGTAGATGACACTCACTATGTAGCTATCGAGCCGCACGTGAATGCGGGCTCGGGGCTCGGTTCGGGGGAACTTGCAGGGGTGGCACGTTTCGGTACTTTTACTTGGGATCCGCTTTACGGAGGGGCCTTCCAGCCACCATCGACTTATATTGGTTCATTTAACATGACCGCTAGCGGCACTAATAATCCTGGTTCATACGGTTATCTCGCTGGCAGTGGCAGTATCGATTTAGATATTCGCGACAATAATATGGTACTTGGTCTGGCTGCGGATAAGGTGGTTGGTTCCAAAGTATTGAACGCGGAAAGTCCGATTCTCGGCTCTTGGGTTGTGCAAAATGTTGGTGCCGCGAGCGCTACTTTTGTTTTAACTTTTTTGCCTGATGGGACCTATTTTATTGCAGCGAATGGTGATGAACTGGCTGACCCGAGCGGCCAAGATGGCTATGAGAAAGGCACGTACACGTGGACTGCATCGAGCGGTGTTATCTCTACGACAGCGCTTGAAGGAACCGGTATTTGGCGGCTCAATGATGGCATGGGTACATTTGTAATCTCCGCTCATCCGCCTTCTTCCGCTAACGCACCCGATCGTGGGCCTGACACCGCAGTATGGGCCAGTGGTGCGAGCAGTGTCGAGTTTACGCATGTAGGGTTGTGAAGCATGCAATTGGTCCGTTGCTGCAATTGTCGCATCAATGGCCCGGTTGCTACGCAAGTTTGATCTATCTAATGGATGGCGACGCCATCGCTTGAATTTCACGCTCGATGCCCTAACTTAGGCAGCACTGAACACAGTGCCGACTGGGGAGAATATTCGATGCGAATAGATCGTTTTACCAATCAACTGCAAACCGCGCTCGCGGATGCACAATCGCTCGCGCTCGGCCGCGACAATAATTTCATGGAGCCTGCGCATTTGCTTTCCGCGCTGCTTGAACAGCAAGGCGGTGCGGTGCGGCCGTTATTGGCGCAGGCCGGTGCGAATATTCCGCGGTTGAAGCAGGCGTTGACGGCGGCAATCGATCGTCTGCCGAAAGTGCAGGGCACGTCCGGCGATATTCATATGTCGAATGATCTGGGCCGGTTATTGAATGTCGCCGATAAACTCGCGCAGCAGAAAAAAGATGCATACATCTCCAGCGAAATGGTACTGCTCGCGTTTTTTGAACTGAATAATTCGATCACCGCGCTGCTGCAAGAAGTCGGCGTGACGAAAGATAAACTCGAAGCGGCGATCGAAAAAGTGCGCGGCGGCGAAGGTGTCGATAATCCCGAAGCCGAAGGCAATCGGCAGGCACTCGATAAATACACGATCGATTTAACCCAGCGCGCCGAAG
>DASXYH010000153.1:0-3876 GCA_036502545.1 Spongiibacteraceae bacterium
CCACTTACATCTTCGTTTCTGCAAGAGGCGCCGTGACGCCTTACCATATGGATCGGGAAATGAATTTCCTGTTTCAAATCATGGGAACAAAGACAGTAAGATTGTGGGATCCGCTCGACGAAGAAGTGCTCACATCCGCGCAGCGCGATGTAATTCTGGCGTTTCCCTACCGCCCGCGCCCGCCGTACGATACCAAAATAGAAGCCAAGGCAGCGGTATTTTCTTTGCGCCCCGGGCTCGGCGTGCACCATCCCTTTATCGCCCCGCATTTGGTGCACACGGGTCCGGAAATATCTATTTCTCTGGCGATTACATTCCGCACTCGTCAATCGGATATGTGGAGAGATGCGCATTGTATGAATCAGCATTTACGCCGGCTTGGTTTGCAACCGCGGCCGATTAGATATTCGATGACGCTCGATACTATTAAAGCGGGAACAATTAGAGCTGCTAAAACGATGAAACGTTTTTTCTCGCCGTTAACGCGTCGATCGTAATTATGGCATGTTATTGATTGGCGCTGGTAAGGTAGAGCAAATAGACCTTTCGATAAATTCGATGATGTCGCGCACATCGGCCGGTTTGGTGTAATGCTTATCGAAACCGGCGTTATGTGCGCGCTGCTTATTTTCAAGACCGCCTTGCCCCGTCAGAGCAATCAATAACGGCTTCCCCGGCGTATTAATTGCGCGAATACTGCGCGCGACTTGCAAGCCGTTCATGCCAGGCAAGTCGATATCGAGCAACACCACATGCGGCGCGAAGCTGAGCGCTGTGCTGAGGGCGGTAGCGCCATCGTGAGCGGTTTTGGTGTCATAACCGGAAATTTGTAATGCGGTAGCGAGCGTGGTGGCAACATCGTGATTGTCGTCCACCACCAGAATGCGTCGTTTTTTTAACGCTGATTTTTTCGATGCGCTATTTAATTTTGATTTTAATACCGGCGGCGGCGTGGTCGGAATGCGCAAAACATATTCGCTGCCGATTGAATCCTGTGTGCTCCGGATAAATATATCGGCGTCAATTTTTTGCGTCATGGGTTGATCGTCATCGATCTTATCGATGACATCTGTATTGGAATAATTGGTATTAATGTTATCGAGGTCGATATCCGCTGCCGAGCGCCTTTGGATAAAGGCATCGCGTATGCGATGCGGTGCAATAAAATCCGGATTGTCGCGCACCACGATCTCAACGTCTTTGCTATCGAGCTTGGTTAAAATATGTATCGGACTCGCCGCGACCTGATTGGCAACGCGCTGAATGAGCAACGCCAAGCGATCGGCCAGCGCTTTTGGATTACCGACAATATATACATGCGGCATGATCGATACATACAGCTCATGCCCGGCCATGCCCAATTCCGTGCGGCATATGCTCAGTGCCTGCTGTACGATGTCGTCCACCTTCACGGTTTGCGCATAGTCCATTGATCGTTGCTCTATTGCTTGGGCAGCAGCCATTGGGATGCTACCCCGATAATGGGAAAAAATTACCAGCATTAGCCGTTTTTTACAGCCGGGCAGTTCAAATTTGGGGAGAAATTTAAATTAAAATGGATGGAGCAACGTTTATTCCAGCAAAGCGGATTAACGTCGCAATTTTCGAAATTAGGAAGAATTTTTGGAAAAGGGTTTAAATCAATACTTCGCGGCTGCGCGTGCATTCCCACAGCGTATCGCACAACACCATTTTATCCTGCCAGTCGCCATCGAGCACCCAATCGGTCAAGGCGGCAGCAACATCGGGGTAACGCACCGGCTGTACGGGTCGCTCTCCATACAGCCATTGTTGTAATGAACTCCAATCGACGATATCGATCGCGCTGCCCCAACCGAGTTGTTGCAATGCATGCGCATTCGATAATTGCTCCATTTGGCTTTTGACCGGTTTGACCAGTACCGGCGTGCCCAGATGCAGACATTCGCCGACCAGCTCGAACCCGGCATTGCAAATCACCGCCTCGGCGCTGCACAGGTCGCTGCGAAAGCCATGTAAATTCGAGCGGCGGAGGCTGACATTATCGCTTTCGCCGTCGTCGATATCGGATGAATATTGCACGAACTGAAAGTCCGCGAAGCGCTGCAGCAGCGCGGTAACCTCGCGCTGATTTTCAAACGGCAAATACACCAGAATGTGGCGAGCGCGATCGCGTCGCTGGCGCAATTGCGTATCGATAATCGGCGGCAATATATCGGTATCGAAATGGTGCCAATGCAGTCCGATCGGAATATCCACCGGTGCAAACCATTTCATCACGAGGTCGCTGGCGATGTTATCGCCGCAGCGCGGAATCGTATTGCTGAACGCGTACTGATGGCCGATACCCATACAGGTTTTATTCGACAATTTCGCGGCCCACGCGGTGACGGGTTCGAAATCGCTGATGATTAAATCGTAACGAGCGACATCGAGTGCGCGCACATCGCGAATAAATTGCAGCGGATGCGCGCGCATAAGCGTGCGACCGTAAAGCACCGCGCCGTTTTCCTGCACCATCGTCAAACCGATACGATGCTCAAAATCGCCGAAGCATTCCATATCGAAGAGACGTTCGCGCTCGCGTCCCGAAATTAAATAGGTGACATCGGCACCGCGCGCGCGTAAATGTGCCGCCATTTTGCGCGCGCGACTGATATGGCCATTGCCGGTACCTTGCACACCGTAAAGTATTTTCATGCGGAGAGTAATATCGCGAAGAGTAACGTCAAAACGGGAGGGCCACGCAATAGCTGGTGACGAACCATGCGATACCGCTGCCGATCAGCGCGCCGGCGAGAATATCCGTGGGAAAGTGCACGCCGAGCACGACGCGCGAAATGCCTACTGCGCTCGACCATAAATACAGCGGCAGCGCGAGCGTCGCGTAATGCTCGCTGACCATGCCGGCGAGTACAAACGCGCCGCAGGTATGGCCGGAGGGAAAGCTGAAACGATCGGAAGCAGTGATGACGCTGCGAAAACTGGGAATCGCTTCGGGCGGACGCCGGCGTTGGCAGCTGTTTTTAAGTATCCAGTAGAGCGGGCGCTCAATCGCGAAGGCAATCGCGGTGACGAAAAATAATTTACCGCCGTGCGCGCTGTCGAGCAGCCAGAGCGTACCGGGCAGCAGAACTTGCATCAGACCATCGCCGCTACGGGAAAAAGCGCGTGCGGCGGCTATCCAGATTTGACGATGGCGCGTGTGCATAAACCACAGCAGCATGCGCAGATCGTACTGATAGATGCCGTGTTGGTAAAAAGTCTGTAACCAGCGTGCTCTGCTCATCATGTCACCAGCGTGCAAGTCGGGAGTTGCAGCGCTGTGACAGTGTTATGACAGTTAGATGAAATATGAAAAGAAAGTTGTCAGTTGTTGGTTATTAGTTAACTAACAACTGCCCACTAAAAGGCACAATTATTTTTTAATGTAAAGAACGTGTCCGCTCACTTTTGAGTACAGCTTACTATCCCATTCGATCAAATCGGCATCGTGTTTTTTTGCGCATTTTTCCGCAAGTTTGTAAAACGGCGAACGGCCGGGATCGGCAATCGCGACGCGTTTCGCGCCGGCATCGAGCGCGCGCTCGATCAATTTGTACAAAGGCTTCACCATTTCGTCCCAGAAACAAATATCGGCGCCGACGACCGTGTGTACGTCGTTGAGCAATTTCCCTTTCACCGATTTGAAATCGCCGTGATGGCAATTAATTTTAACGTCATTCAAATCGGCATGCGCGTTGAGATAAGGAAATACCGCATCGTCCGCATCGACTGCGAGCACTGTCGATTTATAGGTTTTGGCGCAGTAAATGCCGCCGAGGCCCCAGCCGCAACCGGCATCGATCACGCGCTTGCGTTTGGGCAATGGATGCTCATCGAGAAAATCCATCAGCA
>DASXYH010000154.1:0-4323 GCA_036502545.1 Spongiibacteraceae bacterium
CGCGTTAACTTTTCGTGTCTTTAAACTATTTCAGCAAGTTATTTCATTCAGCAAACTATTTCAGCGAAAACTCCACATCGCGATTTTGCTCCGCCCACATCAGCTTGCCAACCACTTCGGGAATACTGCGGCCGTCATAAAGAATTTCATAGAGTCCCGCGACCAATGGCATGCGCACGTTGATCTGTTCGGAATGTAACTTTAATAATTTTAATGTATTGATACCTTCCGCCACCTGTCCCAATTCGGTAACGATAGTTTCAAGATTCTTACCCTGCCCAAGCGCAACGCCAACCTGATAATTGCGACTCAGCGGGGACATACATGTCACCATCAAATCGCCGATGCCGGCAAGACCCATAAACGTAAGCGGATCCGCGCCTTTGCGCACGGCGAAACGCGTCATTTCAGCCAGCGCGCGCGTGATCAGCAGACTGATGGTGTTGTGACCGATACCGAGTGCAGCGGCCATCCCTGCGATAATTGCGTACGCATTTTTCAAAGCGCCGGCCAGTTCGACACCGAACATATCGGCACTCGCGTACACACGAAAATAGCCGCAGTGCAATAATTGCTGAACGCCTGTATTTAACGCTTCGTCGCTGCTCGCTATCACCGTTGCGGTAATTTGCTTCGCGGCAATTTCTTTCGCCAGATTGGGACCGCTCAGCACGCCCAGGCGTTGACCGGGAATTTCTTCGCGCAGCACTTCACTCATTAAACGAAAACTGTTGGGTTCCGGAGTTTGCGACGCCTCCAGTCCTTTCGTAGTACTGATTAAAATACTGCGCGCATCGATATGGCGTGCGACTTCTTGGGCGACCGCGCGGCATGAACTGCTCGGCACCGCCATAAACACGAAATCGCGATCGGCAACCGCCGCGGCTAAATCGGTGCGCGCCTGCAAGCCGGAATGCAAAACAAAATCCGGTAGATAACCGCTATTGCGATGATCGCGGTTAATCTCTTCCGCGCGCGCTTCATCGCGCAACCACAACACGGCATCGTGGCCTTTTTCGGCCATGATATTGGCCAGCGTGGTGCCGAAACTGCCGCCGCCGAGCACGACTACGCGCTGAGAATTTGCCATAAATGCTGTTCTTATTTCATAGGAGAGGCCGCCAGAATATACCAGCCGCTCCAAAACTAAAACGGCGGCTTTCGCCGCCGTTTTCGCACCGCAATCAGTTGGTAATTTCCAATAATAATTTATTCAATTTACGGACGTACGCGGCCGGGTCTTTTAATTGTCCGCCTTCGGCCAAATGCGCCTGATCGAACAGGATTTCGATCAGGTCCGCAAAGCGATCTTCATCGCTCTCCTGGTCGAGCTTAACAACCAGTGGATGGCCCGGATTCAATTCGAGCGTCGGTTTATTCTCCGGCACCTTCTGCCCCGCCGCTTCTAAAATGCGGCGCATCTGCGCACCCATATCGAATTGCCCAACCACCAGACACGCCGGCGAATCGGTGAGACGATTGGTGACACGCACTTTTTCGACCTGGCCTTCCAGTGCTTTTTGCGCGCGCTCCAGCAGCGATTGATGCTCCTTCTCGAGCTTTTCTTTTTCCTCTTTCTCGCTCTGTTCTTCGAGTTTGCCGAGATCGAGTTCGCCTTTACCGACATCCTGCAATTGCTTGCCATCGAATTCCGACAAATGACCCATCAGCCATTCATCGACGCGATCGAGCAACAATACGACTTCGATGCCTTTCTTGCGGAAGACTTCGAGATGAGGGCTGTTGGCCGCGGTGTTGTAATTTTCGGCGGCGATGTAATAAATTTTTTCCTGGCCTTCCTTCATCCGGCCGACATAGTCTTCAAGCGATTGATCCTGTTTTTCGCTGTTAGTATGCGTCGTCGCAAAGCGCAGCAGTTTGGCGATTTTCTCTTTGTTGGCGAAATCTTCCGCCGGCCCTTCCTTCAGAACCTGGCCGAACTCCTGCCAAAATTCCTGATATTTTTCCGGTTCGGATTTCGCGAGCTTGTCGAGCATATCGAGCACGCGCTTGGTCAGCGCCGAACGCATCGCTTCGACTTGCGCGCTGTTCTGCAGAATTTCGCGCGAGACGTTGAGCGGTAAATCGCTCGAATCGACGATGCCTTTCACGAAGCGCAAATACAGCGGCAGAAACTGTTCGGCATCGTCCATGATGAACGTGCGCTGCACGTACAATTTCAATCCGCGCGGTTTGTCGCGATTCCACATATCAAACGGCGCGCGCTTCGGCAGAAACAGCAGGCTGGTGTATTCCTGTTTACCCTCGACTTTGTTGTGGCTCCAGGTTAAAGGCTCTTCGAAATCGTGCGATACGTGTTTGTAAAACGCTTTGTATTCATCGTCGGTAATTTCATTGCGCGGACGCGTCCATAACGCCGTCGCGGTGTTTACCGTTTCGAATTCGGGCGCCTTGTTTTTTTCTTCCTCTGTTTTTTCCTTGCCTTCGTCGTCGGTCTCGAATTGTGGCTTCTGCATCAATACCGGAATCGAAATATGATCGGAATATTTTTTGATAATCGAACGGATACGCCAGTTGTCGGCGAAATCGATATCTTCGGCGCGCAGATGCAATATCACCGTGGTGCCGCGCTCATTTTTGGTAAACGGCTCAACGCTGAAATCCGCTTCGCCTTGCGATTCCCAATGCACGCCTTGATCGGCGGGCAAACCGGCGCGACGCGTAAACACTTCAACACGTTCGGCGACGATAAAGGCGGAATAAAAACCGACACCGAATTGACCGATCAGTTGCGAATCTTTTTTCTGGTCGCCGCTTAAATTCTTAAGGAATTCCGCCGTGCCCGAACGTGCGATCGTGCCGAGGTGACTAACGACATCATCGCGCGACATACCGATGCCGTTATCGCTGACCGTGATCGTCTTCGCCTCTTTGTCGAAATTGACCTGCACTTTGAGATCGGAATCATTTTCATACAGCGCGGAATTGGAGAGCGCTTCGAAGCGCAATTTATCGGCGGCATCGGATGCATTCGATATCAGCTCGCGCAGAAATACTTCTTTATTGCTGTACAGCGAATGAATCATCAATTGCAATAGCTGCTTTGCCTCGGTCTGAAAACCCAAGGTCTCTTTGGCGGCAGTAGTCATAGGCTGGTTCCTCGAATTACAAAGATGGATTAGTGCGAAAAAGTTGTCCGGAATATGGTGTCGAACCAAAGCTTTTCAAGGTTTATCCTGGAATTTAGCGCGGCATCGAATAGCTGTTGTACTGGCTTTCCCTTGGGACCGTCAGCGACAAGGATGTCGCTGGCGAGCTACAGGGATGTACTTGCCGCTGTCCCGAGGGGAAGCCAGTACAACGGCTGCGCGTGGAAATCGAAAGCAAAAAAAAGGCGCCGAAGCGCCTTTTTTTACCAATCCAATTACCAACCGGTAACCGACTTCAGCGTTTTACCAATATCGGCCAACGATTTCACCGTGTGCACACCGGCATCATGCAGTGCCGCGAATTTCTCCGCCGCTGTGCCTTTGCCGCCGGAAATGATTGCGCCGGCGTGGCCCATCCGTTTGCCTGCAGGCGCGGTGACGCCAGCGATGTAGGAAACAACCGGTTTGGTTACATTGGCTTTGATAAATGCCGCCGCTTCTTCCTCGGCCGAGCCGCCGATTTCGCCGATCATCACGATCGCTTCGGTCTGCGCATCGCCCTGGAACAGCTGGAGAATATCGATAAAGTTCGAGCCCGGAATCGGATCGCCGCCGATACCGACGCAGGTCGATTGGCCGAAGCCATAATCGGTAGTTTGTTTAACCGCTTCGTACGTCAACGTGCCCGAGCGAGAAACGATGCCGACGCGTCCGGGTTTGTGAATGTGGCCCGGCATGATGCCAATTTTGCATTCGCCCGGAGTGATCACACCGGGACAGTTTGGCCCGATCAGGCGCACGCCGAGTTCATCGCACTTCACTTTAACTTCAAGCATATCGATGGTCGGAATGCCTTCGGTGATGCAGACGATAAGTTTAATGCCAGCGAACGCCGCTTCCAGAATCGAGTCCTTGCAGAACGGCGCGGGAACGTAAATTACCGAGGCATCGGCGCCCGTTTGCGCGACCGCATCGGCAACGGTGTTGAACACCGGCAGTCCCAAATGCTCGCTGCCACCCTTGCCCGGCGTTACGCCGCCGACCATTTTGGTGCCGTAAGCGATCGCCTGTTCGGAGTGCAGCGTGCCCTGCGAGCCGGTGAAGCCCTGGCAGATAACCTTGGTATTCTTGTTGATCAGGATGCTCATTTCGCGCCCTCCGCTGCTTTTACAACTGCCTGTGCAGCTTCGGTCAAGCTGTTTGCAGCAATGAT
>DASXYH010000155.1:0-6402 GCA_036502545.1 Spongiibacteraceae bacterium
TGTCCGGCAGCACGCCGAATAAACGGTTGTCGAGCAATTGCAATTCGCGCGTCAGTTGCGGATTGTTGGCGATATGTTGCAATTGTTCGATGCTGTGAATATTTTCGCTGCGATAAAAAATCTGTGCCCATCGCAATAATGCTTGTCGCGCTGCGACAGGATTGTTGGCATGGCACGCTGCGCTTAAATTGCGCCACGCATCGGCATCATCGGCAATGGTGGATTTTGGTTTGGAAACGCTAATGAGTTGTTTGGATTTTTTGCGTAAATTTCCGTAAGCAAACAGCGTGACCAGCAAGGCGAATAATAATAGTACGGTCGCGAGCTGCCACCACAGCAATACGTTTTTATCGATCTGATTTATCGCCGGTGCGCTGATCGGTATTGGATTTGTAACCGGTGCTGCGGGTTGTTGTGTGTTCTGCGACAGCGGGGGCGGAGCGTTCGTAGTGTTGGCGCCCGCAGCTATATTCAGCGTTTCGCCCGATAGCGTCGCGACTTTTTCGCTGTCGCTATCGACATCCCACCACACCACACGTGTTTCCGGTAACTGCAATTGTCCCGCGCGGGTTGGAATGAGCGCGATATTTTCGATCCGTTTGCCGTGCACGCCGTTCGCGTCCTGCTGATCGTCGAGCGCCGGTTGATCGGCGTAAAGTTTCGCCGCGTCGAGTTGCGGTTGATCGAGTTTGGGTAGTTGCGCGGCGAGCAGACCATCCGCGCGTATGGCGATGCTGCGCGTGATCGAATCGCCTGCGGCAACATGATGCGGATCGCCGCTCCAGGTTTCGGTGAGCGTTAAATTGCGCGCGGGCAACCATACCTGGCCGCTGAAATTTTTCGGAATTGGTTTCACATGAATGCTGAGTTGACGACTCATTTTGCGAACCGCGCGACCGCGACCGGGAAAATCAAATAACGAACGACGCCCCGTCGCTTCAACTGCGTTGAAAACCAATTCGGGTATCGTTAAATCGCCGGGCTGCTGCGGAAAAATTGCGTAAGTGAGTTCGTGCACTTCGTACTGCGTACCATTCACCGAGCGATTGAACGTCGTTTCGCCAACCTGCTTGACGCTGGCGTTATCGAACTCGGGTTTGGTCAGTTGCAAGTTTTCCAATTGCACGGCGATGTAAACGCGCGCGGTGAGCAGAATTTGTTGCTGCACATAAACATCTTTGCGATCGGTTTGCACTTCGACAATAACCGGCTCGGAGCCGTCGGCGGCATTGGCATTATTCGCCGCATTCACCTGAATCGTAATCGGCTGCGTGCGCGCATCGGCGACCGCGAGCGGTGGAATCTGCAATTGCCCGCTATGCTTCGGCGTCAACGATGTTTGCCATTCGGTCCACGATTCGATGCGCCCGTTGTTGATGACGTGCTGACTGCTCTCGGTGGTGCCGTACACTTCGAAATCTTTTTGCAGCGGTGAATAATCGGGCTCGTCATAAGAGCCGGTGTCATCGATGCGAATCGTCAGCGTCAGCGAATCGCCTTCGCTGACAACGGTGCGATCGACCATTGCGCGCGGTGCAAGATTATTGGCCGCATTTACTGAAAAACTGACGACAATGCACAAAAGAAATAGCGCAAACGTCATGGCACTTCGCGTGTGGAATTTATGAACCACTGCAGCAAGCCGCTCTGCCCCATCGTTTGCAGCGACCGTAAGCGGCATGGATGCCGCGGCCGAGCCTATAGGGACATATTTATGGCGTGTCGTCGCAAACGATGGGGCAGAGCGGCTGATCGCTGGCACCGTATCGTCAAACATCAGATTCATAAATTCACCATAGCGGCTGCCCGTTATTCTGCGTCTGCTGTTCGCGCTGCCGATTTTCGTAAAGAAATTTGCGCCGCAATAAACCGGCGGGATCGTCCGGAATCTGGCGCAGCCATTGTTCGGTTGCGCGCTGTTGCATTTGCTGTTCGGGAGTCAAGTTGTCGGCCGCCGCGTGTTGCGAATTGTTGCTTGACTGTTGTTCATTCTGTTTATCGGTTTGAGCAGACTGCGCATTTTTTTCTTTATTTTCCTGATTTTTTGCATCGTTCTCAGCGGCCGCTTGCGCTGCTTGGTCCTGTCGCTGTTGTTCCGCAGTTTGCTGCTGCGCTTGGGATTTATCTTGAGCGTTCGCGTTATTTGGTTGATTCTGATCGTTTTGGTTTTGATTGTCTTGCTTTTGATCATTCTGTGCGTTCGCCTGCGCTGAATCGTTTTGACTACTGTTATTTTGTTGCGCATTTTTCGAATTGCCGCCTTGCGCCTGTTGCGATTGCTGTTGTGCATCGTTTTGCTGTTTTTTATCCCGCTCTTTATCTTGACCTTGTTGCGAATTGTTTTGCTGCGGATTTTTTTTCTGCTGCTGCAATAACTTTTCGACCAGGTCGCGATTGGCTTTGGCATCTTTCAGCGCGGGATTTTTCGCCAGCGCGGCATCGTACGCGGCGAGCGCTTCCTGTAACTTTCCGCTTTGCGCCAGCGCGTTGCCGCGATCGTAGTGCGCATCGGCGCTATCGACGTTCTGCAGCGATTGCGCGGCATTGGCGAAATCGCCCGAGCGATATTGCGCGGCGCCGCGCCAAAGCGGGTCCTGAAATTTTTCCGCGGCAGCTTTGGTGTCACCGCTGTTGAAATCCTGCTGCGCCTGTTGATCGGGACGCTGCCACATATCGCGCCATTCCCATGCCTGGCTCGGCATGCTCAGCGGGATCAGCAATAATCCGAGCAACCAGCCGCGGCGAAATGCGAATGCGGCGAGCGGCAATAATAAAATCACCAGTTGCGGACCGCGTTCGCGCCATTGATCGAATTCGCGCTCGACGGTACGCACGTTGTCGTCGGTGGTAATAATTGGCGGCAACACGCGTTCGATATCGCTGTCGTCGATGCGCAGATCGTCGTAGCGCCCATGAGTTTTTGCGGCGAGCGATAGCAAGCGATCGCGATGCAATTTGGCGACGGCGATGGTGCCGTCGTTTTGTTTTAAAAATCCGCGTTGATTCGCTTCGGGCGGCAGCGGAATCGGCGCACCCTGATCGGTGCCGACGCCGATCAGCGCGAGTTGCCAATGCGTGCCGTCGATACGCGCCGCGATTTTATCGATATCGTCGGCGCCGATTTCATCGCTGATCAATAAAATGCGGCCGCGCTCGAAACCCGAGTTGCGCAATAATTGCAGTGCGGAATCGATTCCCGCCGCGGCATCGCTGCCGTAACTCGGCATCAGCGCCGGCGTCAATGCCGGCACCAGATTGGCGATGGTGGCGGTATCGTCGGTGAGCGGCGATACCACATGCGCATCGCCCGAATAAACCACGAGCCCGGTCAAACCTTCGCGCCGTTTTTGCAGAATGTCGAGTATTTTGAAACGCGCGCGCTGCAGGCGCGACGGTTTGATATCTTCGGCGTACATCGATAGCGATAGATCGAGCACGATGACGAGGCCGTCGCGTTTTTGCAGCACCGGCTGCGGCAATTTTTCCCACGTCGGTCCCGCCAATGCCAGCGTCGCCAGCAGCCAGCCGGCGAATAATAACCACGGCCAATGCTGACGCGTTTGCTGCGCGGGTTCCAATAAATAATCGATTAAATCCGGCGCGATCGCCGCGCGCCAATTCGCTGCGCTGCTTTTGCGCCGCCACAACGCAAAGGCGAGCGCCAATGCAGGCACTATCATCAGCAACCACAGCGGCCGCAAAAAATGCAGTTGCGCGAGTGTATTCACGATGTCGCCGCCGGTGTGGAAATTATTGAGCGCCAACGCAGGGCGCGCAGCGCGGCGCCGATGCTAAATAGAAACGCTGCGCTGAGCGGCCAGTAAAATAACGCGCGCTGCGGGCGATACGTTTGCGATTTATCCGCCACCGGTTCGAGCTGATCGAGCAATTGATAGATGCCGGCCAACTCTTCGGGATTGCGCGCGCGAAAATAACGGCCGCCAGTAATGCTCGCGATATTTTTCAATGCTTCCTCATCAAGATCCTGCGAGGGATTGACGCGGCGTGCGCCGAAGCCGGTGCCGAACGGTCCCGGTATGATCAACTCGTCGGCGCCGACGCCGATCGTATAAATTGCGATGTGATTTTCCGCAGCGAGTTTCGCGGCGGCGGCGGGCGTTACATTGCCCGAGTTATTGGCGCCGTCGGTCAGCAATATCAGCACGTGACGATTGCCGGGGCGATCGCGCAGACGTTTGATCGCGAGGCCGATCGCATCGCCGATCGCGGTCTCCTCGCCGGCGAAACCGATTTGCGCTTCGCGCAGAAAGCGGCCGACGGTATCGAGATCGAAGGTCAGCGGCGCCTGCACATAGGCATTGCTGGCAAAAACGATCAAACCGATGCGATCGCCTTTGCGCTTCTTGATGAAATCGTCGACGACGCTTTTGATCGCGACGATGCGCTCAACGCGATCGTTGCCGATCACCATATCGGGAATTTTCATGCTGCCGGATAAATCGACCGCGAGCATCAGATCGCGACCGCTGGCGGGCAACTCGATTTCGGCGCCGATCCAGTGCGGTCCGCATGCCGCTGCTACCAGCAATAACCACCAGAGCGTAAGTGCCGCCAAGCGGCCGCGTTGCCGGATGCGGCGCGGCACAGTTAATTCGTTAGACGCAAACTCGTTGAAGAACGGCACCAGCAGCGCCGCCTGTTGCTGGCGCGCGCGCGGCCACAATAAATATACGAGCACCGGCAGCACTGCCAGCAATGCAGCCCACGGATAATCGAAACCTAACATCGGTGGCTCCGTATCCAATGCTGCGCGGCCGCATGCAGCGGCTCCGCAGCGATCGTTTGGGGTTCGCGCAAATACAATGTCGCCAGCGCGCGCACGTCGGGTTCGGTGAAGCGCGGTCTGCGTAATTTTCTATCGAGAAAATCGAGCCAGTCGGCACCGCTCAAAGCCGCAACATCGGCGGCGGGAAAAGCTGCGAGCGCGGTTTGCTTCAACAATCGATTGGTGGCCTGCGCGAACGCGATGTCATCGCGCTGTTGCTGCCAGCTTTGATACAGCGAGCGCAATTGTTGCAGCGCGGATTTGCGATAACGCCGCTGGTGCGAGCGTCGCGTCAACCATAACGCCAACGCAACAGTACCGATCACTATTATTATTGCGAGCAACCACCAGCCCGGCGCCGGTGGCCACCAGCTCACCGGTGCCGGCAGATGAATATCGCGCAATTGTTCGAGCCCAGGTATTTGCGCGCCTCCGGTCGGCACTGATGTATTCGCTGGTGCCAATGAACTATTTGCTTGCGGCGCTGCGTTCATCGCGCGCCTCGCTGTTGCGTCAAGCGTTGCAGCGGTGGTTCGGCGGTGCTGATTTCGAGCAGCGGTATCGCGAGCGCTTGCAGTAATTGCCGCACTTGCTGCAAATGCTGATCGAACGCGGCGCGATGATATTCGCGCAATTTTTTATCGCCGCTGTCGAGGATAACGCGCGCGTTGCCGTCGGTAACCGCGTACAGCGCGGGCGGCGGCAATTCGCGTTCGAGCGGATCGAAAATAAATAACGCCGTGATATCGCAATGGCGCGCCAGCGCGTACAAATGTTCGCGCACCTGCGGATGTTCGCTGCCGCAGAAATCGCTGATTATATAAATCGTGCTGCCCGGTTTCGCGATATGACGCAAATCGCTCAGCGTCGCCAGCAGCGATTGTTCGGCGCTCGGCAATGCATCGGCAGTAGATAGTTGCGTATCGCGTTGCAGAGCGCGATTGAATGCGAGCAATGCGTTGAGCCACGCCATTGCCGTTTTGCGCGTACGGCGCGGGCGAATTTCACGGCGTTCGCGATTGCCGATAATCAACCCGCCGATGCGATCGCCCTGTTCGAGACCGGACCACGCGAGCAGCGCGGCGAGATACGCGGCGAGTTTGGATTTGAAACAATGGCGGCTGCCGAAGAACATCGGTTGGCGTTGATCGACCACGATCAGCAGCGGTTTTTCGCGCTCTTCGCGAAATAATTTCGTGAACGGTCGACCGCTGCGTGCGGTGACGCGCCAATCGATCGTGCGCACATCGTCGCCGGCTTGATAGGCGCGCGCTTCTTCGAATTCGAGACCGCGTCCGCGCAGTGTCGAACGCACGCTGCCGAGCAATGGCGCGCGCGCGCGCGTAGCGCTGCGCAACAACCAATCGGTGGCGGCGAAACGCGCACTGGTCAATTCGGCCAGTTCGCAATACGCGCCGTGCAGCGTTTGTTGTAATGGATTGTACGCGGGCTGTGAGGTCGACATCGTTTATGCAATCGGCACGAGTTCGAGAATGCGCGCAATCACTTGATCGGTATCGATGCCGCTCGCTTCGGCATCGAAGCTCAGAATCAGGCGATGACGCAGCACATCGGCG
Organism: Spongiibacteraceae bacterium; assembly: GCA_036502545.1. Lineage (GTDB taxonomy): Bacteria > Pseudomonadota > Gammaproteobacteria > Pseudomonadales > CAMLJR01 > CAMLJR01. The sequence goes on from DASXYH010000155.1 coordinate 6,364, forward strand.
CAAATATTTTGCACATCGTCGGGACTGACGTAATCGCGA
>DASXYH010000156.1:0-8877 GCA_036502545.1 Spongiibacteraceae bacterium
ACATCATGACCTGCGCGCATCACGCGCGGAATCAAACCGATTGCGAGATCGAAACCATCGCGCTTATTGATACCGGTGATGAAAAGATACGGCTTCACGAAAATTAAATCGTACAGCCAATCGAAGCCCCACGCGTTGCGCCACCAGTTCGACAGCAATTTACCGATACCGCTATGCGCGATCAAATTTACCAATTTGCGCTCGCCGAGATAGAGCGCGGCGGCAATCGCGATGCCGATCAGCGCAACTGCGCCAGACAACAATTCGATTTTTCCCTTCATGTCGCCGCCGCGTTCGCCGGCGCTTTCCGGCAATACATTGGCGAGCGGCGGATGAATCCATGCGCCGACAAATGTCGATAACACCAGCAGCACGATTAACGGCAGGCTGTACGAAATGCCTTTCAGCGCGTGCGCGTGCGTTTTTTCCTCGCCGTGGAAAACGATGAAAATCATCCGGAAGGTATAGATCGATGTCAGGAACGCGCCGATCAAACCCGCGATCAGAAAATCGGTATGTCCGCTCGCATACGCTTCCCACAAAATTTCATCCTTACTGAAAAAGCCGACGGTGAGATACGGAATCGCCGCGAGCGCGCCGCCACCGATCAGAAAGCACCAGTACACGAGCGGAATTTTTTTGCGCAAGCCGCCCATCTTGAAAATATTCTGCTCGTGATGACAGGCGATGATCACGGCGCCCGACGACAGGAACAACAATGCTTTGAAAAATGCATGCGTCATCAAGTGAAAAATCGCCGCGCTCCACGCGCCGGCGCCGAGCGCGAGAAACATATAGCCGATCTGGCTCATCGTCGAATACGCGAGCACGCGCTTGATATCGGTTTGCACCAGCGCGGCAAATCCGGCGAGCAATAATGTTGCCGCGCCGATCACACCGACCATGTTCAACGCATACGGCGATAATTCGAATAACGTATGCGTGCGCGCAATTAAATACACTCCCGCCGTTACCATCGTCGCCGCGTGTATCAATGCCGATACCGGCGTCGGACCCGCCATCGCATCGGGCAGCCAAGTCTGCAACGGTAATTGCGCCGATTTGCCGACCGCGCCGCCGAGTAGCAGCAATGCGATCGCGGTGATCAAATGCGAGCCGGGCGTAAAATGCTGCGGCGCCAGCGTCAACACTTCCTGAATATTCAGTGTGCCGAGTTCGCGATACAACAAAAATAAACCGATCGCCATGAACGTATCGCCGACGCGGGTGACGACGAACGCTTTGCGCGCGGCAAGACCGTTAGCCGGATCTTCGTAATAGAAGCCGATCAGCAAAAAGCTGCACAGACCGACGCCTTCCCAGCCGAAATACAGGAACAACAAATTATCGCCGAGCACGAGAAATAGCATGCTGGCGATGAACAGATTCATGTACGCGAAGAAACGCTCGTAGCCGTTTTCGCCGCGCATATACCACGATGCAAACAAATGAATGAAGAAACCGACACCGGTGACGACACCGAGCATCGTCAGCGACAAGCCGTCGAGGCGCAGCGCGAATTGCGGCGTAAAACCATCGACATTCATCCACGTCCACAATATTTGCGCGAACGCGCCGTTCGCGGGCGTATGCAGAGTAAAATCGATGCCGACCCATAACGCAGTCAGCGCCGCTAAGCCGATCGAACCGACACCGATAATCGCCGCGCCACTTTCCGAAATACGGCCGCGTGCGAAAGCGAGCAGCAGAAAACCGATCAGCGGAAATAGAAAAGTCAGAAAAAGCAGATTCATCCGCGCATCTCGCTGGCCGCATCCACATCGAGCGAGTGGTAACGACGATAAAGCTGGAATACAAGCGCCAGGCCGACGCTGGCTTCGGAAGCGGCAAGGCTTAAAATTAGAATGAACATGATTTGGCCATCGGCCTGACCCCAACGACTACCGGCGACGATGAACGCCAGCGCCGCCGCATTCATCATCACTTCGATGCTCATCAGCATAAATAAAAAATTGCGGCGCACGATCAAACCGATCAGGCCGAGCACAAACAGCAGCGCGGCGAGAATCAGGCCATGCTCCATCGGAATGCCATTCATATCAGCGCCCTATTCTTTCTCATCTTGGCGACCCAGATGATAGGCGGCGACCAACGCGGCGAGTAGCAGCATCGATGCTAACTCCACCACAAGCAGATACGGTCCAAACAAAGCGATGCCCACTTGCTTGCCATCGACCAGCGTATGACCCGCCGTATGAGTACTGCCCTTCGGCAACAGATACCACAACTCGATTAACAGAATCAGCGACAGCAATGCCGGCCCAATCCATACGCGCGGACGCAGCCATTTGCGCTCCTGCTCCACCACCGCGTTACCGAGGTTGAGCATCATCACGACAAACACGAATAACACCATGATGGCGCCGGCATAAACGATGACTTCGAGCGCAGCGGCGAACGGCGCGCCGAGCATAAAAAAAATCATCGCCACGGCAAGCAATGACACGATCAGATTCAGCAATGCGTGAACCGGATTGGTGCCGGAAACAACTCGCACGGTGGCGAGCAGCGCGACAACGGCAGCAATATAAAAAGCGATTTGCACTTTTTTGTTGTTTCCTTTTCGTAGATGCAATAAATGCAATGCACGCAATTTAACTTCTTAACTTCCCCCACTGTACTTACCTCCCTCCTGACAAGGGGGGATCGAGGGGGGTTGGGGTTGGATGTTCGCTGCTACAAATCAACCCCTCCCCGGCCCTCCCCTTATCAGGGGAGGGTGTAACTTCTACGGCAGCAAACCCTTCACATCGATCGGCTGCGCCTCGTCTTGCGCCGCACCTTTCGGTTTTCCCGCGATCGCCATACCGGCGACGCGATAAAAATTGTAATCGTGATACTTGCCGGTTCCGCTGATCAACAGATGTTCTTTTTCATACACCAGATTCTGGCGATCGTATTCGCACATTTCGAAATCCGGCGTCAGCTGAATCGCGTTGGTCGGACACGCTTCTTCGCACATGCCGCAAAAAATGCAGCGCGAAAAATTGATCCGGAAAAATTCCGGATACCAACGGCCGTCTTCGGTCTCCGCTTTTTGCAGCGAAATGCAACCGACCGGACACGCTGCCGCGCACAGATTGCACGCGACGCAGCGCTCTTCGCCGTCGGGATCGCGCGTCAATATGATACGGCCGCGATAGCGCGGCGGCAGATACACTTTTTGTTCCGGATACTGAATCGTATCGCGCTTGCGAAATGCACGCATAAAAATCATGAAATTGCTGCGCACCACACTGCCGATACCGCTGAGAATTGCTCCGATCATACGATTCTCCTCAGCCTCAACCCGCGTTCGCGCGCATTAATATCACCGCGCCGGTTGCGAGCAAATTGAGAAGAGACAGCGGCAGGCAGAATTTCCAGCCCGCATCCATCACCTGATCGTAGCGCGGACGCGGCAGCGCGGCGCGGATCAAAATAAACAGCACGATAAAAATAAATGTTTTGATAAAGAACCACAAAAAGCCGAGGTATTCCGGCCCCGGTCCCATCCAGCCGCCGAAATACAATGTCACCAACAGCGCGGAAACGGTGACGACGCCGGCATATTCGCCGACGAAAAACATGCCCCATTTCAAACCGGAATATTCGGTATGGTAGCCCGAGGCCAATTCGGATTCCGCTTCCGGCAAATCGAACGGCGCGCGGTGCGCGACCGCGACGCCGGCCATCGCAAACACGATGAAGCCAAAAAACTGCGGCACGATAAACCACATATCTTTTTGCGCGAGCACGATATCGCGCGTACTGAACGAGCCCGCGCAGGCGACCACGCCCATCACCGCGATGCCCATGAAAACTTCGTAGCTGATTGTTTGCGCCGTCGAGCGCACGCCGCCGAGCAGCGCATACTTGCTGTTACTCGACCAGCCGGCGAACATCACCGCGTAGACACCGAGACCCGCGAGCGCGAGAAAAAATAATACGCCGATATTCAGATCGGTCGCGACGCCCCACGTCGCCGATATCGGCACGATCGCAAACGCCATCAGCATCGCACTCATAGCAATGACCGGCGCCAGCAAAAATGTCGGCTTATCGACGAATGGCGGCAGCCAATCCTCTTTGAAAATCAGCTTGATCATATCGGCGGCGATTTGAAATATACCGTGTGGGCCGACACGATTGGGACCGTGACGATCCTGCCATAACGCCAGCAAGCGGCGCTCGATAAAAATTAAATACGCGACAACGAAAACGGTGCCGAGCAGAATCGCAATCGCCTGCGCGGTTTTTATCAATACATCGATTAATTCGGGAGTCAGCCAGCTCATGCGGCGGCTCCTTTGGCGAGACGCGCCCAACCATTGATCGCAGTTACCGGAATGCCGTCGATACCGATCGGCAATCCCACCGTGCCCGCCGCGAGTTCTGCGCTGATTTGCACCGCGAGGTCAAACGTACTCGCGCCCAGTGTCACCGTCACGCATTCGTTTTGCTGCAATCCCAGCTGCGTTGCATCGAGTGTCGATAGCACAATGTATGCGGTTGGAATTCGCGTTTGCACGGGCGCGGCGCGCGCCGATAATTCTTCGCTGCCGAACAGATGCTGCAGCGGTACCACGCGAAACTCATCGGCGCGCGCGACAAATGCAGCGGGAGCCGGGCCGTAATAATCCGCTTGTGCATCGGCGGCCGGTTCGATTATGCGCACGCCGGGATCGCCCGCGCGATTGTGACCGCCGACTTCATCCTGGAATTTATTCCACGCTTGCGGCGAATTCCAGCCGGGCGCCCACGCGAACGGAATCAATGCGCCGGGGCGTTCGCCGGCCTGTGTGCCGTTATGTCCTTCCATCGAAAATGCAAGCGCGGTATCGCCGTCCTGCGAGGCGCGCGGCTCGTGCACGGAAATATTTGCGCGCATCGCCGTGCGGCCACTATAGCGATGCGGTTCGCGCGCGATTTTCAAACCGTGCAACCGATACGACGCGTTCGGCGCCGCGTCGACCATCGCTTTCAACGCGGGAATCGCGTCGGCGCAATGTGCGGTAACTTCATCGAGCTGCGTCCATGAAATATCGCGGCCTGCGGCTGCCATGTGCAACGCATGCAACCAGCGCCAGCCCTCTTTGATTTGGCAGGTCGGCTCGTAATATGCGGGATCGTAAACTTGAAAGAAACGCTGCGCGCGGCCTTCGCTGCTGATCAGCGTGCCATCGCCTTCTGCGAAAGTTGCCGCCGGTAACAACACATGCGCTTTTTCGGCGGTGGCCGTGCGTTGATGATCGACGACGATGATATTTTTCGCTGCACTCAGCGCCGCATCGACCAGTGCACTATCGGCGCGACGATACAAATCATTTTCGAGCACGACCGCGACATCGGCGCTGCCATCGCGCAATGCGAGCAATGCAGCATCGGTCGAATCGCCGCCGAGCAACGCGAGACCCAGGCTATTTGCTTCGGGCACGGCAAGCACGATGCCAGCTTTTTTATTTTTTGCATTCAACGCGGCGGCAATATTCGCGGCAGCTTGCAATACGGCCTCGGATGCAGCGCCTGTTCCGGAAACAATCAATGGATTATTTGCCGCAATTAATGTCTGCGCAATTTGATCGGCCAGCTCGGCAATATTTTGTGGCAAATCGGTTACTGCGGGCGCGGTGTTATCGATCGCATGCGCAACGGCAAAACCCAAACGCGCTAAATCTTCAGGTGACGCGCGATAGGTTTGCGCAGCGATATCGTCGAGCCGCGTCGCCTGCACGCTGGCGATGAATACGGGATTTTTTTCGTGCTGGCCGATATTGGCGATCGCTTCGGCTTGCCAGGCGAAAATCTTTTTCTGCGCGGCGAGACTGACCGCTTTGCCTTTTGCCGCTTGCCGCAATGAGAGCGCGATACGCGCCGCAGTTTGCGTCACGTCTTCACCGAGCACAAACACCGCATCGCTATCTTCCATCTCGCGCATGGTCGGCGTGCGCGCGGGACCGCGCTGCAAAATATCGCGCACCAGACGAATCTGCGCGAGTTCCGCTGCGGCGATGCCGCTATAAAAATTTTCCGCGCCGACCAATTCGCGCAGTGCGTAATTCGCTTCGATGCTGGCGCGCGGCGAGCCGATACCGATCGCGCGTTTTGCCAGACGCAATGCATCGGCTGCCGATGCCAATGCGGTCGCGGTAGTAACGATATCGAATGATTCGCCCCGTCCCTCACGATCAACTTTTAACGCCCACGGCTGGCGCGGACGATCGTCGCGATTGACATAGCCGTAACCGAAGCGGCCGCGATCGCAAAGAAAATATTGATTGATGCTGCCGTTGTAACGATTTTCGATACGGCGCAATTCGCCGTAGCGTTCGCCGGGACTGATATTGCAACCGCTGGCACAGCCGTGGCAGATACTCGGCGCGAATTGCATATCCCATTTGCGATTGTAACGCTCCGCATGGGTTTTATCGGTGAATACGCCGGTCGGGCACACTTCGGTTAAGTTGCCGGAAAATTCGCTTTCGAGTACTCCGCTCTCGACGCGGCCGAAATACACGTTGTCATGCGCGCCGAACACGCCGAGATCGGTGCCATCGGCGTAATCGTTGTAATAGCGCACGCAGCGATAACAGGCGATACAGCGGTTCATTTCGTGATTGACGAACGGACCGAGGTCCTGATTCTGGTGCGTGCGCTTGGTAAAGCGATAACGGCGTTTCGCATGTTGCGTCATCACCGTCATATCCTGCAGATGGCAGTGACCGCCCTCTTCGCACACGGGACAATCGTGCGGATGATTGACCATCAACCATTCGACGATGCTTTCGCGAAACGCTTTGGCTTCGGCATCATCGATTGAAATATACGTATTGTCGGCCGCCGGCGTCATGCACGACATCACCAGGCGGCCGCGTTTATCGTCGGCATTCGCGTATTGTTTCACCGCGCACTGACGACACGCACCGACGCTGCCGAGCGCCGGGTGCCAGCAGAAATACGGTATGTCGAGACCCAACGACAGACACGCGCGCAGCAAATTATCCGCGCCGTCGACTTCGAAATCCTTGCCGTCTACATGAATCGTGGCCATTTCGTTACCAGTTAGTCTGCATATTTCGTAGGGCGCAATAAATGCAATGCTTGCGTCGTATGCGTGAGCCTTTGGCGCAATACGGCTTCGCCTATTGCGCCCTACAACGATTAAGCAGTAATACCTTTCTCAAATTCCGCGCGGAAAAATTTCAACGCGCTTTGCAACGGTTCCATTGCGCCCGGTGCGTGCGCGCAAAATGTTTTGCCGGGACCAAGAAAACGCGTCATTTGTTCGAGCACTTCGATATCGCCGCTCGCGCCTTCACCCTGCTCGATTGCTTGCAATAACTTCACCGTCCACGGCAGACCGTCGCGGCATGGTGTGCACCAGCCGCACGATTCGCGCGCGAAAAACTGTTCGAGATTACGCACCACCGAAATAATATTTTGCTTGTCGTCGACTACCGTGAGCAAACCGGTGCCCATACGGCTGCCGGCTTTCATGATGGTGTCGTAATCCATTGCCAGATCGAGATGCTCGGGCAATAGAAAATCGGTCGATGCGCCGCCCGGCAGCCAGCATTTCAATTGGTAACCATCGGCCATGCCGCCGGCATGCTCTTCGAGAATTTCGCGAGCGCTGGTGCCGATCGGCAATTCCCATACGCCGGTGCGTTTGGCGCGGCCCGATACGCCGTACAATTTGGTGCCGCTATCGGAGCTTTTGCCCTGCGACAACTCTTTAAACCATGTTGCGCCGCGTAAAACAATATGCGGAATGCAGCACAGCGTTTCGACGTTATTGATAATGGTCGGCTTGCCCCATAGTCCTGCGATTTGCGGAAACGGCGGCTTCGAGCGCGGATTGGCGCGGCGGCCTTCGAGCGAATTGATCAGTGCGGTTTCTTCGCCGCAAATGTAACGGCCGGCGCCGCTATGCACGTGCACATCGTAATCCCAACCGCTGCCGAGAATATTTTTACCGAGATAACCGGCGGCGCGCGCCTGAGCGAGAGCGTTATTTAAGCGCTCGGCCGCGACGACATATTCGCCGCGCAGGAATATATAACCGTGGTTGGCTTGAATCGCATAACCGGCAATGATCATCGCTTCGATCAATTGATGCGGCAGATATTCCATCAACAATCGATCTTTGAACGTGCCGGGCTCCATCTCATCGGCATTGCAGACAAGATATTTTTCTTTCGGCGCATCGGGTCCCATCGGAATGAGACTCCATTTCACGCCGGTCGGAAAACCCGCGCCGCCGCGACCGCGCAAATTCGATTCCTTAACTGCTGCGGTGATATCGGCCGGCGCCATTTCCTTCAGCGCTTTGCGCACCGCCGCGTAACCATCCTGCTGCTCATATGTTTTCAGATCGAGCAGCGGTTCGTCGCCGATGCGATAAGTCAGCGGACGAACTTCTCCACCATTATTGGCCGCAGTTGCACTCATGCGTAGCGCTCCAATAAATTGGCGACATCCGTCGCCGCGACATTGCAGTGCGTATCGTCGCCGATCATAAGTACAGGACCTTTGTCGCACGCGCCAAGGCAGCAGATCGGCAACAGCGTGAAGCGATTGTCGGCGGTGGTTTGGCCAAGTTCGACGCCGAGATTTGTTTTAAGCGCTGCCACGGTATCTTCGTAGCCGGTGAGGAAACAGCTGATGCTGTCGCACACCGTGATGACATGCCGGCCGACCGGCTGCCGAAAAATCAAATTGTAAAAAGTCGCCACACCTTCGACATCGGGGGCTGAAATACCGAGCACATCGGCGATTGCGTAAATCGCGCCATCGGGTACCCAGCCGTTGCGCTTCTGCACAATTTTCAATGCATCGATACTCGCTGCGCGCGGATCGGCATAATGCGTCATATCG
>DASXYH010000157.1:0-8366 GCA_036502545.1 Spongiibacteraceae bacterium
CCGGCAATCATTTTGAATTCAAAATTAGGAAATAATGCGCGCGTCGCATGCTCGTATTCGGGCTTGATGTAATCCGAAAGTTCGCCCTTGATAAAAAGCGTGGGACCGGCAAAAGGTTTACCTTTCACGACGTCAATTAAATTCGGATAGCTCGCCTTGAGCACAGGTAAATTAAAACGCCAGCGAAATACATCGCCTTCCTTATATAGGCTTTTCAATAGAAACTGACGCACGCTACTTTCCATAATCCATTGCGCCAGCCGTGCATCGGCCTGCTGGCGACTGCGCAGTTGGGTCAGATCGATCGACTGCAGCGCGGCGAGAATTGTCATGTGCTGCGGTGGGTACGCGACAGGAGCGATATCTGCAACGATTAAACGCTGGACGCGGGTGGCATCATTCAACGCCAATTGCATGGCGATCTTTCCACCGAGCGAATGCCCAACCAGATGACTGCGCGAAATTTCGAGCGTGTCTTGCAGCCGTGCGATATCGGCAGCCATCGCCGCAAAGCTCATCTCCTCGCTGTGCGGTGAGCGGCCGTGGTTGCGCAGATCGATCTGCACCACGCGAAACTCTGTCGCCAGGAATTTGGCCAGCGCGCCGAGGTTATCGCCCGAGCCGAACAGACCGTGCAGCAACAATACCCATTCTCCGCGCTCGCCGATTCGGCTGTAATGCAGCGGCAACGCTAATGCGTTCATGCTTTCACTCTTTCTCCTGCCTATTTTTTGAGTTGCGCGAAGCTTATTCAATCAATTAGCTTCTCAAGCGCGAAAAGCCGTTGCTAAAATGGGCCGGCTCGAACCCTTCTTTGCTTTTGGATCAAATTCCCAATGCGTCGCCTTCTGCTAATTGCTGTGATTTGCCTATTTACCGCCTGCACCGGCAGCGGCGGCTACAACCCGACCGTGCCGGCTTACCACCTCGACGAGACGGCGTTGAACAAAACGCCGATCAAAAAGGTGGTGATCGCAACGGCCAATATCAGCGGTGAGCCGACGCGCTATTATCTGCAAAATGCGGCTGCGCATGTCGATGACTTGGTGAAAATCTATCTGCAAAAGCATGGCTATCAGGTCGCGCCGAGCTATCAGTTTGAAAATGCCTGGAATCAGGCGATTCGCACCTATGGCGATATGTACGATCCCACCACCGGTAAGGTCGATGCCAACACCTACCGCTTAGTGATGTACACCACGATAAAAACAGTCAAAGAAACCACCGATATCGATGCAATTATTTTTACGGACGTGATCGAACGCGATGCCGCGCATGATGTCGGCATGGATCATTTGGCGCAATGGGATGGCGTGCGCCGCAAACCATCGCTGGCGAGCGCGGGCGCGGAAGGCGTGCCGGTGGGTTTCAATTGGAATCAACCGTTGAAAGTGGCAACACTGGCGATAACGATTTACTCGACGTCGCTGGAAGGTATTTTTTCCAGCAGCGGCGGCCTCGATACGCTGCAGGCGATCAACACCAAAAACGAACCGATTTACACGCGGCGCAAAAACGTTCTGGATAACGACGATTATATCGAAGAAGGCATCGAGATCGCGTTTCATCCGTTTATAAAAATGAAAAACTATCCGGGCGATAAAAAATAATTCTTACTGTGATCATAGGTGGAAGTCAGAACTCAATCTGACATTGGAATATTTCTGTGCTAAATAAAATCTGACCGCTATTCCTTGGTGACAAATTGATTCAATGATTGAGCCAGCGACACAAAATCGGATGGGATCATTAGCACAGTTGTACTGTTATTTTCGGCGCCAACCTCCGCGATCATTTGCATACGCCGCAATTCCAGCGCGGCGGGATTAGTCATGATTTTCTGAGCGGCTTCCGTTAGCTTAATCGAGGCTTCAAGTTCCGCTTCCGCTTTGATGATGCGTGCGCGTTTTTCGCGGATGGCCTCGGCCTGCATTGCCATCACCTGTTGCATCGCCTCCGGCAGCTCCACATCCTTCATTTCAAACCGCTCGATTAGCAATCCCCACGGCTTGGTAGATTCCGCCACATTTTCAAGCAAGAGTCGATTAATTTTATCGCGCTGCTGTAAAACCTCATCGAGATCATGCTGCCCAATAATATTGCGCAACGCAGTCAGTGCAAGTTGATAGACCGCTGCTTGCGCATCGACTACCGCGATGACGGATTTTTCCGGATCGACGATGCGATACCACAGAACGGCATTGAGCTTGACCGTGACGCTGTCCCGCGTAATGGTCTCTTGGCGTTCTGCGGAAACCGTGCGCGTACGAATATCAATAGTGACGGAACGTTCAATTCCAAGCGGGATGAGCCAGTACAATCCCGGCCCGCGCTGGCCCCTGAATCGACCTAAACGAAAAACGATGCCGCGCTGATACTCCTGCGCAATTCGCAAGCCAGACAAGGCGATCACAAACAGTATAAGAAACGCGACGGTCGATTCCATGATGTGCTCCAACGTGCGGCTGATTGCCTAATCATAGAGCACTGCAATTCTTTTGGTGAAAAATGTTCGGTTCCTGAAGTTGTATTGAAGGGGAACGGCTACAAATATACATTCGAAAGATTAAACCATCGCCTGTTCACTGGACTCTACGCTTGTCATGTATGAGCGCACCTGATACTTGCGAAATAAATAATGACGAAGCGCATCAAAGGCCAACTGGCCCTCAATGCTGGTTTTGAGTCTTTCCGACAGTTGCGCCGCCAGATACTCTGTATTGATGCCCGCGATGACGAGCAATTCGATATCTTCAGATTCAACTTTTCTTTGCGCTTCGCCAACCGATGTGTTGATCAAGCGCTCGAGTTGCTGCGCATCGAATTCGAAATAACGCAGCAGATCCTCACCGCTTTCGAGCAGAGCAACCAGCATCGGCACGCCGTTCAATTGGCGATTCAGCAACGGCATCAATCGCGTCGATAGCACTTTTACCGCATAGCGAAAAATCTCGGATTCTTTCACATCGAGACGCAATGCGATTTCCTTCACCCGGCGCAAATCCGCTATTCCGAGACGCACGGAAATGTTCTTTTTAGTCGCCATGTTGCTCCCCAGCTTTGTACCCGACATCTAATTGTTAAGCGGTCGGCTTAATTTGTTATAAGCGCGACATTCGCTTTTATCAGTTCTTGGTGTCGGCTTGATGCGGCTCGTCCGTGCTACCCGCTTTTGCTTCCTCCGGCTGAACTTTTAAATCATCGAGCTGATAACGATAATCCTGCACCAGATTTTCTACTTCGACCTGTTTGAGCCCGGTGAACGGCTCTTTTTGCTTCAAGACGTCGCCGAATCCTTTATGTTCGTAACGTGAAAGCAATTGCGCGTTGAGGTCGTAAAGCTTCTTATTATTTTCGTAACACGCCGAGAAATTATTGGTCTGCTTTTGTAACTGTTCTTCGAGAGTTTTTCTTTGCACCAATTGTTGCTTGAGCTGCTCCTTGGTGACGGCTAACTCGTCGGTCGTTTGCGCATCGCGCTGCTTCCACTGCGCAATTGCGCTGCCGTATTTTTCTTCCACCGTACGCTTACCTTGATCCGATGCAGCTTTACTCGCCGCGAGAGCGCTCGTCAGCTTATTAATTTGCTGCGTTTGCGCATCGATTTGCGCTTGCAGTTCGGCTTTTTCGCTGCTCGCCTGCCGCAGCATGAACTGCGCTTTTTGCAGGGCCTTTTGCGCACTCGCATCTTGCGCATGCGCGGATAACGACAGCGCTAGCGCTATTACGGCATAAACGATCGATATTGTTTTCATCGTTCGCAACTCGGATTTTGTTCCATCGCGCACCTAGAATTTCGCATTGATATCGACCTGCAGCGTATCGATACCCAATTTGCCGGTTCCCAATGCCGAGGTATCGGGATAGGTGCTGCCGTCGATTTCATCGCTGCTCATCCAGCGCAGCGTCACCCACGTATTGTCGGCGATACCGTAATCGAATTTAAGCGTGTAGCCTTTGGCATCGGTGCCGCCGCCGTGAAAATCGGAATCGGTGAATTCGGCCAGCACCGCATCGCGCTCGAGATAACGATAGATAAATGCCATCTGCCAGTCGCGCGCTTTGCTGATCGTCGGCCAGCCAACCGCCGCTTTAAATTGGTAGCCTTTGTCGCGCGCTTTGTATTCCACCGTGCCAGGCAGAACCAAACCGAGCCGCCGATTGACGGCGTTCTTGTCGTAACCGATATTTTTAACGTAATCGCCCGTCAGCATTACGTGTATCGGCGCAAAATTGGCGATATCGTATTCGATGAAGAAATCGGCGAGTTTGTAATCGGCAGCGTGCGCATATAAACGTTTGCCGCTATCGGTGGTATCGAGATCGGTATGAATATCGTATAGCGTGTTGCCCCGCTGCCAGGTTTGCAGTGCGGTATAGTTGAACGTAGTTTCGCCCGGATTGTTTTTGCGCCCGACAATATTGTCATAGGAATAATAAGCCAGCGCTACAGTCAACTTGCTTTGATTGGTCCAATCGTACTGAAAACCTGTCTGCGCGCCGAACAGCCATTTATCCTGCGAGCTGCGATCGATTTCCTGCAATGGAAACGCGCCGGCGCGAACGAAAGGATCGAATGCGCGAAAATCTTCGTCGATATCTTCCGAACGCAATGGCCACCACGTGCCGGCTACACCCTCGAAAGTTAAATCGTTGTCCCACACCAAATCGGTATTGTAAAACGGGTTTTCAATACGTCCGCCGGCGGCCTGAATGCCTTTATCGCGCGAGCTGTATTTCAGGTAAGCGAGATCGAAAGTCGTTTGCCATTTCTGCTCATTGGTACCGAGCGTTTGATTGGTGCTGACCGGATCGTTTTGACTGCCCGTCACCAAGCGCGCACCGGCTTCGATCTGATCGTTTACTTTCGCTTTCACACCGAGACGCATGCGCGCGCGCAAACGATGCCGGTCTTCAGTCGTGTTGAGAAAAACATCTTCGGGCGCTCCGCTGAGCAATATTCCTCTGTTCAACGCGGCCACATCGATATAATCGCCCTGCACGTTGCCGTTGGCGTACAGCGTCGATTCCTCGCGCAATCTTACATCGCCATAAAACTTGATGCGCTCGACCCAATCGGGTACTACGCCCGGCAACCCCCAACGCTCGGTTTTTGCCTGCGCCAATACATCGCGCGATACATCCTCTTTTAATCCCATACGCACCTGATCGCGAATTTCATCCTTGATGTATTGCGGCACGTACGGCACGCGCACCACGTTGCCCTCGGCAGCCGGTTTGCGATCCTTATTTTCCGCGCTCACCGTTTCCACCGGGCCGGCATTCGCCGCTTTTTGCCGGCTTTTTATTTTTTCCGTCAGCGTCTTCAGCTTTTCTTTATCGATAACGCCTTCGTCGATCAACAATTTGAGCAAATCTTGCGCCGTGACATCACTCAGCGCCGCATTGTCGTCCGCATGCGCGCATTGCACCGCGAGCAGCGCGGCTGCCATTACCATTCCCCATTTGAGCTTCATTGCTGTGACCTTATTTATAAGACGGATTTAATTCTCAATTTCACCAAGCTCGCGGCTTCGAGCGGACGCGGCTTGGACAGTTTGTGTTTTTCGTTCAGCAGCTTTTGCAAAATATCGCCGGCGGCGGCATCGCCTGAAATAATTTCCACCTCGCAATGTTCGAATTCGCCATCCGCATTTATTTGCAGCGTTAGCATCGCGACATAATCCATCCGTTTCAGCTTCGGGTTATCGACCACCATTTCATTAATTTCATGACGCACATATTGTTCGTAGCCGCCGCCGAGTCCGCCACCAATGCCCCCACCGGTGCCGCCCGCAATCGTCGGCCCGCTGCCGCTCGCATTGGGATCCTGTTCCGGCGCGGGGCTTTTATCGGCATTTTCTTGCGGCTTATCCGGCGGCGTTTCCGCCTCTTTAATTTGCTCCTTCACCTCAGGCTGCTTGATCGGTTCCGGCGGTGGAGGTGGTGGCGACGGCGGTGTTATCACCGTAATCTGCTGGATCATTTTTTTGGGTTGCGCGTTATCAGCATGAAAAAAATGCTTCAGCAGGAAAACTGCACCAATCGCCAATACAACAAATGCCGTTATTGCTATTGCGGAGGCGTGTTTTATCAATCTCGTTTTTAGCATGTGCGCGAATTGTCGGACAACTTCGTAACAAAATGATGACAAATACAATTTGCCGATTAATTTTTTTGGAGCTATTTAATTAAAAATCCAGATGTATCCTGTGTTCGCTATTGCGCCTTTTGCGTTACCAATCCCATCTGCGTAATGCCGACGCGCCCGAGAATATCGAGCACCTCGACTACACGTTGGTATTGCACCAGCGAATCGCCCTTAACCACCACGGACAGATCGGGATTGACTGCTTTGTATTGCTGCAACAGCGATTCGAGCTGGCTCAAACTGACCGGATAGGCATCGAGATAAACGGAACCATCCTGAGTAATCGCAATCGCCTTGGTCTGCGGTTTAGCGAGACTCGGCGTATTGCTCGCCTTCGGTAAATTAACTTTTATTCCTTGCACGGAAGCCGTTGTCAAAATAATAAAAATAATCAGCAGCACGAACGCGAGATCGAGCATCGGCGTGATGTTGATGTCGTCGTATAACTTTTCGTCGCCTTGAACTTGCATTTTTTCACTCCAGATAAGTCTCCCCTGACAAGGGGAGGTGTCGCGCAGCGACGGAGGGGTTTTTGTTTGACGGCAAACCCCTCCCCGGCCCTCCCCTTGTCAGGAGAGGGAATTACTTATCACCATAATATTCAGCGAGCCGCGTGGTGAATTCATCGGCAAACACCTGCATATCGGCGATCGACATTTTGATTTGCGACATTAAATAGTTGTATCCAAACAATGAGGGAATCGCGACAGTCAAACCCATTACAGTCGCGGCAAGCGCCGCGGCGACACCCGGCGCAATGGCCGCAATATTGACATCACCGCTCGCCGCGATTGCAGCAAACACGATCATTACACCGATAACAGTACCGAGCAGACCGATAAATGGACCTCCGGCAATACCGATGGTGAGCAACACTAATTTCGAATTGAGACGCTGCTGCTCCATCACCATTTGGGTGTCGAGCGTAGCGCGAATAGCAGCGATCGCGCCCTGCGTTAAACCGGCCGCGCGTGCGCCTACACTGGCTCCCAAACGCGAGCGCGTTTCCTGAATGCCGCGATGGTAGACGCGATAGATCGGCGAACTTTGAAAATGATCGTGGCTACCGAACAAGGCCTGCGCCACCGGCGAGTTTTCTAGTTCCCTATCTTCTTCGGAGTCGTCGCGGTCGAGCAGCGCGGGATCGCGGCCGCTGAGGCTACGATATTGAATGAGGAATTGGACGTTATCCTTGTTAACACTGCGAATATAAAACGCCTTGCCAATCATCACGCCCCAGTTGATCAAACCCATAATCGCAAGCGAGATAATGACGACCCAACCCGCGGTATCCTGACTGCCGATAATTACTTTCCAAAAGGCGGAACCACCGCCGCCACCCGAACCGAGTTGTTCGGCCTGCTGCACGCGCAGCAATTTATTTTCGATGCCCTGATTTTCCACGGCGAGTGCGATCCATGCCGCGCTGCGCGCTACATGATCGATGCGCACTTCATCGAGTTCACCGATAAACGAATGTGCACCCTGTGCATCGTTGCCGAGTACGACCGCGCCACCCCCCATAGAACTATCGTTAGAGGCCTGCAACTGTTCGGCGGCATTCGCGATTTCTTTGCCGTCGACAAAAACGCTGAGTTTGGTCGGAGCCAGCACCACCGCGACATGCTGCCATTCGTTAGCGCGAATGCTCGGCGATTTATTAGTCTCGACGACGCGGCCATTCGGCAATTTCAAGCGCGCATAAATATTATTTTGTTCGATGCCGATTACAAACTCGGTGTTGGCGCCGTGCTGATCAAACACCCATGCGTCGGTTTGCAACGCGCCAGGCTTCACCCAGAAACTGATCGTTGCGCCTTGCGCCGCGGTGGTCGTCAACGCGGGTGATTCGGCGATCGTCACGGATTGACCGTTATCGAATTTCAAACCCGCCGCGATTTGTGCGGTACTCGTAATGGTCGCGGTCGCTGCGCCTGCATTAGCTTTATTAGTCGAAGCATCTTGCGGCACGGCTTCGCCCGTTTTGAAGTGATATACCGCCGACGTATTGATGTCGTAACTGCCGGCGCGATCCTGCGCCGATGGCGCTTCGGCATTGCCGTAATACATCCAAATGCGACCGGAATTTACATTGGCCGCGAGTTGCGGAATGCGAACCCATGCGTAGACAAATTGATTGACGATGTCGAACGCATCGATATGAAATTTGAGCGGCGTCTTATCGTCGTCGGCAATAAAGCGCAGATCGGATAAA
>DASXYH010000158.1:0-8692 GCA_036502545.1 Spongiibacteraceae bacterium
CGGGCTCGCGCTTTTGATCAAACTGAGATGGCGCAGATAATTCACTATCGCCGCGTAATCGTCGAAACTGGTCACGCCGGTAATGCGCAAGACAATACCTTCCGCCGCACTATTCGCCGCCACGGCATATTGCGGAGAAAAACTATCGACGATACGATCAATGGTCGGCGCCAAATACGCGGATAGAGAAACGCCTTCGCCCTCCGCATTAAATTGCTTACCACTGACGTTCAGCGCCCAACTTCCCTGCCAGTTTGCATTCGGCATTTGATTAATACGGCCAATCAACAACGCATCGGCGCGCTCATGCGCCGCACCGTTTTGTATTTTTACAGCATCCTGTATTTTTGCAGCATCGAGCTGCCACACATCGTCGATCGCAACGCCGCTGAAATCGTGCGGGAAATGCGCTAACAATCCACGATGGCGCAACTGTTCGCGCAGCGCGCCGGCAACCGGTGAGTTGTCATCGACAAAATTGCGCGATTTGCCATCGTCAACCGCCAGCCAAACCTGCAGCGCGGGGCGATTATTACCCCATACCGGCAAACCTGCGCCGCGCAATGCGTTGTCGATCGGCCCTGGGGCGAATCGTAATTGCGCGAGCCACGGTGTGTCGGTGCCTGTATTGCGTTCGTAGCGGTATTGATCGAGATAGCGCGCCGCACTCGCGAGCAGGCCAGACAAAGCCGGATTGCGCGCTGCATCGCTGCGACCGGAGATACGCACCGCCAACTCGCGCAATCCTGCAGCCGCTGCGCGCTGTAATTCAGGCGTACTTTGTTCGCTGACAGGAATACTGACGGCGTACAAATCCGGCACGATTTCCGCACGCGTCCCTTGCGCCGCCAACATTAACGCGACCAAAACCCAGCCGATCGCCGCACTCGCGTACGCCGTCCGCAATTTCACCATGCATCGCGCATTCATTATCGATTCTTTCGCCGATCGCTCTGTTGCGTTATCGCCGCGATATTGTATCAGCACAACTGATCGACACCGCGCTCGTTCCGGCATCTTTAGATGTCGGGTTAATAGCCTGTACAATGGCGCTCCCAAAATCCTGCCCCGGAATTCGCGTATGACCGACCGCTCTTCGCTCAGCCCTTCACCATCGCTAAGCTACAAAGATGCAGGTGTCGACATTGATGCCGGCGATGCGCTGGTCGAGCGTATCAAGGGTATAGCCAAGCGCACGCGCCGGCCCGAAGTGTTGGGCGGCCTCGGTGGTTTCGGCGCGTTATGCGAATTGCCCAAAGGCTATCGCGAACCGGTGCTGGTATCCGGCACCGATGGCGTCGGTACTAAACTGCGACTGGCGATGCAGCTCGGTATACACAACACGATCGGTATCGATCTGGTTGCAATGTGCGTCAACGATCTCATCGTTGCCGGCGCCGAACCGTTGTTCTTCCTCGATTACTACGCGACCGGCAAGCTCGATATCGATATTGCCGAGCAAGTCATCACCGGCATCGGCCAGGGCTGCGAACTGGCTGGCTGCGCATTGGTCGGCGGCGAAACCGCCGAAATGCCCGGCATGTACGAGGGCGATGACTACGATCTGGCCGGTTTCGCGGTCGGTGTCGTCGAAAAATCGGAAATCATTGATGGCAGTAAAGTGGGCAGCGGCGATGTGCTGATCGGCCTTGCAGCGTCCGGGCCGCACTCGAACGGTTATTCGCTGATTCGAAAAATTATCGAAGTAAGCAACGCCGATTTGCAACAGCGTCTCGGCGATACAACGCTAGCCTCCGCGTTGATGGCGCCGACTCGCGTCTATGTAAAATCGTTGCTCGCATTGATAAAAAATTGCGTTGTAAATTCGCTGTGCCATATCACCGGCGGTGGCTTATTGGAAAATCTTCCACGCGTGTTGCCGCATGATTGCACAGCCAGGATTGATTTGAGCGCCTTCAAACGTCCGCTGGTTTTCGATTGGTTGCAAAGCAACGGCGGCGTCGATGCGAAAGAAATGTATCGCGTATTTAATTGCGGTATCGGTATGGTGATTTGCGTAAAAGCTGGCGACGAGACCATCGCACTGCAAACGCTGCGCGCGCAAGGCGAAACAGCGCTCGTGATCGGCCGTATCGAAACGCGCATCGGCGCCGAAGAACAAGTGCAGCTGCAGGGTCTCGCGGCACATGGCTGACGCATGTCGGCTGGTGATTTTGCTCTCCGGCAGCGGCTCCAACCTCCAGGCTTTTATCGATAGCATCGCGCGTGGCGAATTGCATGCGCGCATCGCCGCAGTAGTCAGCAATAAAGCCACGGCGGGCGGTCTGCAACGCGCCACGAGTGCCGGCATTCCCACCGAGATTGTCGATCACAAACAATTTTCAAACCGCGCGGATTTCGATACGGCATTGCGCGAGCGCGTTGAAATTTATCGACCCGATCTCGTCATACTCGCAGGCTTCATGCGCATTCTGACGCCGCAATTTCTGCGCCCGTTTCACGGCAAATTATTAAATATCCATCCCTCGCTGCTGCCTAAATATCCGGGCTTGTACACGCATCAACGCGCGCTCGATGCCGGCGATAAATACGCTGGCGCCACCGTGCATTTCGTCACCGAGGAACTCGATGGCGGACCGGCGATCGTACAAGCCAGCGTGCTTATCGAAGGCGACGACACCGCAACCGCTATCGCCACACGAGTGTTACAAATCGAACATCATATTTATCCGTTAGCGGCACAATGGTATGCGCAGGGCCGCTTGCGATTGCAAGGCAATCGCGCCATGCTGGACGACAAACCATTGCCGGCGACGGGATTTATTTACCAGGACTGATTTATCTTTAGGATTGACAAACATGTATGTAAAACACAATTTCATTTTCGCGCCGGCAAATATTTTATTGATCGGTGCGCTGTTATTTGCAGCGACATTGTCCAGCGCGGCACAACCTGTTCCTTTCGAAGCAACTTACGAAACCAGTTACGGCATCATGTCGGCGCGCGGCGAGCGCAAACTGCAGGCGGACACTGACGGTCTTTGGAAAATGGAAAACAATGCGCATGTGTTGATGGTCAGTGTTATCGAGCGCTCGACATTCAGCTGGCAGCACGACCGCGTCAATTCGCAAACTTACGAATTCATCAATCCGCTGAGCCAGGATCGCAGTTTATCGTTGACCTTCGATTGGCCGCATAACACCGTTACTGACAATGGGTCAAAAAGGACTTTGCAACTCGCACCCGGCGTTTACGACAAGCTGAGTTATCAGGCGCAAATGCAGATGAATGTGTGCGCCAATCCGGACAAATATCCCGGCGAGGATTTTACCGTTGTCGATCGCAATAAATTAAAAACCTATCGCGTCGAACTGGTCGGCCGCGAAGTCCAAAAAACACCGGCGGGCATGCTCACCACTATTCATCTGAAACAATTTCGCCCCGACAAACGCGACGGCAAAGATACGCAAATATGGCTGGCAGCCGATTGGCATTGCCTGCTCGTACGCCTCGATCAGCACGAAGGCAACGATATTATTTCGTTGAAACTGGTGAGCGCGAAAGTGGATGGTGTGGAAGTGAAAGAAAAAACGAAATGAACCGTGCAACCGCAGAGCTGAGTGTGGCTATTCTTTTAGTGCTTGCAAGCAGCATTTTTACAGCACTTCGTCTGGAAGTTATGGCACTAAAAGAATAGCCACCCTCAGCTCAGAATCTTGTCAAGTCGTATTAGGCCTTTGGCAACGTCACGCCTTTCTGCCCCTGATATTTTCCGCCGCGATCCTTGTAGCTCACCGCGCACACCTCATCCGATTCAAAAAATAGCATCTGCGCGACGCCTTCGTTCGCGTAGATTTTTGCCGGCAGATTCGTCGTGTTGGAAAACTCCAATGTGACATGCCCTTCCCATTCGGGTTCGAGCGGCGTGACATTGACGATAATGCCGCAGCGCGCGTAAGTCGATTTGCCGAGACAGATCGTCAGCACCGAACGCGGAATGCGGAAATATTCCACCGTGCGCGCTAGCGCAAAACTGTTAGGCGGAATGATGCAATACTCACCTTTGATATCGACAAAACTTTTTTCGTCGAAATTTTTCGGATCGACCGTCGCCGAATGGACGTTCGTAAAAATTTTGAACTCGTCGGCGCAGCGCACATCGTAACCGTAACTCGATGTGCCGTAGGAAATAATGCGTCCTTGCGTATTTTCGCGCACCTGGCCCGGCTCGAACGGTTCGATCATGCCGTGCTGCGCAGCCATGCGTCGAATCCAATTGTCTGACTTGATACTCATTACAATCCTCGATTTAAAATAATTTGGCGAACGACATGCTCAGTCGTTCTTGATGACAATATTTGGAAACGCGGTCACCTGCTGCTGCGTACGCAGCGCGAGGTGAGCCGCGGTGCGGCGCGCGATGTCGCGATAAATTTTCGCCACCGCGCCATCGGGCTCAGCCGCAACCGTGGGATTGCCGCCATCGGCCTGCTCGCGAATCGAGCGCGCCAACGGCAACGAGCCGAGCAACGGCACCTCGTATTCGCGCGCAATTTTTTCACCGCCGCCGCTACCGAACAAGTTATCGGTATGGCCGCAATTCGAGCAGATATGCACCGCCATATTTTCGACGATGCCCAGCACCGGCACATCGACCTTGCGAAACATTTCAATGCCTTTTTTCGCATCGAGCAGCGCGATATCCTGCGGCGTCGTCACGATCACCGCACCGGCAACCGGCACTTTCTGCGCCAGCGTCAATTGAATATCGCCGGTGCCCGGCGGCAAATCGATAATCAGATAATCGAGATCTGCCCACGCAGTTTGATTCAGCAACTGCTGCAGCGCGCCGCTGACCATCGGGCCGCGCCACACAACCGGCGTATTATCGGTCAGCAGAAAACCGATCGACATCGTCTGCAGTCCATGCGCCATGATCGGTTCGAGCATTTGCGAACCGCGCTGCGCCGGCCGCTCGCCTTCGGGCACACCCAACATTACCGGCAGGCTCGGACCGTAAATATCCGCATCGAGCAGACCGACACGCGCGCCCTCGGCCTGCAGCGCCAGCGCGAGATTGACCGCCGTCGTCGATTTGCCGACACCACCCTTACCTGATGCGACCGCGATAATATTTTTTACCTGCTGCATATTCGGCAGATTCTGCTGTGCTTTGGCGGCAATGATCTGCCAATCGAGCGCGACTTCGACCTTGCTGCCCGACAACTGTCGTTCGACGGTGGCAACGATCTCGGCGCGCAACTGTGCGCGCACACCGGCCGCCGGATATCCCAACATGACATCGATACGCACGTTGGCGCCGTCGATCGAAATATCGCGCAATGCGCCGCTGAGCAGCAGGTCCTTATCGAGATGCGGATCGCGCCACGCGCGCAATGCCTGTTCGACTTGGGGCCGGGTAATGCTGGACATAAAAGCTCCTGATGGATACCACGAGACGGGGCGGCGACTGGGTCCGGCCCCGAGAGTGCGCTATAGTATCGCCCCTTCCCCAGCTACCCAAGCGTTAATAAAACAGACTGAAAAACACGTCGTTTTTTAAAGACCAATTTTCTCAAGGAACCGTATGTCTCGTCGTATTCTCGTCACCAGCGCGCTGCCGTATGCCAACGGCGCGATTCATCTCGGTCATCTGGTCGAATATATCCAGACCGATATCTGGGTACGCTTCCAACGCATGCAGGGCCACGAGGTGCATTATGTCGGCGCCGACGATCAACACGGCACACCGATCATGCTGCGCGCCGAAAAAGAAGGCATCACGCCGCGTGCATTGGTCGACCGCGTATTGCACGAACACGCGCGCGATTTTTTCGGTGGACTCGAAGCTCAACAAAGGTGGATTGAAAGTAATCCACAAAAACCAGCTAAGCGCGATGAAAGTCTTTTAGGTGGATTTCACATCAGTTTCGATAATTATCACCAAACCGATTCGCTCGAAAACAAAATTTTCTGCGAAGACATTTATTCGAAGCTTGAAAAAAACGATTTAATCGCGCGCCGCGAAGTCGAGCAATTCTACGACCCGCTCAAAGAGATGTTTTTGCCCGATCGCTTCATCAAAGGCGAATGCCCGAAATGCGGCGCGAAAGATCAATATGGCGATTCCTGCGAAGTCTGCGGTTCTACCTACACGCCGACCGATCTGAAAAATCCATATTCCGCCGTTTCCGGCGCCGCACCGATTCGCAAAGCGTCGGAACATTATTTCTTTAAATTATCCGATCAGCGCTGCGAGAAATTTCTGAAAGCATTCACGCGCGAGCCCGGCAAGCTGCAAGTCGAAGCCGCCAACAAACTCGATGAATGGTTCACCGCCGGTTTATCCGATTGGGACATTTCGCGCGATGCTCCATATTTCGGTTTCAAAATTCCCGGCACCGACAATAAATTCTTTTACGTCTGGCTCGACGCGCCGGTCGGCTATTTCGGCAGCTTCCGCAATTATGTGCAGAAACAAAAAGTGCTCGGCAACGACATCGACGAGGCTGCATTTCTCGATGCGGAGAAAGCGAAGATCGCTGGTACCGAGATGGTCCACTTTATCGGCAAGGATATTCTGTATTTCCACGCGCTGTTCTGGCCGGCAATGCTGGAAAACTCCGGCTACCGCACACCGACACAAATCAATGCGCACGGCTTCCTCACTGTCGATGGCGCGAAAATGTCGAAAAGCCGCGGCACGTTCATCACCGCACAAAGTTATATCGATGCTGGGTTAAATCCCGAATGGCTGCGCTATTACTTCGCCGCGAAATTGAACGGCACGATGGAGGATATCGATCTCAATCTCGAGGATTTTATCGCGCGGGTGAATTCGGATTTGGTGGGGAAGTATATTAATATTGCGAGTCGGTGTGCGGGGTTTATTACGAAGTTTTTTGATGGGAAATTAAATGCTAATTCAATCAAAGCATTGATCGATGGCGCAACAATCCAAGGATTGACCGTTAGCGAATCCTACGATGCCCGCGACTACGGCAAAGCATTGCGCGATATAATGGCCGCAGCCGATCGCATCAATGCAGAAATTGCGCACGTCGCACCGTGGAATTTGGCGAAAGACGAATCGAAACGCCGAGAGCTTCATGATATTTGCTCCAAAGCACTGCACGGCTTCTATGTGCTTTCGATTTGGTTGCAGCCAGTATTGCCGGTACTTTCCTCACGAATTGCTAAGGAACTGTTCGGACTAAACCGCGGATTTTGCTGGGAGGATTTGCGACAAATTCCAGAGCGGATCAATCCATATCAGCATTTAATGACTCGCATCGAACAAAAACAAATCGATGCTCTAATCGCCGCCAATCGCGAATCACTGCAAGCCGCGCCGGCACACCCTGCGGCAAAACAGGAAACGAAAACCGTGGAAGAAACAGCCGAAACCATTTCGATCGACGATTTCGCAAAAGTCGATTTACGCGTCGCGAAAATCATCGCCGCCGAACATATCGAAGGCGCCGATAAATTATTGAAACTCTCGCTCGATCTCGGTGATGAACAGCGGCAGGTATTCGCCGGTATCAAATCGGCATATCAGCCCGAGCAACTGGTTGGTCGTTTGACGGTGATGGTCGCCAATCTCGCGCCGCGCAAAATGAAATTCGGCATGAGCGAAGGCATGGTGCTGGCGGCAGGCCCTGGCGGTAAAGAAATATTTTTGCTGTCGCCGGATAGCGGCGCAACGCCGGGCATGAAAGTCAAATAATCCATTCGCCGGCGCCACATTTCAGAGGCGGGGTGCGCTGCTTTTTTCGGATACGAATTTTGTAGGATGGCACTGTAAAAATGCTGCTTGCTAATCCGAAAAAAGTAGCGCATCTCGGCTCCGCACGATAAGGCGAAATCGATGCAATTGAATTTCTCTCTAATAGTGGCCGCTGTAGTACTGAACAACTTCATCGTCGCGCAATATATTGGCCTGCCTCTAATCAAATCGCTACGCGAAACGATTGGCCTCGGCGCGGTCACGATAATTACGCTGCTCGTCGCCGCCTTACTCGATTGGCTGTTAACAAAATTCTTGCTTGAACCGTTCGCTATTTCCTATCTCCGCAATTTCATCGCGGTCATTCTTTGCGCCGCCATCGCGCCAGGTACCGAAACAATATTGCGCAAACGCCATCCTTCTTATTTTTCGATTAATACAACGTTGCCACCGCTGACGATTACCAGCAGCGCCATCGTGCTGCTCGCGCTGATTTATCGCACACCGCAAGCCGGTTTATTCGCGATGTTATTTTCAGCACTTGGCTATGGCGTGCTGTTTTCGTTTTTGCTTGCACTATTTCAAGCACTGCGCGAACGTACCGACCACGCGGCGATACCGCCCGCTATGCGCGGTGCCGCGCTCGATATGCTGAGCGCGGCATTTGTCATCGTCGCGTTATCCGCGCTGTTCGGTTTGTTGCCGCCATGATACACAGCGCCGATCTGATAACGCTGATCGACGATCTGTTGCCGCAAACACAATGCGGCGAATGCGGCCACCCCGGCTGCCTTCCCTATGCCGAAGCGATTACGAACGGCGAAGCCATCAATCGCTGCCCGCCCGGCGGCGATGAAACGATTGCAGCGCTGGCGAATCTGCTCGGCACATCCGTACTGCCGCTCGACGGTGCATCGAGACCCGACAGCGTTGCGTATATTCGCGAAGACGAATGCATCGGCTGCACGCTCTGCATTCAGGCATGCCCGGTCGATGCGATA
>DASXYH010000159.1:0-2743 GCA_036502545.1 Spongiibacteraceae bacterium
CGCGGTAGCCGTATTGCATGTGGTGGTTGCGCTGCTGGCGGGGCTCGCGATTTTTCCGCTGGTATTTGCGCATCGCGTGCAGCCGAGTTTTGGTCCCGGCCTGATGTTCGTCACGCTGCCGTATATATTCGGCAATTTGCCGTATGGCTCGGTGATCGGCAGCGTATTTTTTGCGATGGTGTTGCTCGCCGCGTTCGGTTCCGCCGTCGCTTTATTGGAGCCCGCGACCGCATGGCTGGTGCAACAATGGCGTTGGTCGCGACCGCGCGCTGCATTTGCATTAGCTTTTGGTGTGTGGCTGTTGGGCCTGCTCAGCATCGGTTCGTTCAGTTTGTGGCCGAGCTGGCGCCCCGGCGGTAAAAGCCTGTTCGCGTGGATCGATTGGATCAGCGCCGATGTGATGTTGCCGTTGTGTGCGTTGGCGCTGGCGATACTGGTTGGCTGGCGTATGCGCAGCGAATCGATACGCGATGAATTGCTGAGCGAGCGGCCGCGACTGTTTTGGCTTTGGCGGCTGACGTTGCGGTATATTGCGCCGCCCGCGATCGCGCTTATTCTGCTCGCCGGTTTGTATCGAATCGGGTCGCAATTGTTTTGATTTTCATGCCATGACAAATATTCAACGCAGCGCATTGGTGCCTTATTCGGCACAGGCCATGTATCAGTTGGTCAACGATATCGAAGCTTATCCGCAGTTTATGGATGGATGCGTAGGCGCAACGGTGCTCGATCGTTCTAACGATAGCGTCGAGGCGCGACTCGATCTCGCCAAAGGCGGCATACGTTACAGCTTCACCACGCATAATCAATTGTTGCCGCCCGATCGGATTGAATTAACCTTGATCGAAGGGCCGTTCGAATCGTTTCGCGGCGCGTGGACATTTCAAGCATTGAACGAGCATGCATGCAAGATAGCGCTGCAGCTGCAATTCGAAATGTCCGGCCGTTTATTCAATTTTGCCGCGCGCAAAATGTTCGACGGTATCGCCAATCAAATGGTCGACGCGCTGGTCAAGCGTGCGCACCAATTGTACGGTGTTACGCGTTGATCGCGATTGAAGTGGCGTACGCGCTGCCGCAGCGCCAGCGCATCATTGCGCTCGAAGTCGAAGAAAATTGCAGCGTGCTCGAAGCGGCGCAGCGCTCGGGCATTGCGCTGGAATTTAGCGAGATCGATTGGAATACCGCAGTGCTGGGAATTTTTGGCAAGGTGATCGAACAGCCGACGCAAACGTTGTTGCGCGCCGGTGATCGTATCGAAATTTATCGGCCGTTATTGATCGATCCGAAAGTGGTGCGAAGGCAGCGCGCGCAGCAGCGTCAGCAAAAATCCAAAAATTAAACGTTCAATTGGTTTGCGTCGGCGCATCCGGCGTCGTTGCCGATGCCGGCAGGAAATCTCCGCTCAAGGCGCTTAATTGATCGTTGCTGAAAATCACCGTCAAATTCTGCCGCGTACGTTTGCCATCGGCTTTTAGCAGCGTGTAAATGTAATCCCAGCGATCCTGATGAAACGAATCGGCGATCAGCGGCGAGCCCATCACGAATTTGACTTGATCGCGCGTCATGCCCGGCTTCAGCTGATTGACCATATCCTGCGTGATGATGTTGCCCTGATCAATATTGATGCGGTAAACCCAGGGAAATTCGAGATTGCTGCACGCGCCCAGCGACAGTACCAGAAGCAGGCTGGCGCGCGCACGGTAGCCGCGAAATAGCGTAACGTAGCTGCGAAATAACATAAGACGAAGGGGAGAAAAACGGCGCATCGGTTAAACCTGTGGTGACCACGTTGGCGGCGGCGTGAGATAATATCCCATGTGAACCGATAACGTAAGACGAACCGACAAAGCTGGGGGCCGCATTATGAGTGGAGAAAATCAGGAACTGAAAAAGGCTGGCCTCAAGGTTACGTTGCCTCGCGTCAAAATTCTGCAGTTACTCGAACACGCTGAATCGAATAATCATCATCTCAGCGCCGAAGATGTGTACAAGCATTTACTTGAAATTGGCGAAGATGTCGGGTTGGCCACCGTGTATCGCGTGCTGACTCAATTCGAAAGCGCCGGGCTGGTATCGCGGCATAATTTCGAATCGGGACACTCGGTGTTCGAATTGGCGAAAACACAGCATCACGATCACATGGTGTGCGTCGACAGCGGCGAAGTGCTCGAGTTCGTCGACGATGTCATCGAGAAGCGCCAGCGTCAGCTTGCGGCCGATCAAGGCTATGAGTTGGTCGATCACAGTCTCGTGCTATACGTGCGCAAGAAAAAATAAGTGTATGTCCGCAAGAAAGAAAACAAGGAAAGAAAAAGGCCGAAAGCAAGCCGATTAATGCGTAAAACTCAACATCTCTTTCGCGTGCGCCCGGCTTTGTTCGGTCACGGTGATGCCGCCGAGCATGCGCGCAATCTCCTCGATTTTTTCGCTATCGCTTAAGCGGCGCAGCTGCGTCCGCACGCTTTTCTTCTCGGCGATTTTTTCCACGCCGAAATGCTGATGGCCTTTGCTCGCGACTTGTGGCTGATGCGTGACGCATAACACCTGGCCGCGACTGCCGAGCTCGCGCAATAAATTGCCGACGACTTCGGCGGTGGCGCCGCCGATGCCGACATCGACTTCATCGAATACCAACGTCGGTATCGCGCTCGTTTGCGCCGTAATGACCTGAATCGCCAAACTGATGCGCGATAGTTCGCCGCCGGAAGCGATGCGGTTGAGCGATTGCGGCGGCGTGCCC
>DASXYH010000160.1:0-12418 GCA_036502545.1 Spongiibacteraceae bacterium
CGATTTACCTGCGCGCCAACCCGATTTGAAAAATGCGGCGGATTGCGCGTATTTTCCGGTACGCATATTGCGACAATCTAAACTCGATGCCGATGCGGCGCGCCAATTGAGCGATGGCGCCGCGCTGACTATCGTGTTGGATGATTCGACTAAATCTCTGGGTCTGTGGTTCGATCGCAGTATGATCTCCGCACAAAATGTCGCGCGTTTACTGGAGCATTGGCGCGTGTTGCAACATTCGTTGCGTGCGCGACCTGAAATCAGCGTCGGCCAACACAACATCATCACCGCTGCCGATCTGCGGCAACTCGCGGCGTTTAATCAAACGCGTTGCGATTACGCGCGACATATCTGCGTCCATCAGCTTTTCGAGCGCCAAGCCGATGCCGTACCCGAGCGCGATGCCTGCTTGTTCGAAGGTAAAAAACTTTCTTATCGCGAACTCAATGCACGCGCCAATCAACTCGCGCGTTATCTGCACAGCCGCGGTGTGCAACCCGGTGATTTAGTTGGCGTGTTAGTCGAGCGCTCACTCGATATGCTGATCGCACTGTACGCAGTGCACAAAGCCGGTTGTGCCTATGTGCCGCTCGATCCTGCGTACCCGCGTGATCGGCTTGCTTATATGGCCGAAGACGCCGAGCTGCGCACTGTCATCACGCAGCGATCATTTCTCGATTTCGTCAAAGTGTCGCGCCCAATCGTGCTGGAAGATATCGACGCCACGCTGGCGACGATTCCTGCGTTCAATCTCGATGTTGCCGTTAAAACTTCTGATCTCGCTTACGTTATCTACACCTCCGGTTCGACCGGCAAGCCTAAGGGAGTCATGGTCGAGCACGGCAATGTCGTCAATTTCTTTGCCGGTATGGATCAGCGCCTGGAAACCGAACCGGGTATCTGGCTGGCGGTTACGAGCATTTCATTCGATATCTCCGTTCTCGAGCTGTTCTGGACATTGACGCGCGGTTTTACCGTGGTGCTGTACGCCGATCGCATGCGGCAAAAGACGCGAAAATTATCTAACAGTTCCAACCCCGGCCGCTTGCTCGATTTTGGATTTTTCTATTGGAATGTCGCCGATAACAACAGCGAATACGATCACGATAAATATAAATTGCTGCTTGAAGGCGCCAAATTTGCGGACAGCAACGGCTTCAATTCGGTATGGACGCCGGAGCGTCATTTCGCGGCTTTCGGCGGTCTGTTTCCGAATCCTTCCGTCACCAGTGCCGCGCTCGCGACCATCACTAAAAACGTCGCGTTGCGCGCGGGCAGTTGCGTACTGCCGTTGCACAGCCCGATTCGCGTTGCGGAAGAATGGGCAGTGGTCGATAACTTGTCGAACGGCCGGGTCGGTTTATCGATTGCCGCCGGTTGGGCGCCGCCCGATTTCGCGATCAAGCCGGAAAATTACGCCGACGCCAAGCGAATCATGTTTGAAACGGCCGACATCGTTAAACGGTTATGGCGCGGCGAAACCATTAATTTCCCGGGGCCCAACGGCGACGTTCCGGTGCGCACGTTGCCGCGGCCGCTTCAACCCGAGCTACCGCTCTGGGTAACGACAGCCGGCAACATAGATTCATTTGTGCAAGCCGCGCTGCGCGGAGCGAATGTGCTCACCCATTTGCTCGGTCAGACTATCGAAGAAGTCGGAGAAAAGGTGCGCGCCTATCGGCAAACCTGGCGCGACGCCGGTCATCCCGGGCAAGGTATCGTCACATTGATGTTGCACACCTTTGTCGGACCCGATCTCGAAACGGTCGAACACGCGGTGCACAAGCCGCTGAAGGATTACCTGAAAAGCGCGATGTTTTTGGTCAAGGCAGCGGCGTGGAATTTTCCAACTTTTAAAAAAATGTCGGATGAGCAGGGCAAAACGCTCGATGAGTTTTTCTCGTCGATTTCCGCGGAGGATATGGACAGTTTGCTCGAACACGCTTTTCAACGCTATTTCGAGCATAGCGGGCTGTTCGGTACTCCCGAATCCTGTCTGGCAACGATCGATCGCGTGCAGGCGGCCGCTGTCGATGAAATTGCCTGCCTGATCGATTTCGGTATCGACACCGAATTGGTGCTGAACCACCTTCCCTATTTGAATACCTTGCGCGAGGCGGCGCAGCGAGCGCCGACAATGGCTGATGATGGCGAAGATTATTCGTTGCCGGCGCTGTTGAATCGCCACCGCGTCACCCATTTTCAGTGCACGCCTTCGATGGCGACAATGTTGGCTGCGGATGGTGCCGCTCGCCCCGGACTTGCTGCATTAAAGCAAATGATGGTGGGCGGCGAGGCTTTTCCAGGCGAACTGGCGCGAATGCTGAAAGCTTGCGTTGCCGGTCGCGTGACCAATATGTATGGCCCCACCGAAACGACGATTTGGTCATCGACCGGCGATGTCGATGGCAACTCGGGCAGCAATGTATCGATCGGCTCGCCGCTGGCGAATCAAAGTATTTATATTCTCGACGAGAACCAGCGACCGCTGCCGCCGGGGTTGCCGGGCGAACTCGTGATTGGCGGTGCCGGAGTAGTGCGCGGTTATTGGCAGCGGCCGGATTTAACGGCAGAAAAATTTCTGTGCGATCCGTTCGCAGCCGATCAGGATTCCGGTGCGCGCATGTACCGTACCGGTGACTTAGCGCGACATTTACCGGATGGATATATCGAGTGTCTGGGCCGTGTCGATCATCAGGTCAAAATCCGCGGTTATCGCGTTGAACTCGGTGAGATCGAGGCGCAGCTGCGCGCGCACGAAGACGTGCTTGAGGCGGCGGTTATTCTGCGCGAGGACATACCGGGCGATAAACGGCTGGTGGCGTATCTGCGTCCCGCTGCCGGTCATCATCTGAGGCTGGACGCGCTGAAGGATTTCGTCAAACAGCAGTTGCCGGAATTCATGGTGCCGTCCGCCTATGTCGAATTGGCTGCGCTGCCGCTGACACCGAATGGCAAGATCGATCGCAAGGCGCTGCCGGCACCGCAGCAGTCGATTTCAATCCGAATCGAGCCGATCGCTCCGCAAAATAATGCCGAAGCCATGATCACCGATATTTGGCGGCGCGCATTGGGACTGAGCGAAGTGAGCACACGCGATAATTTCTTTGATATCGGCGGGCATTCGCTGTTGATCGTGCAAGTTCTTAAGGAATTGCGCGAGAAAGTCGCTAAGCCCATCCAGATGACCGATCTTTTCAAATACACGACGGTGGAGACGCTCGCTGCGTTTATCGGCGGCGAGAATCAAACCGGCAATGATCCGCTGAGCCGCAGTAAAGGCCGGGCTGAAGCCCGCCGTGCCGCTATGAATAGACGTCGAGGGTAATCGGTGCCATGGTAAAGCAGCGTGGATAAGCGCGGCATGATTTTAATCGTAGTAATCGCCTGTGCTATTACCATTGGTTTCGGTTTGGGAATTATGGCACCGCACTTTTACCATGCCGTTAAATGGCTGGGGTTGAAGAATCCTCCCGATTTTACTTATCAGCAATTGCATGCGATTTATCAACGCAAGGATTTGCAGCACACCGACCGCACGGTGTTGTTGTTGGGCGATAGTCATGTGCATGCACTGTGCGAAGGCTGCCTCGATCGCCGTGCACTGAATTTTGGTATCGGCGGCGATACGGTCGCTGGTTTGCGGCGGCGGCTTGCCGATTATCCATCCATACAGGACGCAAGCAACATCGCGGTAGTGGAAATTGGCGCCAACGATTTGCTGTGGGAACGCACGGAGGATTTGGCCGGGCAATTTTCGCAGTTGCTGGATGAGCTCGATCGGGTCGGGTACATTTTTGTCTACGGCGTATTTCCGGTGGCCAAGACCTCTGGAAAATCGGCGGATAACGCCCGCATCGCGGCGTTCAATGTCGCGCTGGAGCAGGTTTGCAAAACCCATAAGAATTGCACTTTTGCCGAGTTGAGATCGTTGTATTCAGAGGATGGCAATTTGAAGGAAGAATTACACATTGGCGATGGTATTCACCTCAATGCCAGCGGGTATCAGGCATGGATCAAAGACCTGCATGCGCAACTGGCGAAATGCCGCATCGAGGCAACAGCGGTTGTCTGCCAGCAATAGGTCGGCAATGGGTATGGTATTTTCCTTGAGAAATAAACATGAGTGTTGAGCAAACAGCAGCGGCCGATATCGCCGTCATTGGCTTGGCCTGCCGCTTTCCCGGGGCTAATACGCCCAGTCAATTTTGGGCGCTGTTACATGAAGGTCGCGAAGCGCGCACCGAATTGAATGATGAAGCATTGCGAGCAGCCGGTGTATCGAGCGCGCTTCTCAATAATCCCTATTACGTGAAAGCGGGTATGTTTCTGCACGGCATGGAATTCTTCGATGCCGGTTTTTTTGGTTTCAGTCCGCTGGATGCCAAAATCATGGATCCGCAACACCGGCATTTTCTCGAATGCGCGTGGGAGGCGCTCGAAGACGCTGCCTACGATCCGGCGTGTTACAAAGGTGCCATTGGCGTATTCGCGGGCTCCGGGCACAACGCTTATTTGCCCTACAACCTGCTTTCCAATCCCGAACTGGTTGCCGAGGTAGGCTTCTTCTTGTTGCGCCATACCGGTAACGATAAAGACTTTCTTACCACTCGCGCATCGTACTGTTTCGATCTCAAAGGCCCCAGTGTTAACGTGCAGACTGCATGTTCGACTTCATTGGTGGCGGTGCACAACGCGGCGCAAAGCCTCATTAACGGCGAGTGCGATATGGCATTGGCTGGCGGCGTCACCATTGAGATGCCGCATCGCCAGGGTTATCTGTACAAAGAAAGCGAAATTTTATCGCGCGATGGCCATTGCCGGCCCTTCGATGGGAGCGCCGGCGGCACGGTATTTGGCAGCGGCGTCGGCATTCTGGTACTCAAGCGACTCGATGATGCGTTAGCCGACGGTGATCATATTCACGCTGTTATTAAATCATCAGCCATCAATAACGACGGCGCCGGCAAGATGAGTTATCTGGCGCCGAGCGTTGACGGCCAAGCCGCAGCAGTGCACGAGGCATTGGCGATCGGGGATATCGATCCGACTTCGGTGACCTACGTTGAATGCCACGGCACCGGTACGCCGCTCGGCGATCCAATCGAAGTCGCGGCGTTAACGCAAGCTTATGGTGTCAACAATCCAAAGCGGCAGTACTGCGGCATCGGCTCGGTCAAGTCGAATATCGGCCATCTCGATACCGCCGCCGGCGCGGCGAGTCTGATCAAAGTTATTCTGGCGCTGCAGCATCGGCAATTGCCGGCAACGCTGCATTTTCGCGCGCCCAATGCGGCGATCGATTTTGCCAACAGCCCGTTTTATGTGAATGCGCAATTGCGCGATTGGAACGCACCGGCGCCGCGCCGCGCCGGCGTGAGCTCGCTCGGCGTTGGCGGCACCAATGCCCATATCATCGTGCAAGAAGCGCCAGCAACAGCGGCAGTCGCGCCTGCTCGCGTGCCACAACTCCTGTTATTTTCCGCGCGCAGCGAACAATCACTATTGCGCAGTCGCGATCGGTTCAGCCGTTTTTTCGAGGAAACTTCCGAACTTTCGTTAGCCGATGCGGCATATACGCTGGCGGTTGGACGCCGCGCTTTTCGCAAGCGCGCATTTATCGTTGCCAGCGATCGGCGTGAGGCCACCGCGGCGCTCGAAGATGCGGCTCGATTCGCTATTGCCGAAGCGCCGGATAGCTCGCGGAAGGTTGCCTTTATGTTTGCCGGCGGCGGCGCGCAATATCCGAATATGGGTCGCGACCTGTACGAGACCGAGCCCGTCTACCGCGCGATTGTCGGTGAATGTTTGCTGCTGCTGCGCAATTTCGTCGATTTCGATTTGAAGCCGCTGCTGTATCCGCCGCGCGGACAGGAGCAGGAGGCGGCGGTCGCGCTGGAGCGCCCGAGCCGCACCTTGCCCGCGCTTTTCATTACACAATACGCACAGGCTCAATTGTGGCGCCACTGGGGCGTTGAGCCCGCCGTGTTAATCGGCCACAGCATGGGCGAAAACACCGCGGCATGTCTGGCCGGCGTGATTTCGCTGCGCGATGCATTGGGTTTGGTGGCGCTGCGCGGGCGGTTATTCGAGACCGTGAGCGACGGGTCGATGCTGAGCGTGGAACTCGACGAAGCCGAGTTGTTGCCGTTGCTGGGCGATGAACTCAGCCTGGGTGCAATCAATGCGCCTGCTCTGATGATGGCATCGGGGCCGAAAGCGGCGCTCGCGCGGCTGGAGCAGGTTCTGGTCGCGCGCGACATCAGTTATCGCCGCATTCACATCGAAGTCGCCGCGCACTCGTTAATGCTGGAAGGAATTCTCAAGCCCTTTGGCGATTATCTGCGCTCGATTCGTTTGCAGGCCCCGTCGATTCCGTTTATTTCTAACCTGACCGGCGCTTGGATTACCCCCGAGCAAGCTGCCAGCCCGGATTACTGGGTCAAGCATTTGCGTCAAACGGTGCGCTTTGCCGACGGTATCGGAACATTGCTGGAAAGCGGTCAGTACGCGTTGTTGGAAGTGGGTCCTGGCCGAACGCTGGTCAGTCTGGCTGGTTTGCAGCCGGCCAAGCGCGCCGATCAAATCATTGTAGCTTCGCTGCGCCATCCCGACGACGACACACCGGATCTGATCCACATGCTAGGCACGCTGGGTCGTCTGTGGCAGGCCAATGTGGCGGTGGATTGGACAAGATTCTACCGCGACCAAGGTCGGCAGCGCGTATCGCTGCCCACCTACGCTTTCGATCACGCCAAACACTGGGTTGAACCTGGCGCCGGATTTAATCACGGAGCAGGCGGTCGCGATGATGCCGAGCGCGCCGATGAGATATCGCACTGGCTTTATCAGCCGGTATGGCAGCGAACGGCTAAAACCCTAGCGAATGATCTCAACAGCAAACGCGTTTTAGTGTTGCAAGGAAGTAATCGACTCGCTGCAGAAATTGTCGCCGAGCTTCGCGCTACCGGCGCCGACTTGCGCGTCGTCAGCGGGGGCTCGACGCTTGCGCTCAACACGGATGCGCTGCAATTACGGTGGACGCGAGCGGACGATTATGTGCATCTGGTGGAAGCGCTTGGAAAACTCGAATGGCAACCCACGCACATCCTGAGTTTGCTGCCGCTCGATCTGCAGCAGGGGATATTCGATCAGCAGCGCGCGCTGGTTTTCGACAGCTTGTTTCATCTGGCGCAAGTCGTTGCCAACGAAGATTGGCGACCGCTCAGATGGCTGGTTGTCGCCAGCGGATCGGTTCAAGTTGGCGCCGATAAATTATCGGTGCCACTCGGCGCGTTGGCGCTGGGTCCAATGCGCGTTTTACCGCACGAGTTTCCGGAATGGCGTTGCACGCTGCTCGATATTGCGGATGCGCCGGCGTCGATGGTTCTGCGCGAATTGGCGGATAGCTGCGACGAGCATTTGGTCGCCGCGCGCGGTAATGTCCGTTATGTGCAGCGTCATCAGCCGCGGGTCGACGTGAACGAGCCGCAGCGTGCGATCCGCGATAACGGTGTGTATCTGATTACCGGCGGCAGCGGCGGTCTGGGTTTAGTGGCCGCCGCAGCGCTGGCGCAAAGTCGGCCCAATATCACTTTGTATCTGCTAGCGCGCCGGCCGCTGCCTGAGCGCCAGTATTGGAACGTATTGATCGTCGATCATGCGCCGGAAGCGGACACGTTGTCGCAGCTGATCAAGCTTGAGCAGGGCGGCACCCGTATTCGTTTACACAATGCCGATGTCGCCGATAAAGCGGCGATGCGAGCGCTCGCTGAGCGAATTCAAAGTGAAGCCGGCACTCTGCACGGTATCGTGCACACAGCGGGCGTTGTCGCCGACGCGTTGTTGTTAACGAAAGAATTTGCGGACGCTGAAATCGTGCTGCGATCGAAAGTAGTCGGCACGCTGGTGCTCGATGAAATTTTCGCAAAGCGCGATTTGGATTTTATCGCACTGTACTCGTCGACCAGCGCATTTTTCGGTTTGCCGGGCCAAATCGATTACACGGCCGCGAATGCGTTTCTCGATGCATTCGCACAGGCGCGCGCCGAGCAGGGCATCAATTACATTTCAATTAATTGGCCGGTGTGGAAACAGACCGGCATGGCCGCGACGTTGGTCAATGGCACGCGTTATCTGCCGGCGGGTCGACCGGTATCTCATCCATTGCTCGATCGCTGTATTCGCGAACACGAAAGCGGCGCCACTTACGCAACGCTGTTTAGTATGCGGGAGCACTGGCTGCTGTCCGAGCACCGCATTAAAGGCGGCCCCGCACTGGTGCCGGGCGCCGGTTTTATCGAGTTTGCGCGCGCTGCGTTTGTCGAAAAACTTGGCCACAAAGCGCCGGCGGTGACAATTCGCAATGCGATATTTGAATTGCCTTTTTTTGTCGAAGACAACGCGTACAAAACGCTCGCCGTGAATATCGAAGGCAATCGGTTCACGATAACGAGCGACAGTTTCGGTGAGACCGGTGTGCACGCGCAGGGCTCGATAACGCTCGCCGAGCAATGCGAGGAAGCTCTCGATATCGCCGCAATCAAAACACGTTGTCAGCGCACCGTGCAGACATTCGATGATACCGATCATCATCCGTTCCTCGCTTTCGGCGATCGCTGGCGCGTACTAACACAAGTGCGCTGCGGCGAGCGCGAGGCACTAATCGAGCTCGAAGTGCCGGCGGCGTGGCAACACGAGTTGGAAGACATCGCGCTGCATCCCGCTGTGCTCGATATGGCGACTGCGGGTGCGCAAATCATTGTCGACGGTTACGAGCCGCAAAACGATTTATATGTACCGATCGGCTATCAGTTTTTGCAATTCAATGGTCGATTACCGAGCGCAGGATACAGTCACCTTGTCTATCGGCCGGGTGCCGATAACGACGAAATAATTTTCGATGTGCGTGTCTGCGATCGCACGGGAACCGTTGCACTGCGCGTCGATGGATTCACCATGCGGCGCATTCCCGACGTCAATTCATTCCGCAGAGCGCTACCCGCGGTGAGCGGTGCTATCGATCCCGCGCTGAAGCGCACATTGGAGCTGGGTATCGACAATCGCGAAGGT
Source organism: Spongiibacteraceae bacterium (assembly GCA_036502545.1). GTDB lineage: Bacteria > Pseudomonadota > Gammaproteobacteria > Pseudomonadales > CAMLJR01 > CAMLJR01. The sequence continues at coordinate 9,073 of DASXYH010000160.1, forward strand.
GCGGATACATTGCTGCATATTATCGAACACGGGCTGGGGCCGCAGACGGCTGTCAGTCCGTATCGACTCAGCTATCTGCAACGTGAATTGCTGCAGCCGGTAGCGGTTGAGCGAACCGTGCAAGAGCCGACGTTCGATGCCGATGCCGACGATCGCATCGCCGCTATCGAAGCAGTGCTGCGCGATTGCCCCGCGATTGAAGCAGTAATAGTGCGCGCCTTTCGCAATGAAACCGATGAGTGTCGTTTTGTCGCTTTTTTTCTACCGGATTTCGACCATTTCGTCACGCAGGGCGAATTGCGCCGTTATGCGCGCGAGCAATTGGTAGAAGAGCTAGTGCCGCAACAATGGGTCGAGTTGGACGAATTCGCAGTCGACGCGCATGGTGCGATCGACCGCAAAATTTTGCTCGATCCGCTCGCACCTCGAGATAATTATTTGGCGCCGCGCACTACGGTAGAAAAGGGGTTGGCGCGCATATGGCACGATGCGCTTGGCGTCGAGCGCGTCGGTCTCGGCGATAATTTTTTTGATTTGGGTGGACATTCGCTGCTGTCGACGCGGGTTATCGTGCAAATCTATAAAAAATTCGGCGTGCGTCTCGATCAGGCGACGATGGTGCTGCATACGCTGGAGCAGGTGTCGCGCGCGATCAGCGAGCAAACCGGCGGGGATGCCGATGCTAGCGCGATCGAAAATATCGCGCCCGTTAAGGCGGAATCCGCACAGTCAACCGGTGCTTTCACCGATAAGAAAATCACCAATAAGAAAAAAAGTATATTGAAGTCCTGGCTGGATGGTAAACGATGAATCCTCAATTTTTTGGTCAGGCCGAAGCGCCGCTGTATGGCGTTTATCTGCCACCGAAAGCGACACCGCGCGATGCCGGTGTCGTGCTGTGTTATCCGTTCGGTCAGGAATATATGCGCGCGCACCGCGCTTATCGGCAGCTGGCTTTATTGCTGACAAAAAAAGGTTATCACGTGCTGCGCTTCGATTATCGCGGCACCGGCGATTCCAGCGGTGAACTCGATACCGTGGTGGCTCAAGACTGGGTAGATGATGTGGGTTTAGCCGTGCATGAGTTGCGCGAATCAGCGGGCGTGAAGGATATAACGGTGATTGGTCTGCGTTTGGGTGCGCTTATCGCCGGCACCGCGTGCGCCGCGCGAACGGATATCGAACGCCTGATTTTGTGGGATCCCATTCTTGACGGAAGCGAATACGAGCGCGAACTGCTCAATGAAATCGCCAATGAAAAACCCAGCGAATGGGGCGGACCCACATCGGGCAATCTCGAAGCGGGTGATGGCTCTATTCACTTCAACGGCTTCAGATTGACGCGACAATTTCGCGATACCATTAAGCGTTTATCATTGCGCGATATCGGCCAGCCGCGCGCGCGCCACGTGCTGCAAGTGGTGTCGCACGAAACACCGGCATTTGTCGAGCTGAAAACGATGTGGTGCGAATATCCCGGTTACCGCTATCAATTGTCGCCGGCGCCGCACGATTGGAACTATGTCGACAATTTTGGCGGTATTCTATTACCGCAACCGGTTATTCAATCAATCGTCAGCTGGATGGATTGAAAAGGGGGGGTGTGATGAAAGAGCGTAGTCTTCGTATCGGTAAACCGACGCCGCTGATCGGCGTTGCGAGCGAGCCTGAAAATTTTAATCCGGATCTGCCCGCCGTTCTTGTTTTGAATTCTGGCGTAATGCATCACGTCGGCACGTGCCGGCTTTCGGTCAAAATTGGCCGCACGATCGCCGCCAGCGGTTTGCTCGCGGTGCGCTTCGATTATTCCGGCATTGGCGACAGCGAGCCGCGACGCGGTGCCTTGTCATTTGAGGAATCGTCGATTGGCGAAACGCGTGAAGTCATGGATTATCTGCAAAAAACTCGCGGCATCAATCAATTCATTTTGTATGGATTATGTTCTGGCGCGGATGCTTCGTACGTTTCCGCGCTGGCTGACGAACGCGTTGTCGGCATTGTGAAAGTTGATCCTTATTGCTATCGCACGTGGCAGTACCCGCTGCGCTATTACGCGCCGTTGCTGCTCGATGTCAAACGCTGGAAAAATTATTTATTTAAAAAACTAGGCGCATTGCTGGGCAAGGGAAAGCAGTCGCGATCGCCGAATGAAATCGCCGGTGTCGAAGAACAATATTTCGAGGTGCCGACTTATACCCGACGCTTTCCGCCGCGCGATCAGGTTGCGCTGGGATTGCAAAAACTGATCGATCGCAACGTGCATATTTACGTTATTTTTACCGGCGGCGAACCCGAATACATCTACCAGCAGCAATATCGCCAAAGTTTTAGCGATGTGAATTTTCGCGGACTGTTGCGCGTCGATTATTATCCGCAGACTAACCATATCATTACGCAGATCGAGTATCAGCAGCGCATAGTGGCTGAAATCACGGGTTGGGTGGCCGCTATATCGCAGCGAAGCAGCGCGCAGTTAACGCAGGCGGTCGCATAAATCAAATATTGAGAGACATTGCTGTTGCAGCGCGTCTGTCGACATAGGAATTCGAATGGATCTTACCAAAGCGCTCCACGACGCAGTCGATGGCCTATTACAATTACCGGGGCTTCGTCAGTGGCGCAGTCGTAAATACGATCGCCGTTTCGAAAGCGCCGACAACGTCAATCTTTTTCGCGGTGTCTATGCAAGCGCCGCGCAGGCGTCGGCAGCCATTCCGTCGACAAAACCCGCAGGCTACGATCACGACGGTCCCGCCGCAATGTACGCAGAACGCACGCGGCAGATTTATCCCAGCGATTATCCAATTCTTTTTTGGCTGCAAAAATTATTGAGCGATACGTGTAACCGAGTTTTCGATATTGGCGGTCACATCGGCGTCGGCTATTACGCCTATCAAAAGTATTTAAATTATCCCGCTAGTTTGCGCTGGCGCGTATCCGACGTGCCGGCGGTGGCGGAACGCGGCCGGCAATTGGCGCTGAAATCCGATCGCAGCGGCAAATTGTCCTTTACTTCGGATCTCACTGAGGCCGCGGATTTCGATATCGTTTTCGCCTCGGGCTCCATTCAATATTTGCCGTCAACGTTGGCCGAGTTGTTGCGCAATGCGCCAACCAAGCCAAAACATGTATTGATTAATTTACTGCCGCTGCATCCAACCGAAACGTATTACACGGTGCAGAATATCGGTGTCGCTTTTTGCGCATACCGTATCGAATCGCTGCCGCAATTTATCGCGGCGATGCGCGCGGCCGGCTATCACTTGCACGATCGCTGGGAAAATTTGGAAAAGCGCTGCGAAATTCCTTTTTCGGCGCCGGGCTATTCGCTCGATCGCTACTACGG
>DASXYH010000161.1:0-6045 GCA_036502545.1 Spongiibacteraceae bacterium
CTTCACGCGCAGCTATTTGCACCATCTCGACAAATGCGGCGAAATGGTCGGCGCGCAGTTGAATACCATACACAATCTGCGTTTTTATCAGCGCCATATGGCGGCTATTCGCAATGCGATCGAGCGCAATGAATTGCAGCAATTTGCGCTGGCGTTTTATGCGCGGCAGCAGAACGAGGCCAACGGAGATTAACCGATGTATAAATTATGTTTGTACGTTCCCGCTTCGCATCTGGATGCGGTGAAGCAGGCGTTGTTCGCGGCCGGCGCTGGCCGTATTGGCGATTACGATAGTTGCTGTTGGCAGGTGGCGGGGCAGGGCCAATTTTGTCCGCTGACAGGAAGCAATCCTTACATTGGTGAGCAAGACCAGATCGAAACAGTCGAGGAATATAAGGTGGAATTGGTTTGCAGCGATGATGTCATTGCAATGGCTGTCGCCGCATTGAAACAAGCGCATCCGTATGAGGAGCCCGCTTATCAGGTGTGGCGGCTCGAAGACTTTTAATGCTCTCGCTGCGCTTCCGATTTAATTCGAAACGGGATGATTCGCGCGCTGCGATTACGCGCAACCGGTTCATCCGGACCCTCGCATAATGTGCGCTGCAGTTGTTCGAGCGTATCGTGCATCATTGCCGAAACGGCAACACACGCGGCGATCGGATTGCGAGCCAGTTTAACGCGCGCGTTGATTTGGAATTGCAGGCCGCGCAATCGCTGGCGCGATTCTTCGGGTGAGCGCGCAATCAACATCTCGGTTAATGCGTTGCGCAATAATTCCAGCCGATCCGGATCGTGCTCCGCCAAATAGCGCAGGGTATCGAAGCCCGGTAATTCCACTCGAACCATTTTTGTTGCCCTCCCGTCCCATTTCCCAGGACACTGCTGCGGCAGGGGAAAATCTGCATTAATAATCCGTGTTCTGAAAGTCAGCATGCCGGTATATTGATAGTCTCGCAATACCGTCCGTCGCTTTGGAAATCCACGTTTGACTAACACCTTGTTACAACATCTCCATGAGAAATTGGAGCAAAACCCATGCCCGGTCGGCAGTGAGCGCAGACAGGCGGCCGTACTGCTGGCGCTTACCGACGAAAGCCAACCGCGTTTACTATTAATCCGGCGCAGTCTGCATCTATCGACTCATCCCGGCGAGATAGCCTTGCCCGGCGGTAAATTCGATGCAGAGGACGTTGATTTGCGCGCGACTGCGTTGCGCGAAGCGTGGGAGGAGGTGGCGTTGCGCAGCGAAGATGTTCGCTATGCGGGTATGCTTGCGCCGCTCGTTAGCATGGCAGATTTATTGGTGACGCCGATCGTGGGGGTTATTCCCGCGCAATTACTGTTGCATGCGCACGCGGGTGAAGTGGCGGAAATATTGTATGCACCGCTGGCATATTTTGCCGAACCAAAGAATTTGCGCGCCGATCGTATACTGCGCAATGGCGGATCGTGGTTTACGGCGCGCTTTCAGTTTGAGCACTACACCATCTGGGGTATCACGGCGAGTTTTATTGTCGAGTTGGTCAATAAATTTTACGGCACTGATTTAAATGTCGAGCTGCGCACACCGCGCGCGCGTTAGGAGTTAATTCATGATTTTTACGTTGGACGAGCGCCGCGTCACGTTTGAGAGTGAAAATTATTTTATCGCGCATAACGCCACGGTTATTGGCTCAGTGCTGATCGGTGATAACGCGAGCATTTGGTACAACGCGGTGCTGCGTGGAGATAGCGATGTCATTGCGATCGGCGCCGATACCAATGTGCAGGATGGATCGGTATTGCACGTGGACGCCGGCATGCCGCTGACACTGGGTCGCGGCGTTACGGTCGGCCACAAAGCGGTGGTGCATGGCTGCACGGTCGGCAACTACAGCCTGATAGGCATCAATGCTGTTGTACTCAATCGCGCACAGATCGGCAATTACTGCATTATCGGCGCCAATACATTGATCCCTGAAGACAAGGTAATTCCCGACGGTTCATTGGTGGTCGGCACTCCGGGTCGCGTGATTCGACAAATATCGGAGCAGGATCGGCAAGTGCTGGAAACGATGGCAGCGCACTACGTCGAAAATGGACGCCGTTTCCGCGCGCAATTAAAACCGGATCCGCGAGGTTGATGTGAGCGATTGTGTCGCGGTGAAATCGCCGTGCATTTCCGTGTGTCAATTAAATGAGCGCGATGTATGCATCGGCTGCTGGCGCACGCTCGCTGAAATTGCAGCGTGGTCAAAATTTACGGATCAACAAAAAAGATCGGTGTTGCAGAATTGCGCTAAGCGTCAAAAAACGGAAAATCGCTTCGGATAAGGCAGCGCAGTCCGTATTGATTTGGCTTGCAAGCAGCATTTTTACTGTGATTCTAGATTGCGACCAAAGTGTATGGGGGCGGAGCTTTTGTAGACACTCCGGCCAAATCAATACGGACTACACTGCTGATGGATCATTCGCGAGATTTAAGCTGGCTCGTGCTCGGTATCGTGAAAAGCGCGCACGCGTTTGACGATGTTGCCCTGCACGTGCAGCGTTTCGAAAAAATAGTCGCCGATGCGCAGACCAACGTCGGCATCGGGAAAGGCTTCCAGATTTTCGAGCAACAATCCATTCAATGTTTTCGGTCCATCGGTCGGTAATTTCCAATCGAGCGTACGGTTGATTTCGCGGATGCCGGCGCTGCCTTCGATCACAAACGAACCATCATTCTGCTCGATAATTTCTTCGGAATCGTCGCTCAAATTTGAGGTGAACTCACCGACGATTTCTTCCAGAATATCTTCCAGCGCAATTAAACCCTGCACGACACCGTATTCGTCGACGACAATTGCCATGCGCCGTTTCTGTTTTTGAAAATTAAATAATTGCGTGTGCAGCGGCGTGCCTTCGGGCACGAAATAGGGCTCATCGATTTCTTTGAGCAAGGCGCGACGATTGAGCGTACCGTTGCCGTCGATCAAGCGAATGACGGCGCGTAGATGCAGTACGCCGATAATATTGTTGATATCTTTCTTGAATATCGGGACACGGGTAAATTCGCATTCGCTCAATTGTTTGATCAGCGTGGCGTCGTCGTCGTCGAGATCGAGCCCGACCACTTCGCCGCGCGGCACCATGATGTCGTCGATCGACATTTGCTCAAGATCGAGAATATTCAGCAGCATGCCCTGGTGACGCTGCGGAATGACTTCGCCGGCGTCGTTGACGATGGTGCGCAATTCTTCTTGGCTGAGCGGTTCGTCGCGATGTTTATTCGGATCGATACCAAATAGGCGCAGCAAACGATTCGATACGACATTGACGAGCCACACAACCGGATAAAACCAGCGCAACATCGGTTTGAGTAAGTAGCTGAAGGGAAATGCGATGCGTTCAGGATAAAGGGCAGCCACCGTTTTCGGCGCGACTTCGGCAAATATCAGCAAAACGACCGCAACGATAAAGCTCGCCAGCGTTACCGCGATGCCGTTGTCGCCCATCAGGCGAATTGCGATAAGGGTTGCCAATGCAGAAGCCAGCACATTGGCGAGCGTATTGCCGATCAATACGAAACCGATCAGGCGCTCGGGCCGTTCCAACAGAAAGCTCGAACGCTTCGCACCTTTGTGTCCGCTCGATGCCAAATGTTTTAGGCGATAGCGATTCAACGCCATCATGCCGGTTTCAGAGCTGGAGAAAAACGCGGAAAGAAGAATGAGCGCTCCGAGCAGCAGAAACAGAAGTCCTAGAGGGGCCTCGTTCAAAAAATGCGATCCTGTATGGACGGGGAGCGGTTATCTTGAAGAAAAAGTATTGTACAGGCAACCGCGCTCAAGCGACGCGGTGCAGAATTAACTCAAGCACCAGCTTGGTGCCGAAATAAGCCAACACGAGCGCGAAAAAGCCTGCGAGAGTCCATCGTACCGCGGTATGGCCGCGCCAGCCGAGCTGTTGGTGACCCCATAGCAAACCGGCGAATGTCAGCCAGGCGATCAGCGAAAATACCGTTTTGTGCACTAAATGTTGCGCGAACAAATTCTCGACATAAATGGCACCAGTCAAAATCGCCAGACTTAATAACGCAAAGCCTACCCACAGTAATTCGAACAGCATGGTTTCCATGGTTTGCAGCGGCGGCAATGCATTGAGCATGCTGTTGCGGTGGCGATGCTTGAGTTCGCGTTGCTGTATGGCGAGCACTATCGCTTGCAGTGCGCATAGCGAGAGCACGCTGTAAGCGAGTATCGACAAAATGACATGACTGAATACGCCGATGCTTAAATATTGAAAATGTGTGTCGGGGCCGTGCAGCGCAAACGAAATCACAATCGATATTGCCACCAGCGGGAACAGCAACGCTAGCGCGGTATCGAGCGGCCGGCGCAAATTGTTCAATACACCAATCACGCAAATGAACCAAAACACCAACGACAGCATGCGAAAAATGCCGAGATCGATACCGTGACCGGTATAAATCAAGCCGATTGCACTGATACCGTGTGTTACGACGGCGACGATGCCGAGCGCAATGAAGCGTCCGCGAATGGGCCGCTGCAGCGTTGGATTCAGTAAATACATGCCCTGATAAATTGCCGCGGCCAGATAAAACACGACTGCGGTAAGGCTGGCGACAGTGTGAATCATCGTGCTTTATGCAATTCCCGTCGATTGATTGATTGATTGGAGTTAGGGTTGGGAGTGAAAAATGAATCCGGTATACTTCAACAGTTTACTTATCCGAAAGCAAGCGCCTGCTCAACGCTAACGTAAGCGCTGCCATTCCATTCTCGCGGATTTATTTCTATGTTTGATAATTTGACCGAACGTCTTTCCAAAACGCTGCGCCACATCACTGGGCAGGCGCGTCTTTCCGAAGAGAATGTGCAGGAAGCGATGCGCGAAGTGCGAATGGCGCTGCTCGAAGCCGATGTCGCGCTGCCGGTTGTCAAAGATTTTATCGACGCGGTGAAAGTGCGCGCGGTCGGCCAGGAGGTGAGCAAAAGTCTCAGCCCCGGGCAGATGTTCGTCAAGATCGTTAAAGATGAACTCGAACGCGTCATGGGTGAGCGCAACGAAAAATTAAATCTCGCCGTGCAACCGCCCGCAGTAATTTTGATGGCCGGCTTGCAGGGCGCGGGCAAGACGACCTCCGCCGCCAAGCTTGCCCGTTATTTAAAGGAAAAAGAAAAAAAATCGGTGCTGCTGGTCAGTGTCGACGTGTATCGCCCGGCCGCGATTAAACAATTGGAAACGCTGGCCCATGAGGTCGGCGTGAAGTTTTTCCCGAGCTCGATCGAGCAGCAGCCGGTCGCCATTGCGAAAGCGGCGATCGATGCGGCGCGTATCAAATTTAACGATGTCGTGATTGTCGATACTGCCGGTCGTCTACATATCGATGCCGAGATGATGGATGAAATCAAAGCGCTGCACGCGGCGATAAATCCGATCGAAACATTGTTCGTGGTCGATGCGATGACCGGCCAGGACGCGGCGACTACCGCGAAAGCGTTCAGCGAGGCGCTGCCGCTGACCGGCGTGATTCTGACCAAGGCCGATGCCGATACGCGCGGCGGTGCGGCGCTTTCGGTGCGACACATCACCGGCAAGCCGATCAAGTTTATCGGCGTCGGTGAAAAAACCGTGGCGCTCGATCCGTTTCACCCCGACCGCATCGCCTCGCGCATTCTCGGTATGGGCGATATTTTATCGCTGATCGAAGAGGCCGAACAAAAGCTCGATAAAACGAAGGCGGAAAAGCTCGCTAAGAAAATTAAAAAGGGTAAAGGTTTTGATCTCGAGGATCTGCGCGATCAATTGCAGCAGATGAAAAATATGGGCGGCATTACCAGCATGCTCGATAAGTTGCCCGGCATGGGCAACATGTCACAGATGGCTCAGGCACAGGTGGATAACAAACAGTTCACACGGATGGAAGCCATCATCGGCTCGATGACGCCGGCCGAACGCCGCGATCCCGAATTATTGAATGGTTCGCGTAAACGTCGTATCACGCTGGGCTCGGGTACCGATATACAGGATTTGAATCGTTTGCTGAAACAGCACAAG
>DASXYH010000162.1:0-8143 GCA_036502545.1 Spongiibacteraceae bacterium
TTATGTACCGATGAGCGCGGTGCTGGGTATTTATGCGCGCGAAAATGGCCAGGGCATGATTTTCGAGGCGGAAGATGCGCCGAATCCAACGCCGCCTGCACCCGCTAAAAATAATTCCGGCGAATCCGCCGACAATAAAAAGCCCGGCCGTCCGGGTCTGAAAATAGTTAAATAAAAACGAAGAAAAAAAGCGACTGCCGGCAGTTATTAACCCGGCATCGGGGTGTCAGGCGGTTTTAACCGCGCAATCGAAATACATCAAGAAGATGTATTTCGATGCCAGATGAACAGTCAACCGTCGACATATTCAAAAAGACGCACCACTTTTTGCACACCGCCGGTGTCCTGGGCGATTTTTCCGGCGATATCGCCTTCAGCGCGCGTGACCAATCCCATCAGAAATACACTGCCGTTTTCCGTTACCACTTTCACGCGGCTGTCCTTGATATTGGCAGCGGTCAACAACCTGCTTTTAATTTTCGTCGTTATCAGTGTATCGCTTGAGCGTGCCGCAAACCCTGTGTTTTCGCCGACCGTCAATTCGTTATGAACGGCGCGAACGTTTTTCACCAATGCCGCCGCTTGCGCCGCCGTGTTGCGCAGCTCTGCATTCGGCACCTGGCCGCACAATAAAACAATGCCGTTGTAACTAGTGACCACCACGTTCGCGTGCTCGAGGTTGGGATCGGTTTTACGGATATTGACCGTAGCGGTGGTTTCGATACTTTGATCGTCGATGACGTTGCCGAAACTGCGTGAACCCGGATCGCTTTCGATGGGTTTATCGTTGGTTTCTGAAAGAATGGCCGTGCAGCCAGTCAACGCAATTGCCGCAACGATTGGCGCAGCCGCACGCGCACATTTTGCCAGTTTTTTCATTGCCACCTTACACCTCGTTGCCAAACAATTGTAATTCGATCAATTCGCACAAGCTGTGCAATGTCAGCAACGCGACTTCCAGAAATTGCGCGCGCTGGGTATGGCCGATGCGCAGCTCGATGTCTTCGGTCGACAGCAGCGCGCGAATATCGGCGTCTTCATCGCAGCACAACACAATTACGCTAATATTTCGATCGTGCGCCGATTGTATGGTTTGTAGCGCAGTACCGCTACCGGTGCCGTGGCTGATTAAAACCACGATATCCTGCGGCTGCGCCAGCGTTCGGATCTGTTTGGCGAAAATTTCATTGAATGACGAATCGGTAGCGATCGCGGTTAATGCCGCAGCATCGCCATTCAGAGTAATTGCCGGCAAACCGGGGCGCTCGCGTTGAAAGCGGTTTAACAGCGCATTGGCGAAATGCTGACTCAGCAACCCCGAACAGCCTTCGCCGCAACACAATATTTTGCCGTCGTTAAGCAGCGCCGCGACCAGCATCTCGCTGGCGCTGGCAATGCTCGGCGTCAATGGCTCGATCGCCTGCATCGTGTTATCGATATGGCGATGAAAAATATCGACGGCGTGTTCGGTTAATTCCACGGTATTGCTGCTCTCTGGCGCCGGCGCGGCAGCGGTATTTTACGCGATAAAGGCATCGCGCACCCATTCCCAAATAATGGTGTCGTTCGTATGTTTCGCCGCCAACACATCGAAGCGACAATTATGCTGACCCCACCGCGTATGCGCCGCGAGAAAATAGTGCGCGGCGTGAATGACGCGACGCTGCTTGGTCGCGGTGACCGATTCTGTCGCGCTGCCGAAATCGTCGCGATTGCGCAGGCGCACTTCGACAAATACCACCGTATCGCGATCGCGCATGATCAAATCGATTTCGCCGCCGCGACAACGAAAATTTTTTTCGATGCAGATCAGCCCGCGTTGTTGCAACCAGATTGCTGCGGCCCGTTCGATCGCAGCGCCAGCCGTTAACTTAGTTTTGGATTTGTTCCTGCCAAACACCGGCGCTCTCCCTGGCACTGTTGTTTTCATCCCGACGCGAATTGTCGTCCGTGTTGTTCATCGGGTTACCGTACGGCACCGCAGCGCCGTTACGCATTTCCGCCAACAATAATTCGCGCTGCACGATATGTTGCGCATCGAGCGCGAGCGTCCCGGTTTGGCCCGCGACGCGTTTGCCGTTTAATGCTTCGAGCTGATGCAGGCGCGGATATAAGTTAAAGCTATCGATGCCCATCGCGTACAAGCGCAAATAAATTTTGGCGTTGGGTTGCGCCGTTAAAATCTGCTGCTTCAACGACGATTGCTGCAATACCCACGGCATTTCGGTGAAGCGTACTTTTTCCAGATCGCGATCGAGCGCACCGCCGCCGTAGCCGTTGTAAATACGCGAGGTCGAATACACCGCGAGGTCGCCGGCGTAGTAAAAATTCAGCAGCGGTTTGATCGATCGCGCCTGCGCCGGCTTTGCCAGCATGAATACCGAATCGATATCGCGGCGACGGTGTGGCGTAAACTCAATATTGCGGTTGAGTATATTTTCAATTTCTTTGCCGCGCGCCTCGCTGCGTGGAATATTCAATGCGCCGCGAATCGCCGTTGATAAACTTTGTTGATCGCGATACAGCGCGGTGCCGGCAATATTTCCGCCAAGGCTCTGCCAGCGCTGTTGAAAGGCCTGCGTTTCGCGCGAATGCGCTTCGTCCTCACTGGCGATAACCAATACGTTGCGGCGATTATCCTTCGCGATCAGTTCGGCGAGCTGCGCGGTTTCGTCCTCGGGCGCAAGGCTGAATTGATATAGATTTGTAGGCGGAGCCTGCGCGTTATCGGCGCGGTTCAGCGCCAGCAATGGCACCGGCAATGTCTGCGTATAAAATTGCGCGACCTGCAATTTTTCGAGCGGGCCGATGACGACATTGGCGCCTTCATCCACCGCTTGTTGATACAGCTGTACGATGCCTGCGCTATCGCTGTCATAAACGCGCACGTCAGACAGTTGCTCGCCCTGTCGCTGCGCCTCATACCAGGCCGCAAAAAAACCGTCGCGCACCGCCTCGCCGAACCCCGCTAATTTTCCGCTTAGCGGTAACAGCAGTGCGATCTGTTTCGGCTGTTCGGCAGCGACGCCGTTAAAGGCTATTACATCGGCGGGCAGCGTTTGATTGGTAGCAGTTGTTGTCGTCATTTGGATATTGCCGCGATTTTCTTTTGCCGCGATAGCCAGATCGAGCCAGCCGCGCATGGGTTCGTTATTGGTTTTATCGCGATAGCGTTGCAACTCGGCGGCGCTCAAATTAGTCAGCGCGCGGCGAATTTCATCGTGGTTTGATTGCAGTTGCGCATCGGATAACAGCGGTTCGACAAACACGCGCTCTTGCGCGCTCGCAAAATATTTTCCCGTCGCATACAACGCCTGTGCCCGCAATGAGCTCACATCGGTTTGTTCGGTCGCAGTCAATTGATCGAGCAATTGCAGCAACTGGCGATCCTGCAATGCGTTCAAAGCCTGTTCCGGTTTATTTTGTTGTAACGCTAAGCGCGCAATGAATAGCTTGCTGCGCGCGCGTTGCAACGTGGTTAATTTGAGCGTGTCGATTTCGCGCAGAATTTGTTCCGCGGTTTGCGTTTGTTTAGTTTGCAAAGCCAATGCGGCGGCGTCGAATAAATAAGGCGCACGCGCATCGATAGCGCTCGCGTGTGCCTTATCGAGTAACTGCTGCACGTTATTATTCGCGGCTTCGGCATGTGTCGGAGGCACGCTTGGTGTCGATGAACAGCCTAAAAGTGCAAGCGTCAACAGCGCACCGATTGTGCGGCACAGGTTATGATGAGCATGCGCATAATCAATTTTCACGGAGCAACCTTTGGCTAACGAAGCAATGCTGTACGTGGTGGCGACGCCGATCGGCAATCTCGGCGATATGGTACCGCGCGCGGTTTCAGTCCTCCAATCGGTGTCGCTCATAGCCGCCGAAGATACACGCCATAGCCGCCGTCTGCTCGATCATTTCAACATTACAACGCGCTGTATCGCGTATCACGATCACAGCAGTCCGGCCGATCTCGCGGTGTTGCTCGATGAATTGCAGCAGGGCCGCAGCGTAGCGTTAATTTCCGATGCCGGCACGCCGCTGATATCGGACCCGGGTTATCGGTTAATTGATGCGGCCTTGAGCGCTGACATTTGTGTCGTACCAATTCCGGGACCCTGTGCGGTAATTACCGCGCTGAGCGCGGCCGGCTTGCCAACCGATCGCTTCGTGTTCGAAGGATTTTTGCCGGCAAAATCCGCCGCGCGGCGGCAGCGTCTGCATGCATTATTGCGCGAGCGCAGAACATTGGTTTTTTACGAAGCACCGCACCGATTATTCGATACGTTGCAGGATTTGCTGCTGGTTTTTGGCGGCGATCGGATCGCCGTGTTGGCGCGCGAATTAACGAAATTGCACGAGACGATTCATCGCGCACCGCTGCGCGAATTGCATGCGTGGGCGAGCGCAAATCAGCAGGATCGCGGCGAATGTGTGTTGTTATTGCGCGGCGATGAAAGCGAACAGGCAATCGATGCCGAGGCCGAACGCGTGTTGCGTATCTTGCTCGAAGAATTATCGGTAAAACAAGCATCCGTGCTCGCAGCAAAAATCACCGGTCTTAAGAAAAACGATTTGTATCAGCAAGCATTGGTTTGGCAAAATACGGAATAGTTTTGTGCCCGCGATGCGTTGACGCGATCCGTATTGATTTGGTTTGCAAGCAGAATTTTTACACTGCACTACAAGGCTCACCAAAGGGTAATTTGTGTCCGTATTTTCGGTTTGTACAGACCAAATAAATACGGACCGCATCAACGCTTAGCACGGCGCAGCGGTGGTGTGACCTGTGATGAATGGGCCAGATTAACGCCGAAAACGCGGGATTAAATATTCTTTGGTGAGCCTTGTAGTGCAGTGTAAAAATTCTGCTTGCAAGCCCAATCATCACAGGTTGCAGCGCCGCGTATTCGAAGGCTAAATATCAACGCAATCACGAAAATCTTTTACTTGAGTTACCTAGGCCGAGCCGCTAACCTGCCGCGCGAGTCGGCCGGACAGTCGCTGTTGATATGTCTCATCGCAACGTTTCGGCGTGCGATGGGTGATCGGCGGAGGAAAGTCCGGGCTCCACAGGGCATGGCGCCAGGTAACACCTGGGAGGCGTGAGCCTACGGAAAGTGCAACAGAAAGGACACCGCCTAAGCAGCGTTTACGTTGCCGGTAAGGGTGAAAAGGTGCGGTAAGAGCGCACCGCGCGGCTGGCAACAGTCCGCGGCGATGGTAAACCCCGCCTGGAGCAAGGCCAAATAGGAATCCAATGCCGCGGCCCGCGGTGGATTCGGGTAGGCCGCTTGAGGCCTGCGGTGACGCAGGTCCCAGATGAATGACTGTCCAAGACAGAACCCGGCTTATAGGCCGACTCGATTTTTTTATCAGGTGAGTTGAAACGGATTTTGATCATACCTTCTAAGTTTTTACTTTAAGTATTGGGTGCAGAAGTCTGTTTGTATTCGATATGGTAAAAAGGCGGCTGCAGGTCGGATTACAAATGCCGGCAGGTTTCCTCATCTTGTCGTAAAAATCTTTACACAATCACGACTTAACTCGCTTGACAAGGTTTTGAATGGCTCCCTATAGTGCTCCAAAATGGTGGGTAAAAGTGTCATTTTGTGGGTTTTTGCGGATTAAGCAGTCCGCAGGTGGGGAAAAGTGTATTCAGGCAGTTATGCCGTCACGATGGATGCCAAAGGGCGTCTGGCGATTCCAGTCCGTTTTCGCGAGCAATTGCAGGCGGAGGGGCTCAATCGTCTGGTGGTGACCGCGCATCATGCCGATCTCTGTGTATTGATTTATCCCGAATCGCAATGGCGAATTCTCGCCCCGCAAATTCAGGCGCTGCCCAATATTAAAAGTGCTTCCGTGCGTCGCTTGCAGCGATTGGTATTAGGTAATGCCTCGCCGCAGGAAATGGATGCCAATGGCCGTATTTTACTGCCGCCTACTTTGCGCGATCTGGCCGGTTTGGGCAAAGACTTGGTTGTCGCGGGCCTCGGTCACCGTTTGGAAATTTGGAACGAAAGCGATTGGAATGGCTTGGCCGATGCCAAAGATGATGCTGACGGGCTGCCGGAAGCCGCGCTCGAATTGAACATCTAGATCGCGCATGCCGAATGCTTCGCATCAAACGGTCCTGCTCGAACAGGCCGTTGTAGCGCTGCTGGTCGACCCGGCTGGAGTCTATGTCGATGGCACGTTCGGACGCGGCGGCCACAGCCGTTTATTGCTGGGCAGACTTGGCGCCAACGCACGTTTGATCGGAATCGATAAAGATCCGGAAGCGGTGGCGGCAGGGCAGTATCTGGCACAAGCGGATGCGCGCTTTACGATGCTGCAGGGCTCGTTTGCGGATTTGCGTAATTTGCTGACGGAGACTGGGATTACGCAGCCGCTGGCCGGTGTGCTGTTGGATTTGGGGGTGTCGTCCCCGCAATTGGACCAGTCCGAGCGCGGGTTTAGTTTTCTGAAGGATGGCCCGCTGGATATGCGTATGGATCCGGCGCGCGGTGAAACCGCGCGGCAGTGGCTGGAGCGGGCCGAGGAAGCCGAGATAGCGCGCGTATTGAAAGAATATGGCGAGGAGCGTTTCGCACGCCGCATCGCCCGCGCCATTGTCGCCGCTCGTGCGAATGGTCCGCTGCAAAGCACATTGCAGTTAGCACGTGTGGTAGCGGAAGCCAATCCAGCGTGGGAGAAAGGTAAGCACCCGGCGACGCGTTCGTTTCAGGCGATTCGCATCCACATCAACAACGAGTTGGGAGATTTGGAGCGATTGCTGAACGAGGTGCTTGATCTGCTCGCGATCAGTGGAAGGCTGGCGATTATCAGCTTCCACTCGCTGGAGGATCGGTTGGTCAAGCGCTTCATTCGCCAGCAGGTGCGCGGCGATGAATTGCCGGCGTATATACCGGTGACGGCGAGCGAACTGCATGTGCGAATGCGTGCCGTAGGCAAAGCGATGAAGTCCTCGGCGGAAGAAATTGCGGCAAATCCGCGCGCCCGCTCCGCAGTATTGCGGGTGGCGGAAAAAGTGGCCTGAACGCAGTGGCGTGAGTAGTACGATCGAATAATTACAAGCGGAAGCGAGAGCGATCCATGCAAGCAGCATTTCTTCATAGAGTTATCGGGCTACAGCAAACTGCAGCGATGCACAAAACGACGGCGAATCAGCGTTTCTTGCGCCCCGGCCAATTGATTATGACAATCGTGTTGGTGATCGTGCTGATAATCAGCGCGCTCGCATTGATTTACAGCACACACCGCAGCCGCGAATTATTTAACGAATGGCAGCAGCAACAACGACGCGAGTGGGCTCTCGATGAAGATTGGGAGCGATTGCTGTTGGAACAAGGCACTTTGGCCGCGTATGAGCGCGTCAGTCAAAGTGCGGAGAGTAAATTGGATATGGTGATGCCGGATCCAGCGGCGGTGCGCGTGATTAAACCGTGAGTGGCCAAAACCTGAGTGAGCAAGATTATGAGTGAACGCGGCGCGGCGATTTTGCCGCGCTGGCGGCTGCCAGCGGTGTTGACGCTGCTGGCAGCATTGTTGTGTCTGCTGATTTGGCGCCTGCTTATGCTGCAGGTGCTCGACACCGATCGCGGTTACGAATTTCTGCAGGACCAGGGCGATGCGCGCAGTATTCGCAAAGAAATTATTCCCGCGCATCGCGGCCAGATTCTCGACCGCAATGGTGAACCGCTCGCGATCAGCACGCCGGTGGTTTCAATTTGGGTTAATCCCGCCGAAGCCAATCCGGAAAATACCGATACGCCGGCGGGTCACATCGCTGTCGCGGCGCAGTCGCGCTGGCCGCAATTGGCACAGCAGCTCGGCATGACACGCGCCGAACTCGAAAGCCGCATGGCGCTGCGCGGCAAGCATTTTATTTATTTGCGCCGGCATTTGCCGCCGACCGTTGCCGATGCGGTCGCCGCATTAAAAATTCCGGGCGTGTACGCCAACCGCGAATACCGCCGTTTTTATCCGGCGGGCGAAGTCACTGCGCATCTGCTCGGCTTTACCGATATCGACGATAGCGGCCAGGAAGGCGTTGAGCTCGCATACAACGATACGCTCTCGGGAGTACCCGGCAGCAAGCGCGTGTTGAAAGATCTGACCGGGAAAATCATTCGCGAAATCGATGCGGGTC
>DASXYH010000163.1:0-7334 GCA_036502545.1 Spongiibacteraceae bacterium
GCGACCCACGCCTTGACGATACCGGCCAGCGAGCATTCATCGGTAATTGCGATTGCGGCATAACCCGAATTTTTCGCCTGCTCGACCAATTCATGCGCATGCGAAGCGCCGCGCAGAAAACTGAAATTGGTCAGGCAGTGCAGTTCGGCGTAGGGCATTCAAATTACTCCGCAGAATTCCTCCTGATTAAAGGAAGTGCACATTTCTCCCCGATAATAGGGATTTGCAAATCTTCCCCCCTGATAAGGGGGGATCGAGGGGGTTAAACAAAAACCCCTCCCCATCCCTCCCCTTGTCAGGGGAGGGTGTTTTTAACCAAATAATCCATGCAAAAACCATTGCTGCGTATTTCTATCGCGAAAAATCCAGCAGACAACGCTGCGCTGATTGCGAGCGATGTAGTAATCGCGCTCTTCCGCGTTTTTCTGCCACCAGTGATTACCGATGCGCTCGGGACCGCGCAGTAACGTCAGTGGTGTCGGCCAGCACGGATGGTTATCGCGCTGTTGCAATAACTGAGGCTGCGGTAAAAGCCAGAGTGGGCGAGGACTAAATGATTTTCCTTGCATTTCTTTTTTGAAGTTTCGTTGTGCCGCTGTAGCAAGTCGATCTGCCTTGGTGTTTGCAGCGACCGTAGGCGGCATGGATGCCGTCTCCGAGCCTCCATGGATGGATTCACGGCGTGTCGTCGCAAACACCAAGGCAGAGCGACGGTTCGCCGGTACGATATCGATATCTAGAGCGCAGCATCGCCACGATTCTTCAGGCCAATACGATTCCTGTATCGCAATACGCTGCAATGCATTATTTCCCAAGCGCGCCTGCAACTTATCAATCAATGCACAAGCTGCCTCACGCTGATCGTTTTCATCGGGAAATAACTGTTGCGATGTCGGCAGCGTTTCGAAAAAATCCTCGCTCTGCAGCGCAAGACTGAGCACCAGCGCGGTGAGCGGTACCTGTTCGAGCTTTAGGCGGCTTAATTCCAATAGTGTGTGCCAATCGTTCTGCGTGCGCGATAACTCGATCGAAAACTCTGCCTGCACGCGATGCGCATCGAACAATTGCCACAGCAGTGTGTGACAGTGCAATTGGCGTGCGCGCAGATAATCGCAGAGCGAATGCAATAATCGCTTCATTGGAAACAACAGCATCTGCCGTTGTGCAATGCCATCGATAAAAACCAATCCCTGCTGAAAACGCGGCGTCGGCGTGAAAAACAATTGCGGGTCGGGCCATTCTCCGTGCACTTGCTGTAAATATTGGATAAAAAAATCACCGAAGCGTTTGCCGAGCGCGGCGAGAGGAATATCGTGCAACGCACCGAGTGTCGACAATCCCATTTGTTTTAAAGCGAGATGCGTATCGGCATCGGCTTCGAGCAAATCGATCGGCAATTCTGCGAGTTGTCGCTGCAACAGGTGCCGGTCCAATTTATCGGCATGCAATTTATCGATAGATAGAGCAGGCTCGCAACCATATTGCGCCAACAGCCAGGCGGCTTTCGGCGTATGCGCAAGCCCGAATGCGCACTGTTGTTTGCGTTGCGCCAAAGCCGCGCGCAATTTTTTCAATAAATTTTTTATGCCGCGATAAAGGCGCCTGCAACTGCCTATTTCCAGCAGCAACGTATTGTTATTGCCGATCACTACACCGGGCGTGAATTGATAAGCCCAGTACGCCAGATTGTGCAGCAGCTCCCGCTCGCGTTCGGGCTGGCGTTCCAGCGCGCGCAAATCGGGATACAGCGCATGCGCCGTGGCGAGCGCGAGACCCGGTTCGAGATTGTCGCGGTTCGCGCAGTGTACGTAACGCTGCTCGATAACGGCGATCGGTTGCGCGTTATCGCCGGTATCGAATACATCCAGCGCCAGCTGCGTGAAGTGCAAACCGAGCCAGAGGGAATCGCGCTGTGAAAAAATTTTATCGCTGCTCATGTCGATACAAAAAATTATTGCAATAACGCCGTGGATTGTTCGAAAAGCACAGGCGCCGTATGCAAATTGAATTTGCGTATATTCGCTTTGATGCTGCGAGTTATTGCCGGCGTTTGTTCGACTCTCGGCAATTGCATCTGCAGCATTTGATGGCGCGGCAGTAAAATATGTTGCCCGCTGTTGCTGTTGCGCTGTTTCAGAATACGAATCGACAACTGCGTATCTTGCGCGCTCAATTGCAGCCGCAGTGCCGCCGGCGATGTATGCGCTGCGGCATTGCCATCGCGAAATAAAAAAACCACTGCGCGCTGCGTACCTGCCGCAACCTGCAATTTGCGCAGTTCGGCGTAACTCGGTTGCGCTGCGGGCCAGTACAACACGGCGCCGCATGCCGCGCTGCGCAACGCCTGCTCGCACGCCCACAATAAATGCCGTGGTTCGCTGCGCACGATCAGCAGTGAATCGAGCGCGATGCCGTTCTGCAGCAGTGCGGGTGCATACGGAATGAACGGCGGATTGATCCACACTTGCAGCAATTGTTGTCGGCCGATATCCGCGAGCAATGGCGTCAGCAATTCAAGTTCGCCAATTCCCGACTGTGCGAGCACCAACTCGGTCAACGCGCCACGCGGCCAGCCACTGCCATACAAGTGCCGGTCGAGCGCGCTGAATCCCGTCGCATGGCCGCTGCCATCGCTCGCTAACAAGCGACGATCGCGCGAGCGCCATACATCTGGGCGCTGCAAGAGCTGTTGCAGGGAGGGGTTCATGGTATACCGAGTACTGTATGGATAACCAGTATAGCGGCGCGCCTGGGCAATTGCCAACAGGGGAATAGTTGATGGCGCTGGACAGATTTTTACCGTCGGGTTAATTTGAGCCCGACTAAGGAGAGTTGCCCAACCTCAGCACTGGCGCGGCTTTCAGATCAATAACAAGGGCTGTGTGACAAAGCTACATGATCCGACTTATCCGCTTTTATCGGCGAAAACAAAAATCAACAGATGTCTGGTTTATTTGGTAAAAGCAGACGCGTCTGTTTATTGACTGGTTGAGCCTAGAAAAACCCCCGACCATATTTGGAAAATTACAAAATGCGCTCCCATTTTAAAAGCAGCAGAATTTGCAAAGCAAGCTGCGTACGATTTCGCGTAGCAGCTCAAAACTGGATCGTATTTTTTTCGTTTTACTGCCCGAAAATATGTCGATTGTTTTTCTACAGACTCGTTATGCATTGAGAAAGAGCCAGTGAAAATATTTTCTTTTAGACCCGTATTTTATTTCTTCATCCTGACTTTGATTGGGTGCGCACCGACGGGTGAAGTTCATTGGTTGAAAACATCCAATGGCAGGCTGAAATCCGTCGTCTATAAAAGCGATCACTTGAGCGCTCACCCCTTGATTGTCATTGTCCTGCATGGTGATCTTCCGCAACCATCACCGAAATACCAGTATGAATTTGCCCAGATGATTGCCGGCAAGATTGATGACGTCGTTGCAGTCGGGATACTTCGTCCGGCGTATACAGATCCGTACAGCGATCATTCGGACGGCGAAGAGTTCCTCGCAACCGGGGATAACTATACTCCCGAAGTCGTAGATGCCATTGGCGCAGCAGCGGAACAGCTTAGATCGCTCTATGCTGCTCGCGCAGTGATATTGATAGGCCATTCTGGAGGCGCGACAATTGCCGCGAATCTACTGGGCAGAAAACCAAAGAGCGCAGATGCTGCGGTATTGGTTGCATGCGGTTGCGATCCGGTTTCCTGGCGAGAGCGAATGCAGCGTGAAAGCGATTTTCCCGGCTGGAAGCGGCCGGTTCGAAGTCTATTTCCCCTAGACCTCGTGGCTCAGGTTAACCCTTCGGTAAGGGTCGATATGTTAGTCGGCGCAAACGATGATGTGGCTCCTCCTGAGTACACACATAAATACCATGCAGCGCTTCGCTCGCTCGGCATAGATGCACGCGAGTTTGTGTTGCCCAACCTGGGACATAATATTCTTTTTGCACCGAGTGTTGTTCAGCATGTCAGTAACTTCGTCGCAACGTATGCCCAACAAGGCGCTGTAGGATCGACGCGCGAAACGCGCGCGCCCTGAGCTTTATCGTCATGAGCAAGAGGATGCCGAGCTTTGAATCAAGAGATTGCGGAAAGAATTGCATCGGTTGTAACCCAATCGAGCTTTATTCTTGATTCATTCCTTAATGAATTGAGAGGAAAACTATCGCCCGATGAATTCAGCGAATATTGCAAGAAATTTGGAAAAGTAATGGGCGAAGCTTACATTGAAATTCTGGCCCCAATTTGGAAGCAGTATCCTGAGCTACTTCCAAAAAAAATGGGAGGCAAATATAATTTTTCTGATGAAATTTACAAAAATATCTATGACCTAATCTTGAGCCAAACTAATGACCAATGTTCATAACAAGCGATTGTTATCCCAAAGAAAGCCCGCAGTAAAAATAATTACGCGTAAAAGTTCAGACTAAATCTGACGCTTACCGAATTTTTCGCGTTCGATTTAATTCTGTAGGAGGAGGGCATGAAAAAATCCGATTCAATCGATGGCCAATCAGCATCTGAGTTGATCAATAAAAAAATCGCCGAGCTTGGAGATTGGCGCGGAAAAACCTTGAGTAGAATGCGCAAGCTCATTAAAGAGGCGGACCCGGATGTTGTCGAAGAGTGGAAATGGATGGGCACTCCTGTATGGTCGCACGACGGGATTATCTGCACCGGCGAGTCTTACAAGTCGATAGTCAAGTTGACCTTTGCCAAAGGGGCTTCATTAAACGATCCGGCGAAACTTTTTAATTCGAGTCTCGACGGAAAAGTCAGGCGCGCGATCGACATTCATGAAAGAGAAGAGGTCGATGCGGACGCATTCAAAGCGCTTATCCATGCCGCAATCGAACTCAATACATCCGGCAAAAAGACAAAGACAAAGCGAGCGAAGTAGGCTGCGCTGCTTCTATGATTAAATAATGCCGAACAATAACAATCCGGCGGAGGTTGTCATGCGCTACATTCTCGCGCTCGATCAGGGCACTACCAGCTCGCGCGCTATCGTGTTCGATCAGGATGCGGTTATCCGCAGCATTGCGCAGCAGGAATACCGGCAGATTTATCCGCAGCCCGGTTGGGTCGAGCACGATCCCAATGATATTTGGCAGAGTCAGCTCGCCGTTGCGCGCAAGGCACTGCTGGACGCGGGAATTACCGCGCGCGATGTCGCCGCCATCGGCATCGCCAATCAACGCGAAACGACATTGCTGTGGGACCGGCGCAGCGGCGTGCCGCTCGGCAACGCTATCGTCTGGCAGGATCGCCGCACAGCGGAATTATGCGCTCGATTAAAAGAAAAAAATTATGAAGAATTATTTCGCGAGCGCACCGGTTTAATCATCGATCCGTATTTTTCCGGAACGAAACTCGCGTGGCTGCTCGATCATTTTCCCAATGCGCGTAAACGCGCGCAGGCCGGCGAACTCGCGTTCGGTACTGTCGATACCTGGCTGCTGTGGCAATTGACGCGCGGTGAATTGCACGCCACCGATGTCACCAATGCGGCGCGCACATTATTGTTCGATATTCATCGCAATTGTTGGGACGACGAATTGCTCGCGCTGCTCGATATTCCCGCTGCGCTGTTGCCGCAAGTATTGCCATCGAGCGCGTTATTCGGCCACACGGCCACCGAATTATTCGGCGCGCCGATTGCAATTGGTGGAGTCGCCGGCGATCAACAAGCGGCGTTATTCGGCCAGGCATGTCATGCACCCGGTATGGTAAAAAACACCTATGGCACCGGCTGTTTTATGTTGATGCAAACCGGCGCGAATGCCTGCGCATCGAATCACGGCTTGCTCACCACCAGTGCGGCGCAACTCAATAATACGAAAGCGTATGCGTTGGAGGGCAGTGTATTTATCGGTGGCGCCGTGGTGCAATGGTTGCGCGATGGTCTTGGCATTATTCAAAGTTCTGCGGAAATCGAAGCACTCGCGCTATCGGTTCCCGATAGCGGCGGCGTGTATTTCGTGCCGGCCTTCACCGGTCTCGGCTCGCCGTATTGGGACCCGCATGCGCGCGGTGGAATTTTCGGTTTGTCGCGCGGCTCGACACGTGCGCATATCGCGCGCGCCGCACTCGAAGCGATCGGCTATCAATCGGCGGAATTATTATTTGCGATGCAGCAGGACGCGAGCACATCGATTCGCGAATTGCGCGTCGACGGCGGCGCAGCGGCGAACGATTTATTGATGCAGCATCAAGCCGATTTATTAGGCGTGCCGGTGGTGCGTCCGCAAATCACCGAAACGACCGCGCTTGGCGCAGCATATCTCACCGGACTCAGCGCCGGTATATGGAAAAATATCGATGAAATCGCCGCGCATTGGCGCAGCGAACGCGTATTCGAGCCAATAATTTCGCGCGATGAAGCCGAGCAGCGCATGCACGATTGGCGACGAGCGGTGCGGCGGGTGGGCCCCAGCATGCAATGATGAAGGCCTAGCTATAATAATTTGAAACTTCAAACAAAAGCAGGAATCGATGAATTATGAACGCGAGAAAAATTCTTTTTGCAGTACTGGTTACATCCGCGCTGACTGCGGGCTTTAGTGTCACCGCGCGCGCCGATGTCAATGTGAATCTTGAAATCGGTATTCCTCCGCCCGAACCGCGTTACGAGGTGATACCGGGCCCGCGCGATGGGTACGTTTGGATTGGCGGTTTTTGGGGCTGGGACGGTCATCGCCACGCATGGCATGACGGGCATTGGGCGCCGGCGCGGCGCGGCTACGAATATCGTCCCGCGCATTGGGATCATGAGGGCGAACGCTGGCGCTTCCATCAAGGGTATTGGGATCGCCACGAACAAAAACACTATAACCATCAAGAGGAACATCACGATCAAGGCCATGACCGATCGGGTGACCACAGTGATCATCATGACCGCGATCATGACGATCGACACGACCGCGATGATCGCTAATTTAAGGATCAAGGAGTCTGATCCTTTGACTGTGCTTTGACTGTGAAATCGACACTCGCATTGCTTGGGTAAAAAATCACAAGGTATCAATATCCAGTGGCAGATATTGAATCGGCTTGCCATCCTCGGCGTCGATTAATGCGGTCCAAAATCCAAATCGGCTATGTACCGGTAATATACGAAGGCGGTCTTCTTGCAAACCTGTTTTATCTATTTCCATTTTTAAGCGCTGTGCAGCGGCAGGTTTTTTCGTCTGTAACGATGCTATCGAATCACTGCGTTTTAAAATTTGTGCTAGCGCCGTTTCATAAGGTTGATAATATTGCGGGAAAAATTGCAAATCTTTTCCGGATGCTGCCGAAAACAATACCGCATTGCGCTTTTCCGCATCATCGGGAA
>DASXYH010000164.1:0-20556 GCA_036502545.1 Spongiibacteraceae bacterium
CGGTTTTGGTGCAGGCGGCGGAACCGACGCAACGGCCGGCTTCGGCTCGCTCGCTACCGGTTTCGGTGCCACCGGCGCAACCGGTTTTGCAATCGCGGGTTTAGGTTTTCGCACCAATACTTTCGGCGCTGCGGGTTTTTCAACTGCTGGCTTTTCAGCTATCGGTTTTGCCGGTACCGGTTTTTCCGCGACTGCCGGCTTAGGTGCCGCAGCTGCAGGTTTCGCTGCGGCTGGCTTTTTGGCTACCGGTTTTTTTAGCGGCGCCTTGTCGGCGTTCACCGCCGGCGTTATTTTTTTCGCGGGCGCCTCTTTCTCGACCGTTTTCTTTGTCGGCGCTTTTTTCGCGACGGTCGACTTTTTGGTGTCGGGTTTAACTGCGGCTTTTTTCGCAGGTTTTTTCGCAGTCTCTTTAGCCAGCGCCTGTTGCAAGCTCGTTTTCAGCGCGGCCAGCTGCTTTTCCATTTCGGCAATCGAGCTGCCGACCTTCTTTGCGGGGGATTTTTTTTTGCTCGCCATATCCGTTTTTCCTGAGCCCTGATGAAATTTAGATCAGTCTGATTATACAAACTTGTTTCCGATAATCCAGATTAGAACGCTGAAAAACATTATAGACATCAATAACCGACACCGAATGGTAATACTAGGCCGCTAAAGTTGCGCGCCGTGCCAGCGTGATGGATTTGGCGCGGGCGCACCTCGATGCTGTTCAAGCCAGCTCAGGCGGTAGTACACTGTCGCCCGCATTGAAACCGCCAGCGCGGCAACTACACTTCACACGGAACTTTGCACGACCGCATGCGTCTTCGCAATCACTAACAACCCTAAGGAATCTTCATGCGTACCAAGCTAATCCTCTGCGCCGCCATCGCAACGGCTTTAATAGGCTGTCAGCCCAAAGTTGAAAAGAAAGAATTGAAACTCCAAACCGACGAGCAAAAGGTCTCGTACGGTATCGGCTTGATGGAAGGCAAACGCTTCAAGCAGGACTTCAACGTCGATATCGATGCATTTACAGCCGGGCTCAAGGCTTCGATTAGCGGTGACAAAGCACTGATGACCGAAGACGAAATCAAAACCACGATTCAAACATTCGGTCAGAAACTGATGGCCAAACGTGAAGAAGAGCAAAAAGCGCAAGGCGAAAAAAATAAAACCGCATCTGCAGCTTTCATGACCGAGAACGGCAAGAAAGAGGGGATCAAGACCGCCGCCAGCGGTTTGCAGTACAAGATCGTTACCGAGGGCAAAGGCGCCAAGCCGAAGGCTGACGACACGGTCGAAGTGAATTACAAGGGCACGTTGATCGACGGCACTGAATTCGACAGCTCCTACAAACGCGGTCAGCCGGTGACTTTCCCGGTGAATGGCGTCATTCCCGGCTGGACCGAAGCACTGCAGTTGATGCCGGTAGGCTCCAAGTTCGAGCTATTCATTCCGTCCGATTTAGCCTATGGTCCCGGCGGTACCGGCGGTGTGATCGGCCCGAATCAGGCGTTGATCTTCGAAGTCGAATTGCTCGATATCAAAAAACCGGAAAAGAAATAATCGATAGCCAATTCGATGAAATAAAAAAGCCCGCAGTAGCGGGCTTTTTTATTGGAGGCGCTTACAAGCTGACGGCGCAAACTCTGGCAGAGAAATTAGGCGACGTGCTCGCGATGACAGGAGTGCGTGGCGCGAATCAATTGATCTTCGCCATCGAAGCGCTCCGCCAATATTTCACCCAGCTCCGATAAATCGCGCGCCAAACTGGCGATCGGGGCCTGCGCTGCTTCCGCATATTTATCGTTGAAATCGAGCGCGCGATGCGTAGTGCCGTTGATATCGGGAATCAATCCTTGTGCAATTTCCGCGCTGCCATCGGCAAACGCTTCGGCCTCGCGCACCAATTCGTAAAATATCTCAAAATGACCGGCTGAAACGTAATCGAGCAACAATTGACAAAATTTCTGCAACCGAGTGCGGCTCGTATTATTGCCGGATAATTCGTGCACGCCGCTCAGTGCGCAAAATTGCACGATAAGGGACTGGCGCTCATCAAGCCAACGTTCCACCAGTTTATCGACGCCGCTCCAGCGTTCTTTGATATCACAATGTTCCAGCATGGTCTCGACCCCATGAAAGTGCGAAAGTACGGTGAGGTATGACCCACAGCAGACGCCTTATACAAGCAAAAATATTTAGGCGGCTTACAGCGGTAGCATACTACCGTCACAGCGGTTCTCGTTACTGTTTGAATCAATATTCCAGCCGATCTTACTTTAAGGCTGGTGCTGCCGGACCAATATATGCAAGTATTGGTTTAAGAGCAATACGTAACGATGTGTCTTTATTGAAATTATTTAATTAACGAATTACCGTTGCGATGCCGTTCGACGGGTCATCTGCCACACGCTAATACCTGCGAGCACGACAAACCAGAATAACGACCACTCCGCCATGCTCAGGCCCCACAAACGCCAATCCACTACCGCGCAATTGCCATCGCCTTTCAATAATTGGGTGAGCACTGCGCCGAACGGCAGCGTTTGCAACATATATTCAAGGCTGGGGCCGCACGCCGGCACTTCGCTTGGCGGCAAATGCTGTAGCCACACTTGACGGCCGGCAACGGCGGCGCCCGCCACTGCGCTCAACGCGACCAAACCGCCATAGATGCGCACGCCGCGATTGTGTAGCGCGGCCGCCAACGCAATCAGCGCGGTGAGAATATAAAAAAAACGTTGCGTCATGCACAGCGGACACGGCGAGAGACCGCCGACATATTGCGTGTACAACGCAATGCCGAACAATACTGCAATGATTATTACGATGGCGAAAAACAATGTGCGCGGCGGAATTAACGCGGGCATAAATTCAGCTCCAGTAATTGGTGCGCCTACAGTAGGCGAACGCGATGGGAGGCTCAAGCTTTCGCGAACTCAATTCATCGCTACACTAGTGATATTGCATTTCAATAGCGTTTTTTTGCTGTCATTACCCCGGGACCGAATCGCGATGCGGCTATTTATTATTCGACTGCTACTGATATCCATTGCTGTAATTACCGGCGCCTATGCGAGCGAAGAGGCCGAAGGCGAAAAGGCCTCTGTCAGCAGCGAATATTTCGAAATCAAACCGGCATTGATCACTAACTACGGCGGACCCGGGCCGATTCACTTTTTGAAAGTAGAAATTTCGCTGCGACTCGACAAAGACGCGGAAGCAAGCAGCCTGGTCATGCACCATATGCCGCATATTCGGCACGAACTGGTTATGCTGTTCAGCCGGCAAAGCGAAGATAATCTGGCGACGATGCAAGGCAAGGAGCAATTGCGACAGGATGCTTTGTCGGCGGTACAGAAGGTACTGGAAACGGAAGAGCACAAAAAATTGGTGGGGGATTTATTGTTCACCAATTTTGTGATTCAACATTGATACGCGCTGCAATCGGCGATTAGCTGCGGATAAAGCTGCAGAAATATCTCCTCCGCCTGCGCGCGATAAGGTAATAATTCCTCGCCTGCGCGATGCAGCGGATTAGCATAGCGCAGACGTTGGCCGATCCGCGCCAGCACCGCGGCAATGGTGTTCCAATCATCGTAAATACAAAGCACGTCGTGATCGACCAGACGCCGCGCCATACGCGCCGCAGGCGCAGGCAATTGCGCTATGTGCTGTTCCAGCAGTGCATAGACGCGGCGCGCGAATTGCGGCAGCGTTTCACTATAAAAATTTCGCCAGTGCAAACTGAGCCAATGATCGCAATACACATCGAGCACGATGCCGGCATAGCGTCGGTATTGCGTCGGCAGCGCGCGTGCAAATTGCAGGCGCAGCGGGTGTTGATCGCTCACCGCATCGATATGCCGATGCAGTCGCATCCCTTGCTCCCATGTTGCGGGCCACTCACCGCGCAACGGACCTTTAACGTATTCGCCCAACAGTGCGCCAACGATCCAGCCATCGCGCGCCTGCGCCAGATGAAAGTGTGCAAGATAATTCACAACGCGCGATATTGATCAAAATAACGGTATAAATATTCGTCGAACGGCATGGAATCATTGGTTTCGATATCGATTTGCGCCAGGCGCGAGCGCTCCGCCATTTCGATAAATTCCGCCAGCGTTGTTGGCGGCAGCGGCCGGCTGCGAAAATTCAACGCATGCTGCTGCGATTGCCGCAGCGCAAACTGTCCGTACGACAAATGCTCGCTGCGCAATTCGCGCAAGATACGTGCGGACGGTGTTAATTCGGCATCATTTACTTTGGCACGCTGGCGCGTGACGCTGGCACTATGCGCATCGTTGCCATGCGCGCGATCGAGCAACGCGGCAGTCGATTGAATCTGATCGAGCAACTCATTCGCCCATTGCCGCAATTCGATCGGCTTGCCTTCACGCTGCAGCATGACACCGGGTTTGCGGCCTTCGTTAACCGCGGTTTTGCTATTACCGAGCAGTTCGATGCGACCGCTATCGTCGCAGGCGGGACTTTCTTGCAGCAGACAAAATAACAAAAACGCATCGAGAAAACATATCAACTCGGCATCGATGCCGAGCGGTAAATACGGATTGATATCGATGCAGCGCACTTCGATATATTCCACGCCGCGATGCGCCAGCGCGGTTAACGCCGTTTCACCTTGACGCGCGACACGCTTCGGCCGAATCGGACTGTAAAATTCGTTTTCGATTTGCAGCAGCCCGGCCGACAACTGCCGATATTCGCCGTCGACTTGCACACCGATGCGCCGATAATCCTCGTGCGGATTGAGAATGCCGTTTTTTAACGTGTTGATATAGCTATCGAGGCGGTTGTAGCAGATTTTCAGTTTTTCCTGCGCATTGCTTTGATAGCCGAGATCGCCCATGCGCAACGATGTGCCATACGGTTGATACAGCGTGTATTCATCGAATTCTTGCAAGCGATGCGGTTTGCCATCGAGAAAACTTTTACACAGCGCGGGCGACGCGCCGAATAAATAAATCAGCAACCAGACATAACGGCGAAAATTGCGAATCAAACCGAAATAAGCGCCGGTGACGTGCGCTTGCAATTCGGTTCCCGGCGGCAGATCGAAAAATTGCGGCCACAACGCTTCGGGCACCGAAAAATTATAGTGAATACCCGCGATCGTTTGCATTCTGCGACCGTAGCGATAGCCGAGACCGACGCGATAAATCGTTTTCATGCGCCCGATATTCGAACTGCCGTATTGCGCAACCGGAATTGAGGAATCCGCGCCCATCACGCAAGGCATCGACGATGTCCACAAATCCTCGTGCGGCAGCGCTGTATAAACGAAGCGATGAACGGCATCGAGCTGATCGATTGTCGCATCGACATCGGCGGCAACCAGCGTGATGAATTCGAGCAATGCTTCGGAATAATCGGTTGTTATCAGCGGATGCGTCAGTGCCGCACCCAGCGCCGCAGCGTGCGGCGTATCAGCCAGGCAGCCGTCGCGATCGATGCGCAAACTTTCTTTTTCGATGCCGCGTCGCAATTGCCGTAACAGCGGCAACATCGACGGACTGGACAGTTGCGCCAGGCGCTGCTGTAAAGATTCAGGCAAAACACTCTCCTCTTATTGCGATCCGTAAGCGCGTATGCGCTGCGCAACAAATAACTATCGTGGCGCGAAATACCTATCGTGGCGCGGCAGACCAGTGTACTGGCCCGTCCGCAGCGTAACAAGGCACCTTTTAATTCGCGGCTCTTTATTCGAAATTGGTGGAGTTATCCACTGTTCGCAAGTTTATTAGAGGTGCGGTTTATTGGAAGTTCGCGCGATATCGTGCTGCTTACGGGTACGCTGATAAATTCATCGGCGCGTCACTAAAAATTCATGCGCGGCTTTTGTCGCATTTGTGCCACGGAGATGCTTTCAATGCTGGCGTCGACGCGCTTCATGAACTATTTCTATTGTCTGCCGCGAGGCGTCGTCAAAACTATGTTGTTAGAAGTGCGTTGTTGAGGAGAGGAGAGGCGATGGAATTCAACGAGTATTTAAAAACTCTCGCCGGCAAAGATGGTTCGGATCTGTATCTGAGCACGGGCGCCCCACCCTGCGCCAAATTCCAGGGCGTGTTGCGCCCCCTGGAAAAAGACCCCATTCCACCCGGGGCTATTAAAACAATTGCTTACGGTTTGATGGACGACGAGCAGCGCCACGAATTCGAACACGAGTTGGAAATGAATCTGGCGGTTTCGCTACCGGGCATTGGTCGCTTTCGCATCAATATTTTTCGCCAGCGCAACGAAATTTCAATTGTTGCGCGCAATATCAAAATGGAAATTCCGCATTTCACCGATCTTGGCCTGCCGCCGATATTGCAGGAAGTGATCATGCAAAAGCGCGGACTGGTACTGTTCGTCGGCGCTACCGGCTCCGGTAAATCGACGTCGCTCGCTTCGCTGATCGATTATCGCAACAGCAACAGCGCCGGCCATATCATCACCATCGAAGATCCCGTCGAGTTTGTGCATCGCCATAAAAAATCGATCGTCAATCAGCGCGAGGTCGGCGTCGATACGCGCAGCTTTCAAAAAGCGTTGAAGAATACGCTGCGACAGGCGCCCGACGTGATTCTGATCGGCGAGGTGCGCGATCGCGAAACGATGGAGCATTGTTTGGCCTTTGCCGAAACCGGCCATCTGGCGATTTCTACCTTGCACGCGAATAACGCCAATCAGGCGATCGATCGCATCATCAATTTTTTTCCCGAGGAGCGCCGCGCGCAATTGCTGATGGATTTATCGACCAATATTCGCGCTTTTGTTTCGCAGCGTTTAATTCCAGGTATAGATGGTAAACGCGTCGCCGCCGTCGAGGTGATGCTGGGAACGCCGACCATTCAGGAGATGATTTTGCGCGGCGAATTTGAGTCGCTTAAAGAGGTAATGGAAAAATCGGAAAATCTCGGCATGCAAACATTCGATGGCGCACTGTTTAAATTGTATGGCGAAGGGCGCATTTCCCAAGAGGAAGCATTGCGCAACGCGGATTCGCCGAACAACGTGCGGCTGAAAATTAAATTCCACGATCAGGGTAAAAGCGGCGGCGGCGGCGGTTTTAGTTTGAGTCTTGAATAATCGTCGAAAAATATTCGACTTAATCGGTCATACGGCCGGCAATCAATTCTTTCCAGGCGATGATATCGGTCTGTTCCGATTCGAACAGCGCAAACCCGATGCAGTATGAATCGTTTTCCTGGCGCTGCCATTTAACCTCGGCAACGACATAGAGCGATTGTCGCCCACTGCTGAATTGCGCGCATAAACGCAGTATCGTGCCGAGCGGTATCGATTCATCCATGCGCACCTGCAGACCGTTCGCGGAAATATCGATGCTTTTGCAGACGATGATGCTCGCCGGTTGCGAGTTATCGAATTCAGCCGCATAGCGCTCGACAAAAATCGTAACGCCCTCGTCGAGCCGCTGCTCGCTGCGGCGCTCGTTATCGCTGGGATTCGCCTCATTCATCGCTTACTCCCGGGCGGCGCGGTCGCGCCGCAAACTGTCGACCACGCGGGCCAGGGTGTCCTCGAACTGCGGTCCCTCGTCGAGCAAGCGCGCGCTGCCTTCCAATAGCCGAGCAACGAAAGTATCGCGCGCGAATTCGGCGCGCCGCACGCCTTCGCGATCGACAAAAATCAATTTGCCGCTCGACGGCAATACCACCGCCAGTTTCAACCGCTGCGCACTGCCGATCTCATCGTGCAGCTCCACCCAACTGCCGACTGGCAGTAATGTCGCGCTTTGGCGCGTATAGCGCAAGCGTTGTTCGGCGTTATCGGTATGACCTTCCAATAGCGTGCGGCGGCGCAATTGTTCCTGATCGCGCGAACGCTGGAATGCGCCGGCCTGCGCCTGAGCCACCGCTTGTGCCTGTGCTTCCGCCAACGCTTTCGCCTCGGCAATCGCTTTTTCTTTGGTTTCGCGACGACGCAGCGCTTCGCTTTCTTCGCGCTGCTGCGTTTCAATTTGCGCACGTTGTTGTTGCGCACCGCGCTGCAATAATTGCGATAACAATTGCCGCACGACGAGACGTGCAATAGTGGGCGGCGGCAGCGCGGCCACATTGCCAAGCGCGAGCAAATACGCGAACTCTTCAAAGGATTTTTGCAGCGCCTTCACGCCGAGGCGATTTACGAACAATAGTTGCGCGGTGTCGTCCATCTTCAACACCAGCTTGATCCGACTCTCTTCGTTGCTGTCGCGCAATAAAAACCAGTTGCCCAATTCGAGCGCGGTCACCTGTTGCAATAAATCGCGGCTGATAGTGGTCGCCGCATCCGACCAAGGATCGTTATTGGTGATCAATGCGCAGGGTGCGGCAGGCAGCGGCTGACCTTTCAATAGCGCCAAATGGTGTTTTTCAATCAGCGCCAACTGCCGCTCCAGCGCATCGGCATCGGGCGTGTGCTCACCGAGAACCGCGCGCAATTCGCCGCCGATTTCCGGAATCAATGCATATAAATGCTGACGTCGCTCGAGATCATCGCCCGGGTCCTGCAGCGATTCAATCAGCCGCATCGTCAGCTTGGTACGGCGCTGCCATGCCGCGCTGTCTTCGCCGAAGTGCAGCAGGCTCCACTGCAGCTCGCGGTACCACACATCCTGCAAGTAGACCGCCATTGCGGCGGGCAGATGCTTCCCCGCTATCGCGCGATTGAGCACCCGCGCTGCCTGCTGTTGCGCGCGACGATTGCGCAGTAAGCCGCGCTCACCGTCGATCAACCTTTGCTCCAAACGCTGTAAACGGCTTTGCTCCTGCCGCCATTGCGACGAAGCGAATGCCGTGGCGCCGCTCCAATCGCCGGTCTTCAGGTGGTTGAAAATCGACGCTAAGTCGGCCAGTAGTTTTTCGCCGGCGCGTCCGAGCTCGGGTTGATAGCCGGCGCCGCTGCTCTGCAACAGTTCCAACAACTGCCACACGGGATGTTGTGGCGCGGCGATCCATTGCGCCGCTGGCAGTAGGGTCAAAGCCTGCGCCAGCGGATCGAGCGCAGCAAGCAACTGATCATGCAGACCGGACTGGCGCCGCCATTTCGCCCAGAACAGTGTCGCGATGGCACCGCCGGAGTGCGCATTATCGCCGGGCAAGGCGTGCAGTAATAATTCGTCCGGCAGCGGGGCACTGCCGGCCAAGACCGCATCGATCATAATTTCTAGCGAGGAAGAAGCTGACATGGAAAACTCAACAGCATGGTCGATTCAGTGTAGCGAACGGTGTCGCTACCGCCAAAAAAAGACAGGGCTATACCGGAAGTTTTTTGCGCGGAACGAAGCAATGAAAACAGCACAACAGATAGCAAATAAACACTGCAATAAAATAAGCACCACAAAGTTGGTCACATCCTTGCAACAGTCCTGACGGAGACTTCGTAAATCATTACAGCATTACTCGTCAGTGGCTCGGTATGACATCCGCCAAGCGCGACGATACGATTTTTGGATGCAATCCTGTACAAGCAGAAAAGATAATGGATTCTGCGGCTTAATGAGGATTAAAAATGACTGGAGTACGTGATAACTGTGGTTTAAGCGCCCGCGGTAATGGCACTCAACCGGAACTGACTGCGATTTTACCGGAGCAGAGCGCGCTTCCTGATGGCGCATTGCAGGTTGCAGCCGCACCAACTTCTTTCAATGGTTGCGTATCCGAAATTTCATCGGATGCCATCCACGGTTACGAACACGGCTATACCGCTGCGATGAAACATTACGGCGTAGTCTACGAGGAATACCAGTCGTATTTGATGCCGGTGGAGCAATCGTTGCCGCACGATTACGATCTGGCCGCGAAACCGATTGCGGATTTCAGCCATCTCGGCTGCCTGAATGCCGATCTGTTGGATTCAACGGTGCTGGCAGACGATGTCAGCGACGATGACATTGAAACCTGTGGCTACATGGCTTGGGTGCACCACTGAACGAATTGACCCGCACACTGTGGTAATTGTGCGATGCGGGATTAGTTTTCCTCCTCACGTTGTGTGATCTTATGGCAGCGCAAGCTGCCTCTTTTTTCTCTTCCTAGCCAACTTTTTTTCTTGCCCCCGGCAGTGCGAGCGCATCGCACAATTGCGTCAGCGCGCGATCGATTTTGTCGTATGCAGCGCACAATTCCTTGTTCTGCTTGAGCAGTAGATGATTGCCCAACATTTGAAATAAATAACCGCTGGCGCGGCTGGCGCGGCTTTTATAATCGCGGCGCAAATCGTCATCCTCCACGCGCTCGATTTTTTCTTCGACCAATTGCAATTGCCCCAGCACCAATTTTTCTTCGAGCACAGGCTTGCGAAAAGCCGCGAGAAAAGCATGCACGTCATTGCGCAATTGCGCTTCGCTGGTGCCGAGCGGCTCCACCGGCTGCTGTGTCCAGCAATCGATGCCGCCGTCCTCGGTGTAATAAACCTCGTGCACTTGATACGTGACCATGCCCGCCTTCGGACAGGTTTTGCGAATGACACGATAATTCCAATTGGCCATTTTATCTTCGTCTGCCGTTATTGTTTTCGCTGGAACAGATAATTGTTAACCACCGGTCATATTCATAAAGCGTACGATTTGAGGCTCGGTATTTAAATCGAAATGGTGACGCTCCGGCTTAAGCGCCATCGCCGCTACAATCGCGCTTTTGAGCACTGCAATATCTCCGCCGCTTTCACGCAGCACCGCGCGTAAATCGGTCGAATGCTCGTTGCCGAGACACAGCAATAGACGTCCCTCCACCGTGACGCGAACGCGATTGCACAGATGACAAAAGTTGTGACTGTGCGGAGAAATAAAACCGACGCGGATGGCGCTGTCGGCCATTCGATAATATCGCGATGGCCCGCCGCTGCTGTCGTTGGTTTCTGTTAACGGATAGACCGCTTCGATTTGCGCGCGCACGGCGTCGCTCGAACAAAAGCTCAGACCGCGGTTATGCTCGTCGATATGCCCGAGCGGCATCTCTTCGATGAATGCAATGTCGAGCTGCCGGTCGCGGCAGAAATCGACCAGATCGATGACCTCGTCATCGTTGCGGCCCTGCATAATCACCGCGTTCAATTTAATCCGCTCAAATCCGGCGCGATGTGCCGCGTCGATACCCTCAAGCACATCGCTTAACTTGCCGAAACGGGTAATTTCGCGAAAGCGTTGCGGTTGCAGGCTGTCCAAACTGATATTGATGCGATCAACCCCGGCGGCCCGCAAATCGGCGGCGCAATGGCTCAGGCGGCTACCATTGGTGGTCAACGCCAACTCACGCAACCCCGGCAGTCGTCCCAGGTCGCTCACGAGTTGCAAAACATTATTGCGCACCAACGGTTCACCGCCGGTGAGACGTATCTTGCTGACGCCGAGCTCAACAAAGGCGCGACCGATCAGCGCCAGCTCCTCCAGCGACAACACCTGTGCGCGTGGTAAAAAAGTCATTTCCTCCGCCATGCAGTACACGCAGCGAAAATCGCAGCGGTCGGTCACGGACAGGCGCACATAGGTCACCTGCCGCCCGAAGCGGTCGCGCAAACTGGAGGGAGGCCACTGGGAAGTCATGGTTGCATTTTAACTCTATCGCGCTACGCGAGAACACCTATCGGTGCAGACTTCGACAGCAGCTTGAACGTTGCTGTCGATCTTAGCTATTGCATAAACGCTTTATTAACAAAAGCCCGCCACCGTACCAAACGCAGGCAACGTTGGCATTAAAATATCAATCATCAGAAAAAAATCTTCTTATCGATTGTCGACTCCCCCTTGTAATTATCGAGCTCAGCCCTATTTTTCCAGCGTGACGCGAGCATAGCCTCGCAGCGGTACGAAACGACATGATCGTCGCCGCGAAATATTTCCGTTTTATTAATTCTTATATGTGGAGGAGGAATACCATGAATCTGATCACCCGCAATCCGTTTGCACTGCTCAATGAATTGAACCGTGTATTCGATAACCGCGTGTTTCCAACATTGGGCAGCAATGGCGAAAATTCGTTGAGCAATACGACGTGGTCGCCTGCCGTCGATATCCATGAAGATAAGGAAGGTTACCACGTTTCCGTCGATTTACCGGGCATTAAACCCGAGCAAATCGAAGTCACTGCACACAACAGCGTTCTGAGCATCCGCGGCACGCGCACTACTACGCATGAGGACAAAGAGCAAAAACGCTCCGAGCGTTTTTACGGTTCGTTCCTGCGCGAATTCAGTATGCCGGAAGATGCCGATCTCGATCACATCGAGGCGAAAAGCAATCATGGCGTGCTCGACTTATACATTCCGAAAATACCAAAAGCGGAACCGAAACGTATTGCGGTGCAATAATCTCAGCGCTTCGTTTACAGAGAGAGGACGTTTGTCCTCTCTCTTTTTATTTTTATCTTTTTAAGGAAACGCTAATTAAGTGTTTTTTTAAAGGCACGCTGTAGCAGAGCATGAGGCGCCGGAAGGGGTTCGCTTTTTCAGGACTTCCGTGGCGAGCATTCAAAATAAAATTAATCACTTCTTATAAAAAACGAACTACTGCTAGCCTGAATTATTAAAGCTTTGCGCGCGCAACCTATTCGCGCAAAATAGCCGATCGAATTTTTGAGTATTCCCTATGCCGAACTGGCGCCGCGAACGCGATTTGCTGTTAATCGCCCTGGCATTTTTAACCCGTATTCCAATTCCCGCTACCACACCGCATACACCGGCGAATCTCAACGCGGCGGCACGGTATTTTCCGTTGATTGGCGCGCTGGTCGGCACTTGCGCTACGCTGACTTATTTAATTGCTATCCAAATTTGGCCCACTGGTATCGCCGTGGCGTTGTCGATGACGGCAACGGTATTGCTCACTGGTGCGTTTCACGAAGATGGTTTTGCCGACAGCTGCGATGGTTTTGGCGGCGGCTGGCGACGCGAGCAAGTTTTGGCGATCATGAAAGATTCGCGCATCGGCAGTTATGCGGCGATCGGCTTAGTATTGCTGCTTGCGCTTAAATTTTTGAGTTTATTTACGCTCGCCCAAGCGCTCGTACCAGCGTCGCCGCGAATTGTCATCGCGCTAATATTCGGACACGCCTGCAGCCGCTTACTGGCGATCAGTTATTTGTACAACTTTGTCTATGTGCGCGATGACGACAGCAGTAAAGTAAAACCGTTAGCCACGCAAATTAATCGCAACGATTTACTGCTTGCCGGTTTATCAATAGCGCCATTGCTGTTATTTTTATCGCCGTTGCAATCGACGTTGATTATTGCGGCGCTGCTGTTATGGCGCTGGGGTTTTGGACGTTATATGCAGCGTCGCATCGGTGGTTACACCGGCGATTGTCTGGGCGCCGCGCAACAGATCGCGGAAGTATTGATTTATCTTGCGTTGGTTGCAGCTTAATTACCAGCAAGTTAACAAAGCACAGTCTTTAGCATAAAAAATAACAATGGTAAAAAGAGTCGTCACAGATTTGCGCCCGCTCAACGGCGTGTCTAACCTTACAGCTCGTTTATCGTTATTGTCAGGTTTCAGCAAGTGTCGCGGTTGCGCTTGCAGAGCGCATTAATAATATTAAGAGCCATTTGCCGCCTCGATGAACTTGTATTTGTTTTGCCTTAGCTCGCCGAGCGGCTATGTACCGAGCACGCAGGCATTATCATTTTTGCGATTATCATCCGCGCGGCTGTGCTTGTGGCTGGCGTTGAGTCTTTCTGCGTCGCTTTATGCCGATACCACCGTCGCAATCGTGAACCCCGGTGAGGCCACCCACCCGTTCGAACGCAAGACGTTGCGGGCCGCGTTCGGCATGACCCTGCAATCCTGGCCCGACGGCCAGCCGCTCACCATTTTTGTGTTTCGCGATGAAAATCCGCTGCATCAGCAATTTTGCCGCACCGTGCTGGGCGTGCTGCCCTACAGCTTGCGTCGCAATTGGGATCGACTGCTATTTTCCGGCGGCGGTCAAGCGCCCATCGTGGTGAACAACGTACATGAGATGTTGCAGCGGGTGGCGACGACACCCGGTGCCATCGGTTATCTCAATAAGGAATCGGTAGATGAATCGGTATCGATCATTGAAATTGCGCAGTAAGTGCGCACTGGGTATCAGCACGGGAATCATGCTCGCTGCTTGCGCATACGCAAGCGATACCGATTGGCAAATGCACGGCGCACTCACTCAAGGGGTAATTTATACCTCTGACAATAATTTTTACGGCAACAGCGACGACAACGCTAGTTTGAAATTTACCGAAATCGATTTCAATGCATCGGCGCGTTTGCGGCCGAATCTGCGCGCTGCCGGACAAGTGCTATACCGCCATACCGGCAGTCAAAGTGAAGGTGGCAGTGTCGACTACGCATTTCTCGATTACCAATTTTTTACCGATCCCTCCTTTATTTCCGGCATACGCGGCGGCCGCTTCAAGGTACCGATCGGCTTGTATAACGAAACGCGCGATGTCGCTTTTACCCGGCCATCGATTTATATGCCGCAATCGGCCTATCCCGATACCGCGCGCGATTTAGAGCTATCCAGCGATGGCGCCTTGGTTTACGGCGAGCTATTTACGAATAAGGCGGGCCAATGGACAGCCGAATTCGGCGTCGGTCAGCCGCGCATCGACGAAAAAACTGTGCGCTCCGTTTTTGGCTTTTTGCCTGGCGATATATCCAACGTCAGCGGGCATACATCAACGGTCGGCCGTCTGCTATACCAGAGCAGCGGCGGCGAATGGCAGGCCTCGTTCAGCAGAAGCGATGTGCGCGTCGATTATCGGCAGGCATTGGCGCCGATGCTGTCGACGGATATTGAAATTAAGCTCGTCTACTGGCTCGCCTCGCTGCAGTACAGCCTCGATCAGTGGATCTTTACCGGCGAATATGGGCAAATTGATGCGCGGCTGAACTCGAATCTATTCGAGCAGGGATTTCATCCGCAAGCGTATTATTTGCAGGCGACGCGCCGGCTCGACGCGCAGTGGTCTATTTATACGCGCTGGGACAATTTATATTGGGATCGGCACGATCACAGCGGCAACGACTACGCCGCCCTTACCGGCAGAAAGGCCTATGCAAATTTCGCGCACGACTACAATTTAGGAGTTCGCTTCGACGTCAACAGCAACGCGATGATCAGTGCCGAATACCACTATATAGAAGGCACCGCGTGGTTATCGCCCGCGGATAACTCCGCTCTGAACAATGCGGCCAAGTATTGGCAGATGCTGGCGCTTGAATTTTCGTATCGCTTCTAAGCAAAAGCGTAAATAGCAAGCGAATAGACATAAACCGGTGCAGCAATGGATTGACCGATCGATGACGGAAAAAAATTTCATCCGCTACGGCGATAAATCGAGTCGCCATTTTGTCAGCCTAAAGTGGAAGGTCGCGATCTGGCTGACATTACTTTTATTGGTCGCCAATGCCG
This sequence comes from Spongiibacteraceae bacterium, assembly GCA_036502545.1. Taxonomy (GTDB): domain Bacteria; phylum Pseudomonadota; class Gammaproteobacteria; order Pseudomonadales; family CAMLJR01; genus CAMLJR01. Next base: position 15,381 of record DASXYH010000164.1, read on the forward strand.
GCCTGGCATACCTCGGCTATGTGAATCTCAAACAACAGTTCGAATTTCAACTGCAGCGTTCGGTAGCGCGCTCGACCAATTTTTTCAATAGTCTGCTCAAGCAGGCCAGAGCCAATTTACAAAATCTTGGCGAAAGCCTCGCCCTCAACGCCGGCGACGAAAAAAGCGTCGTTAGCGAACTATCCACCCACCTGGAAAATAATTGGGATATTTTACAATTGAATTGGGGACTGGAGTCGGCTGTTATTTTCGATGCAAAAGGACATGCGTTGAAATCTTTCGGCGCGGTGCCATTGCAGGCCGATGACGCAGCGTTGGCGCAAGCGGTTGCCGCGAGCGCGGAACCCGCCACCGTGGTGCGTTGCCAGCAGAGCTGTCTACTAATCGCCGCGGTACCGGTGTTACTGCGTGGCGGCGATTTGCACGTTTTAATGCTGCAGGCATCGATCGCTGATTTCATCATCGAGTTTTCGCGCGGCAATGTCGATGGCGGCGTATTGCTGAGCAAAACCGAGCGGGCGAGCGCGCCGACGCATTGGGGTTACGACATCGTTGCGGCCACCAATCGCCAACGCGACAGCGAATTGCTGCAAATTGCCGAACGCAATTTAAATCGCGCGCAATTGCTCGCCGGCGGCTGGTTCAAGGCCGACAATCAACATTTTTTTAATCTGCACGCGATCCCGATCGACAGCCGCGCGGACCGCAGCACCGATACGTTATTGGTGCTGATCGAAGATATTTCCGCACAGCGCAACACCATCAATGGGCACATCAGGCAAAATTTGATCGCCGCCGGTATCGGCATGGTCGCCTCCGAAGCGCTGTTGCTATTTATTTTGTGGGCACCGATGCGCCGTATAAAAAAACAGGCGGAAATACTGCCGCAGCTCGCCAGCGGTGATTTTTTAACATTGCCGGCGGGCAAGCGCGGACTGATTCGTCACTTTATGCGCGATGAACTCGATGTGCTGGAGGATTCTGCGGCCGATTTATCCAATCGCTTGGAGCAGATGTCGCTTGAGATCAATCGGCGCGCGCAAGAACTCGAACACATGGCGTTGTACGATCATCTAACCGGGCTCGCTAACCGTCGTTTATTTTTGGATCATTTGGAGCAGGCAATGCGCGAGCACGAACGCTCGCAGGAAAAATTTGCCGTTTTATTTTTTGATCTGGATAATTTCAAACGCGTCAACGATTCGCTCGGTCACGATATCGGCGACGAATTGCTCAAGGAAGTGGCGGCACGGCTGGTTGCAAATACGCGCGGCACCGACACCGTGGCGCGGCTTAGCGGCGATGAATTTACCGTGTTGCTGAAACATATCGATAACACCGAATCGGTATTGCGTCTGGGGGAAAAAATATGCAAGGCCTTGCATATTCCAATCACGGTGGCGCTGACCGAAATCACGGTGACATCGAGCGTCGGCATCGCTATCGCTCCCGAAAACGGACTCGATCCGGATCAGCTGTTGAAAAATGCCGACATGGCGATGTACCAGGCGAAAAAGCGCGGGCGCAACGGCTATTACTTTTTTACCGAAGAAATCAATCAGCAGACGAATCGGTTGCTGCAACTCGAAGGCGAACTGCGCGAAGCGCTCGACAAACGCCAATTCTTTTTGCAATATCAGCCGCTGGTCGATTTGCGCTCGATGCAAATCGTCGGAGTTGAAGCGCTGGTGCGCTGGCAGCATCCGCTCGAAGGCATCGTTTATCCGGATCGATTCATCGGCATCATGGAAAACAACGGCATGATTATCGATTTGGGCACGCAAGTGATTGCCTACGCGTGCCGCGACTTGGGCTCATTGCAGCGATCGATGCGAGCGCTGACCATTTCGGTGAATTTATCGCCGCGACAATTGCGCGATAACAATTTAGTGGAAACGCTCGAATGGCAATTGCGCAGCAATCGCATCGATCCCGGTCTTCTCAAGTTGGAAATCACCGAAAACTCGTTGATCGAAAATGCCGAGGAAAACATAGAGCGGCTGAATCAATTGAAACAACTCGGCCTGATGTTATCGATCGACGATTTCGGTACCGGCTACTCATCTCTAAGCTATTTGAAAATGCTGCCGGTCGATGAGCTGAAAGTAGATCGAAGTTTTATCAGCGACATGCTGGTGGATAACGACGATCGTGAAATCACTGCGGCCGTCATTGCGATGGCGCATAAGCTGCAACTTCAAGTGGTTGCCGAAGGCGTGGAAACGGCTGCGCAAGCGGATTTTCTGGCATCCAACCAATGCGATATTGGACAGGGTTATTTCTTTTCGAAGCCGACCTCACTCGAACAGATTCAAGAACTCTTAAATAAAGGCGCGCTGTCGCGTACTGGCGGCTGACAGCGCAGGCGTAACTTTTAAAATCACAGGCGATTATTTTTCTTGGTCTGCGCTGCTGCGAAAACCTGCGCCAAGGTGCCGTTGGCCGTCGGCTGCTTTTGATTCTCTCGCCGCAATTTATCGATCGTCTTAGCGGCGTTGCGTTCCGGCGCTCGCGCGCCGTGCGCTTTTTCGCCAGGCGCATCATCGAGCCGCATCGTCAAACCGATGCGTTTGCGCGCGACGTCGACTTCTAACACTTTCACTTTGACGATAGCGCCGGCCTTCACTACTTCACGCGGGTCCTTGACGAATTTATTCGACAGCGCGGAAATATGCACAAGGCCGTCCTGGTGCACGCCGACATCGACGAAGGCCCCAAACGCGGCGACGTTCGTCACCGTGCCTTCCAGAATCATACCGGGCTGCAGATCTTTGAGATCTTCAACGCCGTCCATGAAAGTGGCTGTTTTAAATTCGGGGCGCGGATCGCGTCCGGGTTTATCGAGCTCCTCAATAATATCGCTGACGGTCGGCACGCCGAATTTTTCATCGATATAATCGACCGCTTTCAGCGCGCGCAGAAATGCGCTGTCGCCCAACAAATTTTTAACTTCGCGATTATTTTTCTGTCCGATTTTTTCAACGATGGCGTACGATTCCGGATGCACGGCCGACGCATCGAGCGGATTATCGCCGCCGATCACGCGCAAAAATCCCGCCGCCTGTTCGAAAGTTTTATCGCCCAGCCGCGGCACTTTGCGCAACTGTTCGCGGCTTTTGAATACGCCATTTTGATTGCGAAATTCGACAATGTTATTGGCGAGCGTTTGATTCAAACCGGAAATGCGCGCAAGTAACGCCGGCGACGCCGTGTTGACATCGATACCCACCGCATTCACGCAATCTTCGATAACCGCATCGAGCGAGCGCGCCAGCGCAGTCTGACTGACATCATGCTGATACTGACCGACACCGATCGATTTCGGTTCGATTTTTACCAATTCGGCGAGTGGATCCTGCAGGCGCCGCGCAATCGAAACCGCGCCGCGTATCGTGACATCGAGATCGGGAAATTCTTTGGCCGCGTATGCGGAGGCCGAGTACACCGATGCGCCGGCTTCATTGACGATAACTTTGGTCAGCCCCAACTCCGGATGCGTTTTGATTAAATCGAGCACGAAGCGTTCGGTCTCGCGGCTCGCGGTGCCATTGCCGATCGCAATCAATTGCGCGCTGTGTTTTTTTGCCAACGCGAGCAACACCGCGGCGGATTCAGTTAATTTATTTTGCGGCGGATTGGGGAAAATTGCGCAGTGATCGACCACCTTGCCGGTTGCATCGATGACGGCCACTTTAACGCCGGTGCGCAAACCCGGATCGAGGCCGATCGTTATTTTTTGTCCCGCCGGTGCCGCCAGCAATAAATCTTTTAAATTATTCGCGAATACTTTGATCGCAGCGTCCTCTGCGCGCTCGCGCAGTTGGCCGAGTAAATCGGTTTCCAGGTGTGTGTAGAGTTTGACGCGCCAGGTCCAGCGCACCACTTCCGTCAGCCATTTATCGGCAGCGCGATTGCTGTCTTTGATTTTCCAAAAATTCGCGACCATGACTTCGCACGGATGCATCAGCGGTTTCTCTTCGTCGCCCACCGTAATCGCGAGCGACAATATGCCTTCGTTGCGGCCGCGAAGCATAGCCAGCGCGCGATGCGACGGCGTATTCGCCAGCGGTTCGGCGTGTTCGAAATAATCGCGAAATTTTTCGCCTTCCTGCTGCTTGCCCTCGACCACGCGCGCGCTCAGTTTGCCGTCACCCGCCAAATAATCGCGCAGCTTTTGCAGCAGATCCGCGTGCTCGCTGAATTTATCCATCAAAATATATTTGGCGCCATCGAGCGCGGCCTTGACATCCGCAATGCCTTTTTCCGCATCGATGAATTCAGCGGCGAACGTTTCCGGATTTTTGGTGGGATCGTCATAAAGACCCAGCGCCAGTGGTTCGAGTCCGGCTTCGATGGCGATCTGCGCTTTGGTGCGGCGCTTCTGTTTGTACGGCAGATACAAATCTTCGAGACGGTTTTTGGTATCGGCAGCATTTATTTCCGCGTTTAGTTCCGGGGTTAATTTACCCTGCTCTTGAATGCTCGCGAGAATCGTGGCACGACGTTCCTCCATTTCGCGCAGATAACGCAGCCGCTCTTCCAGCGTTCGCAACTGCGTGTCGTCGAGACCGCCTGTGACTTCTTTGCGATAACGCGAAATAAACGGCACCGTCGAGCCTTCGTCGAGCAGCTGTATAGCGGCAGTAACTTGCGCGAGATTGACGTTGAGTTCGTTGGCGATGCGTTGGTCGATCGAGAGCATTGGCATTCCAAAAATAACGGATTGAAAACAAGCGCGGCATTATGCGCAATTATTGTTTGCATCGGGAGAATTGCGATCACAAATTTTTTTGTTTAAGGAAAATTCTGATTAAGTGTTTTTTGTTAGCTCGGCCCTTGCACCACTCTTGCAGCGGGTTGGCGCCGGAGGGGTTTCTCTTTTTCAGGACAAGAAGGTGATCTTATCGAAGCTGCGTGCCATTCGTCATCGGAGACGTCGTCAAGCACTACTAGGCCGACCACACCGAAGCTACTTGCATGCTCGCCACGGAAGTCCTGAAAAAGAGAAACCCCTCCGGCGCCTCATGCTCTGCTACAAAGTGCCATAAAGGAAAACACTTAATCAGAATTTTCCTTAAACAAAAAAGCCGCCTTGCGAGCGGCTTTTTTGCAATCACACGATTCAGGCTTTGGGGCCGGCGTTGATGATCGCAGCGGCCGGATTGAATTTCTTGAT
>DASXYH010000165.1:0-7364 GCA_036502545.1 Spongiibacteraceae bacterium
ACGCATGTCAGCCAGTTCCCCATCCAATTCCAACTCCCGTAAAGTAGGCTTTGTCAGCCTGGGCTGTCCGAAGGCGCTGGTCGATTCCGAACGCATCCTCACGCAATTGAAACTCGAAGGCTACGACATCGTACCGACGTACAAAGACGCCGATGTCGTCGTCGTCAATACGTGCGGATTTATCGACAGCGCGAAACAGGAATCGCTCGACGCGATCGGCGAAGCGATCAAGGAAAACGGCCGCGTCATTGTCACCGGTTGTATGGGATCGGGCGCGGACGCCAAGCGCATCAAACAAACGCATCCGCAAATTCTGTCCATTTCTGGCGCCGCGCAATACGAACCCGTGATGCATGCGGTACATCAATACCTGCCACCGAAAACCGAACATAATCCGCTGATCGATTTGGTACCGCCGCAAGGTATCAAACTCACGCCGCGCCACTACGCGTATTTAAAAATTTCCGAAGGCTGCAATCACCGCTGCAGCTTTTGCATTATTCCATCGATGCGCGGCGATCTGGTCAGCCGACCGATCGGTGATGTGATGGAAGAAGCCGAGCGTTTAGTCAAAGCCGGCGTGCGCGAAGTTCTGGTGATTTCGCAGGACACCAGCGCGTATGGTGTCGATCTGAAATACCGCACCGGTTTTTGGAACGGGCAGCCGCTCAAAACGCGCATGCAGGAACTCTGCGAAGCGCTCGGCGAATTGGGCGTATGGGTGCGCTTACATTATGTGTATCCGTATCCGCATGTCGATAACGTTATTCCGTTGATGGCCGAAGGCAAAATTCTGCCGTATCTCGATATTCCGTTTCAGCACGCGAGCCCGCGCATTCTGCAATTAATGAAACGTCCCGCGCGTCAGGAAAAAACATTGGACCGGATTAAACGCTGGCGCGAAATCTGTCCGGAATTAACAATCCGCTCGACCTTTATCGTCGGCTTTCCCGGCGAAACCGAAGACGATTTTCAAATGCTGCTCGATTGGCTGCAGCAAGCGCAGCTCGATCGCGTCGGCTGCTTCGAATATTCACCGGTCGAAGGCGCCAGCGCGAACGCATTGGCCGATCATGTGCCCGATGAAATTAAAAAAGAACGCTACCAACGTTTCATGGCGGTGCAGCAGGAAATCAGCGCCGCGCGTTTGCAGAAAAAAATCGGTACGCAGATCGAAGTGTTGATCGATGAAGTCGTCGAGGAAGGCGCCGTCGCGCGCTCGTGGGCCGATGCGCCGGAAATCGACGGTCGCGTATTCATCGATCGCGAATATCTCGATGGCTTCGATGGTTTGCAAGCGGGCGATACGCTCGTGGTCGAAGTGATCGACGCCGACGAATACGATTTGTGGGCCGTGCCGGCCATCGTGTAATGAATATCGTTCTGCTTGAAGCCGGCGACTACATAGATAACGATCGCGTTCGCTTGATCGATCGACGCGCGCAACACATTCTTGAAATTCTCGGTGCCGGCATCAACGCAAGAATAAAAATCGGTAATATCGATGGTCTCCTCGGCAGCGGCGAAATTCTTCATATCGATGACAGCGCTATCGAATTGCGCGTGCAGCTCGAACACGATCCGCCGCCGAAGTTGCCCTTGACCATTATTCTTGCGCTGCCGCGGCCGAAAATGTTGAAACGTATTTTTCGCAGTGTGGCCGAATTCGGCGTACGCGAATTGATTCTGATCAATACGGCGAAAGTCGAAAAAAGCTACTGGCAAAGCCCGGCGCTCGCTGCGGAAATAATTCGCTATTATTGCCTCGATGGCTTACAACAATCCGGCGATACGGTGCTGCCGATAATTCGCAGCGAGCGTTTGTTCAAACCATTCGTTGAGGATCGTCTGCCTGCCGTAATCGGCGACAGCCTCGGTCTGATCGCGCATCCGGGTCTCGGCACTGCATGCCCAATCGGTATCAATCGCAGCTGCACGTTGGCGATCGGTCCCGAAGGCGGCTTTACCGAATACGAAATCGAAAAATTGCAACAGGCCGGTTTGCGCGGAGTACACTTGGGCCCGCGCATTTTGCGCGTTGAAAACGCATTGATCGCACTGATGACTCGATTGTTCGCACATTATTAACCCGGCAATATTCATTGCCGGGTTAACAACATCGCGGTAAATTTTTATTCGCTGTCCGATCGGCGAAAACGAAAACAACAATGTACTCTCGGGAGAAATATTATGCGTCGCATTAAATTGATCGCGGCATTGAGCGCGGTAATCAGTAGCGCCGATATTCACGCGGCGGGTTATTCGAATACGGTTTTCTTCGGCGACAGCCTCAGCGATGCCGGCACCTTCAAATCCCAGCCAATAGTCGCTAGTGCGGCACCCGAAGGTGGAAAATTTACGACAAATCCCGGGCCCGTATGGTCCGAAGTTCTCGCAACAGACCTTGGTCACCCGACTGCACCCGCGAATCAAGGCGGTACCGATTATGCTGAAGGCGGTGCACGTGTCACACAATTGCCCGGCTATCCCAATCAACTTTTCATTGCAACCGCAACGCCGATACAAAATCAAATCGCAAATTATTTAACCGCCACCGGTGGGCGCGCTGACTCAAACGCTATCTATAGTGTGTGGGCCGGCGCAAACGATGTATTTGCGTTGCAAAATGGCGATCCAGCGTACAACGCGTTGCCGATGACGCAAGTGGCGAATAATCTCGCAATGCAAGTCGGTCGATTAAAAGCTGCAGGTGCACGCTATATTCTCGTTCCGAACTTACCTGATATCGGTACGACTCCCGGAACTATGGCCGACGGTCCTGCAGCTGCAGCGCAAGCCACGCAATTGGTGAAAACATATAACAGCGAACTCTATCGTGCGCTCGCCGCGCAAGGTATCCGCGTTATCCCCATTGATACGTTTAATCTACTGCACCAGATAATGGCCAATCCTGCACAATTCGGTATTACAAATACAACCGCGGCCGCCTGCACGCGAGCAGCTCCTTTTGATTCTTCGTTGTTCTGTCAGCCAACGGATTATGCACCGGGTTCCGAATTGACCCATGTCTTTGCCGACGGTGTCCACCCATCTACCGCAGCGCACAAAATCCTCGCCGACTACGTACTCGGTATTTTAAGCGCCCCGCAACAAATCGCCATGATGGCCGATAGCACAATCAGCGCGCGCAGTGCGTGGCATGATTTATTGCGTGCGCAAATGATAGGCGGCGAAAACGCGCGCAAAAAAACCGGTCGCAATGTTTGGATTTCGGTGCAAGGCGAAACACTCGATCGCGATAACATGCATACCGATCCCGGCACCGATGAAAGCGGCTATCACTTTGCAATCGGTATGGATTTTCAAATCGATCCGCAATTCGTCGCGGGCGCAGCGCTCAGCATCAACCGCAGCAATGCCGATTTCGCGCGCGATCGCGGCAATTATTCGCAGCGCGATATCACCTTGAGCGCTTACGGCAGCTGGCAAAACGATCCGTGGTTCGCGCGCGGCGCGGTCAGTTACGGCGATATCAACTATTCGACGCACCGCCGCGTACCGCTCGGCATTTCCGCTTACACCGCGAACGGCGATACCGATGGCCGCGATTTATCGGCGCAAATCGAAGGTGGCTATCAATTTGCGCTCGGTAATTTCATTCACGGTCCGGTGTTAGGTTTGCTCGCGCAGGATTTGCGCATCGATAGTTTCGATGAAAAAAACGGCGGTGTGATCGATCTCGGTTACGGCACGCAACGTCGACATACATTGGTTGGCAGCGCGGGTTGGCAGTTCGCTTATCGCGCGCAAAATTGGATGCCATATGCGCGCATCGCTGTCGATCGCGATTTCGAAGACAACCAACACAGCGTGGACGTGAGCACGCTGTCGGTGCCGGAAGCATTGCCGTTCTCGATGCCGGTCGAAGGTCCTGGCCGTACGCGTTATTCCGCGCAGCTCGGCGTTAACGGCACACTGCTCGATGCAGCGAATTTCAATATCGGCATCGCACAAAATTTTGGGCAGGATGATGCGCGCGATCTGCAGGTGTTCGGCGGGATTTCGTTAGGGTTTTAATACATCGAGAAACAAAAAGGGACCCGTAGGTCCCTCAAGTCATTTCATTTACGCTGTATTTAAAATTTCACATCGCCGTGCACGACACGCGGTGCATCGCTGAGGCTCGGTTTCGCGCCGATGTAAAACGTGCCGCTGGCAGGATCGGAAGTATCTTTTAAATTCGCAACCGTCGGCAACGTTACGCTGTCGGCGCTGGGCGCTGCCAAGCCCGCACAGGCAATACCATCGCTGACATCCTTTTTGGCGAAACGAATTTCGCGTTCGAGCCATTTCACCAAATACGTATGGTGCTCGTCGCTGACCTGTTCGCCGGCGCGAATCGCGAATGCCGACACATAACGGGCGTCCTGCTGATCGCAGCTGACCGGCGCGTTGGTGATATGCGATACGCACTGACCGGGGACACCCCACAAATCGCCGAAGCCGCCGTATTGCAATACCAGCGATTTGCCGGCGTATTCGCCGTATTTCGCGGCATCGTTAGGCACGCTGTACGCCAACTGCAGCGGCGCGTCGAAATGCGTGAAGTTGCCACCGGTATCCTTCACTGCGGCGAATTGATTCCAGCTGTTCGAACCGGTTTCCCACACATAATAAACATCGAGCGAATTCACTTTGTATTCGCAATAATTCGCCGGCTGATCGTCGCAGGCGATGCCGCTCAGATCGGCTGCCGTGAACAAGCGGCCGCTGCGGATACCGGATTGAAATTGCGGCCGCTGCTGCAGCGCGCTGGAATCGGTGAACACCACGGCTTGCGACTGCGCATCGAGCAACAATGCCGAGCTGATATTGGTGGTGTAAACCTGCTCGTTACCCGGAACCGTGGCACCAAAATTATTCGCGAGCAAAAAAGGCGATTGCGCGCTTGAATCGGGCGCGAAATAACTATTGATCGATGCCATCGTCGGGCAATCGCGCAGGCAATACAATTGCGCCGGCATGTCCGAGGGGTACACCAGATCCTGCATACGATAGACAACGGTGATTACGTTTGCGTCGATCGCGCCGCTGACGCCGTGCAAATCGATAAACACTTCGCCGCCCAGCGATTGCGACCAGCCCTGCAAGCCACCTCGATTCGCCCAGAACGATGCCGCAACCGCTTGTTCTTGCGGTAGCGACGTGGAATGGCAACCGCCATTGTCGCAATTCATCTGCGCGTCGACCTTGAAAGTACCGGCGGCATTATCCCAATAGACTTCATATTGAACGTTCGGCATCGCGCCGGAAAAGAATCCGCTGACGTCGTTGACGAAGACGTTCAATTTAATTTTATCGACTTGGGCCAGCGTGCGCGTTTTGCGCGTGTATTTCGTCAACTTGCCCGCCGCTTTTACCACGCTGAAATTGGTATGTGTCGGTTCATGCCCGCCGACACCGTAATCAACTTTCTGCACGACGGGGTTTGACTCCGCACTCAATGCCGTCATCGCCTCCGGTGGCAGCGACAAGCCGTAATAGCCGAGATAGCCGTGGTACGTTGTGCTGCCGGCATTCGGTGTGTATTCGATCGGAAATCCCGAGCTCAACACGATACGCTCGCCGCTTGATGCGTCGTACAAACCATAGCGCCACACCGAAAAATCGGCCTGATTCGCATCGCGACTGAAACATTGATCATCGCGCAGAAAATAATCGTGGTTGTAGGCAAAACTGAATATCTGGCTTTGCGAATTATTGTTGTCGCTTTCCTCGCGACTCAAACGTCCGCTGCCGCTATCGGTGGTCGCTGCATTCAAGCGCAGCGCCGTGGTGCTGTTGCCGTTTTCCTGCTGATAGTAACTCAGGCCATCGCTTGCGCCTTCGAGATAGCCCTGCATCATGCAACCCGGAATTAATTGCGCCGATTGCGGATCTTCGCCGCGACCGCAGAAATCGATGCGAAAAATGCCGTAAGGATTGGCGGTCGTGGGCGACTGCTGCGCCGACGTGTGCACGAAAATTGTTGTCTTGTTACCTTGATTGATGTCGTCGATCCATATTTTCGCGAGCATCGGATCGTTATTCGATGTGCGCGATGAATTGACGATGGCCGTCATATAACTTGCCGCCTGCGCACCGTCATTGGTTGAACCCGAATTGCCGGCGCTCGAACGCATTTCCGGATCGCATTTGCTCTGATCCACCAAGGCGACGTAATTGCCCTGATTCACCAGTGCGTCGGGCCGCATGGCGCTCATAAGACAGGTGATCATGTTGACCTGACCAATGCCTTTCGAGGTGGCATCTTCCACATAGCTATTTTGCGGATCGGTACTGTAGGCGGAATTCGCCGCCGGCGCTGCCAGCGCGGCCAACGATAACGCATTAATTAAAGCGGCCAGCGCAACTTTTGGAGTAATTGAATGGAACATGATTTTTTTCTCGCGTTTTTTTGATGGAGTTATTCGTAACGATTCGCCTAACTGCCGGCGTCGGCGTTTTGCGCAGTAACTACCGAGAGATTACTTGGCGTAGTGACGCCCTCTACAGTTCCCGAATTGTTTCCGCTCGATGAGGAATGGTTCGACGAACCGCCACCGCCACAACCCGCGGTAAGACACGCCATCAGCGCCGCCGCGAGCACCGTAATCCGCAATGCATTTTTTTTCATGGAAGTATCCCGAAGCCGATTGATTACAGCTTCGAGTGTAGGACCGCGCTTGAATAAGTGCGTTAGACCCATTGGGCGTAAAAATCGGAATTCAATATTTTTGCGATATTTGTGCGCGGCGCACGGTTTGCACGCCAATCGCAACCGCGCTTCTTATTTCAATTGGTGTAGAGATACGAATATTAAAAATGCTGCCCTTCAAATTTCTGACGCATCAATCAAAGATCGCCTTTTCGCAATTGACTACGTCAAAAAAATGTAAGCTTCAATCGCGCAGACAAACACCGGTACCGCCCAGGCCGCAATAACCGCGGGGATTTTTCGCCAGGTACTGCTGGTGATAATCCTCGGCATAATAAAATGTCGGTGCGTCGATAATTTCCGTCGTTATGGCGGAAAAATCTGCCGCGCTTAATGCGCGCTGAAATTCAGCCTCGGTTTTTTTCGCCAACTCTTTTTGTTCCGGCGAAAAACAATAAATACCGGAGCGATATTGCGTGCCGATATCGTTGCCCTGACGATAACCCTGGGTGGGATCATGACTTTCCCAAAAAACTTTCAGCAGCGTTTCAAAACTTATTTTTTCAGGATCGAATACCACCAGCACGACTTCATTGTGCCCGGTTAAACCCGAACAGACTTCCTCGTAAGCCGGATTCGGTGTGTAACCGCCGGCATAACCGACCGCCGTGGTGTAAACGCCCGGCTGCTGCCAGAAGCGGCGCTC
>DASXYH010000166.1:0-3485 GCA_036502545.1 Spongiibacteraceae bacterium
GGGCTCGGGCGTCACCAAGGGGTTGGGGGCGGGTGCGGATCCCGAAGTCGGCCGGCAGGCAGCGCTTGAAGATCGCGAGCGTATCGCCGAGGTGCTGCGCGGCGCCGATATGGTGTTCATCACCGCGGGTATGGGCGGCGGAACCGGCACCGGCGGCGCGCCGGTGGTTGCCGAAGTGGCAAAAGAACTCGGCATTTTGACAGTTGCGGTCGTGACCAAGCCATTCCCGTTCGAAGGAAAAAAACGGATGGCGATTGCCGAGCAGGGCATCAAGGAGCTGCAGGAACATGTCGATTCGCTGATCACCATTCCGAACGAAAAACTGTTGGCAGTATTGGGTAAAAACACCAGTTTGCTGACGGCATTCAAGGCTGCCAATGATGTTTTGCTCGGCGCTGTGCAAGGCATCGCGGATTTAATTATTCGTCCCGGTATGATCAACGTCGATTTTGCCGATGTACGCACGGTAATGTCCGAGATGGGCGCGGCGATGATGGGCACCGGCATTGCGCGCGGTGAAAATCGTGCGCGTGAAGCGGCGGAGGCGGCCATTCGCAGCCCGCTGCTCGAAGACATCAACCTGCAGGGCGCGCGCGGCATTCTGGTGAATATTACCGCCGGCCTCGATTTGTCGCTCGGCGAGTTTTCCGAGGTGGGCGATACCATCGAAGAATTCGCGTCCGACAATGCAACGGTCGTGGTCGGTACTGTTATCGATCCGGAAATGCGCGATGAGCTGAAGGTGACGGTGGTGGCGACCGGCTTGGGCTCGTCTTCAGCTCGCGTTCAGGATTCGTCTTTTAAGGTGGTGGAAACCAAAAAGTCGGTCTCGGATATGGCGGCGGTGGCCTATAAAGATCTGGACCGGCCAACGGTGATGCGGAATCAGCAAGCGGCGGCAGTGGCTCGAGAAATTGCCAAGCCGATACCTACTGCTGAGAAAGACTTGGAATACTTGGACATCCCGGCGTTCTTGCGTCGTCAAGCCGATTAGGGCGCGCTGCCGACTCTGGTGCATTAAAAATGGGTGCCGGCAGCGGAGCGATGCAACGGGATGCGGTTTGGTAGGCCGAAGCAGGTTCTGCTATTATTGCAAACTTGTTACCGGTTAAGCAGGGCGATCAGCCTTTATGGTCAAACAGCGAACTTTGCGTAATGCGATCCGCGCTACCGGCGTTGGGTTGCATATGGGCGAAAAGGTTTATTTAACTCTGCGCCCCGCTCCAATCAACACAGGCATCGTTTTTCGTCGCACCGACTTGAGTCCGGCCGTGGAAATCCCCGCCACGGCCGAACGTGTCGGCGATACCATGTTGTCGACCACACTGATACACGGTGATGTTCGCGTATCGACGATCGAGCATCTGATGTCCGCTTTAGCGGGATTGGGAATCGACAATTGTTATGTCGAGCTCAGCGCACCGGAAGTACCGATTATGGACGGTAGCGCAGCGCCATTCGTATTCCTGATTCAATCCGCGGGTATCGAAGAGCAAAAGGCGCCGAAACAGTTCATTCGGATCAAACGCCCGGTGACAATTAAGGATGGCGACAAAGAGGCCAGCTTCCTCCCCTTTGCCGGCTTCAAAATGTCGTTCACGATTGATTTCGACCACCCGGTATTTCGCGATCGCAATTCGCATGCGGAAATCGATTTCTCCAAAACGTCGTTCGTTAAAGAGGTCAGTCGTGCACGCACGTTTGGCTTCCTGCATGAATTCGAGCATTTACGTAGCAAAGGTTTAGTACGTGGTGGCAGCCTTGATAACGCGGTTGTTGTCGACGGGTACCGTATCGTCAACGAAGACGGGTTGCGCTACGAGGATGAGTTCGTCAAGCATAAAATTCTGGACGCGATAGGCGATATTTATTTGCTCGGCCATAGCTTGGTTGGGGAATATCGCGCATTCAAATCCGGCCATGCGCTTAACAATATGGCCGTGCGTGCGTTATTGGCCGAGCGCGATGCCTGGGAGTTAGTCACATTCGAAAGCAGTAAGCACGCTCCCGTTCCATTCACTGTTCCAGCTGTTTTGGCGTGATATAAGCCTTCTACTTAAAAGCCCGGTTTACCGGGCTTTTTTCTTTATGCTGCAATTTCGAATTATTGCGCTCGGGTTTTGTATGAGCCATGGCACAGACGCCCGAATGTTAATTGATCAGTATCGCGTTTGCCGGGTGGCGAGCACCTGTGCGATAGTTGCGCTCCTTTCGTCATCTCAACCATCACAATTTGTCGAAGTCTCGTGAAAATTAACCGCGTCGCCGAAAAGCTGAAACTGTGGCCACCACCGTCTTTGAATCGATGGACGCGCACCTTGCTTTCATTTTGCGTATTCGGTTTACCGCTGGGTACTGGATTGGCGATGGGCTATGCGCTCGGCCATAACCACTCGAATGCGGAAGGCGGAGTGCGTGCGGAGCCGCGCAAGAATTCAACAGCATCCGACCCGATACGAATGCAAACGCTGGCTCAGCGCATGGCGAAGCTTGAGGCGCGTCTCGGCCGCTTGGATGCGTTGGGCGAGCGCGTAGCGGATATCGCACAAGTGAATGCTGAAACTGTGCCGACTCCAAAATTACCGGCGCCTCATCTATTGGCAATCGGCGGTCCCGACAGCAGCGAGGCGCAGGTGCCGCGCTCCGAAGATATTTACGCCGCGATTGATCGTTTAACGCGTGAAATTGACGATCGCGAACAGCAGTTCGATAACATCGAGGAAATATTGACCAATCGCAAAGTCGGCGAGCGTGCGTTGTACGGCGCACAACCGGTTTATCGCGGCGAGATATCTTCTTATTTCGGCATGCGCTTCGATCCGTTTAGCGGCCGTCGCTCGATGCATGAAGGCATTGATTTTTCCGGCCGCGCCGGCTCGGCAATTTTAGCCGCAGCCGATGGTGTAATCAGCTTTGCCGGTGATAAACAGGGATACGGGCACGTCATCGAGATCAATCACGGCGACGATTGCTTTACCCGTTATGCCCACAGTAAATTAATTTTTGTGAAGCAGGGCGATATTGTCAAAAAAGGTCAGGTCATCGCGCTGATGGGCAGCAGTGGCCGCGCTACCGGCGCGCACCTGCATTTCGAAGTCTATAAACATGGCCGCCCGGTCGATCCCTTCATTTATATCAATCAAGCCAGCCGTTAAACGACGGTATCTTACGCAAAAGATTTAATCTTTCGCGCTCCCCCGGTATGATCCCACCCCAGCTTTTCGGGTCGCCCATAAAACAGCCGTATTGAATCAGTAGGACACCATGCTAGGACTCGTATTAAAAAAAGTATTCGGCAGCAAAAATGATCGCGAATTGAAACGCATGAGCAAGCTCGTCGCCGGCATCAATGACTTCGAAGCGACTCTGGTCAATCTCAGCGACGACGCCTTGCGCGCCAAAACCACCGAATTCAAACAGCGCCTGCAGCAGGGCGCAACACTCGACGATTTATTGCCCGAAGCATTCGCCGTGGTGCGCGAAGC
>DASXYH010000167.1:0-5783 GCA_036502545.1 Spongiibacteraceae bacterium
TTGAAGCGCGCGAACGCATCGAACAGTTCGGCGATGTAGTCGTGCGGTTCGATTTGCGTCGTGTACGGATTCCAAATCAAGCCCAAGCTTTCGACGAAATCTTGCGCGTTCCGCGCCCAGTCGATTTGCGGATAAGCCGAAATATGCGCGTTGTAATTGCCGACGGCGCCGTTGATTTTGCCAAGCAGCGGTACCGCTGCGATCTGATCGCGCTGGCGACGCAAACGCGCGACGACATTCGCAAGTTCCTTGCCCATCGTTGTCGGTGTGGCGGGTTGTCCGTGCGTGCGGGCGAGCATCGCCGCATCCGCATGCGTGTGACTCAGTTCAATCAGTTTCTCAATGATGCGATCGATCTGTGTCAACGCCAGCGCGCGGCCTTCTTTCAACATCAGTGCGTGCGAGAGATTGTTAATATCTTCGGAGGTACAGGCGAAGTGAATAAATTCTGAAACGTCATTCAGTTGGGGAATATTTTTAATTGATTCCTTCAAAAAATATTCGATAGCTTTGACGTCGTGATTGGTGGTGCTTTCAATTTGTTTGATGCGCTGCGCCTGGGCTTCGTTGAATTCTGCGAGCAAGTTTTCGAGCGCTGCCGAGGTTGCCGCGGATAATGGTTTCACTTCAGTGATCGCACTGTGCGCCGCGAGCTGTTGTAACCAGCGCACTTCGACCAATACGCGCTGTTTGATCAAACCGTATTCGCTGAAAACAGTGCGCAGCTGCGCGGTTTTGCTGCCATAACGACCATCGATTGGTGAAACAGCGGTAAGGGCGGACAATTCCATCGATGCAAACCTTTTGTTAAGTGCGGTAATAACTTGTGATCAGGTGCGGTTTATAAAGTCGCGGACGCCATGATAGCTAAATCTCAGCCTCTGATCAGAACATCGGCGCTTTTCTTTAATGCATTGCGATTTAAAATTAAATGCCAGCGCCTGCCGCCGAGGCGTCGCCACAGCCAGGCGGAGCGGATTGCCGCCAGCAATAGCGCGCGAATCCGATCGGCATTGCTCGAATTCTGCAATTGTTGAAGGCTACCAGTAATTTGTATCCGATATTTAAAGTGACTGATCGTATCTTGATAAATTGACGCAAGACTGGAAGATATCTCGTTGACATCCTGGGTAAAGAACTCCAGTTTTTTTTCCGTATGCTGGAGCCGGGAACGAATCGCCGCTTGTGAGTTGGGTGCTCTGGCCAGCAGCTTCTGCAAGATCAAAGTTCCTAACGCGTAGCGCACACAGCCCTGATAGGCATCGCGACGATGACCCGAGAGCACATCGCGCAATGCGCGCAACCCCAGTTGCAGGTTATGGGTGCCTGCATAAACGATAGCGGGGTCGTCGCTATCGAATACAAACAGGCTGTGCAGAATACCGTTGACGGCGGCGTCATCAGCTTGTCCTGTGCGTGCAATCTGATCGACCAGATATGTCGCCTGCATTATTCCGGCGAGTGCGAGGGTTTGTGCTTCGATGGGTTTCATCAGTTAACGGCTTCTCGCATTGTCATCGGCGACAGATCGAGCGACGGCTTTGGTAGAGACGGTTTCAATGGCTTTACCCAAGACAGGCGGCTCAGTCGATGGCCTGCTCGATGATACCGCCGCCGAGGCAGAGTTCATCGAGATAAAGCACGGCGGATTGGCCCGGTGTAATCGCACGCTGGGAGCGATCAAATCGCAGCCGATAGCCGTCGGCGCCCGCCTCTAATACGCAATCCTGGTCGGGTTGGCGATAACGCGTTTTGGCGCGGCAGCGCAACGGCAATGTGGGCGCGATACCACCGATCCAATGCATTTGACTCATCGTCAGCGCTGGCTTGAACAAGCGAGCGTGCTCGCTGCCTTGCGCGACAATTAATACATTGCGCGCGAGACCCTTGTCGACGACATACCATGGCTCAGCGCCGGCGCCGTGCAGACCGCCGATGCCGAGCCCCTGGCGCTGGCCGATGGTGTGATACATCAAGCCGTGATGCTCGCCGATTGCGCGGCCATCCACGTCTTCGATGATGCCGGGCTGCGCCGGTAAATAGCGCTGCAAAAAATCTTTAAAACGACGCTCGCCGATAAAGCAGATACCGGTCGAATCTTTTTTGTCATGTGTAATGAGATTATGAGTGCGGGCAATTTCGCGCACGCGTGTTTTCGGTAATTCACCTACGGGGAATAATGTTTTTGCGAATTGTTCGCCGCTTACCGCATGTAAAAAATAACTTTGGTCTTTGTTGGGATCGAGACCTTTGAACAGTTCCGCTGATTTTCCATCAGGCGATAATCGCCCGATGCGTGCGTAATGACCGGTGGCGATGAAATCTGCGCCGAGCTCGATCGCGTAATCGAGAAACGCTTTGAATTTGATTTCCTTGTTGCAGAGGATATCGGGATTTGGCGTGCGGCCGGCGCGGTATTCGGCAAGAAAATGCGCGAATACGCGATCCCAATATTCGGCGGCGAAATTCGCCGTGTGCAAATGAATGCCGATGCGGTCGCAGACGGCTTGCGCGTCGGCGAGATCCGCACGCGCGGTGCAATATTCGGTGCCGTCGTCCTCGTCCCAATTTTTCATGAACAGGCCTTCGACGCGATAGCCTTGTTCGCACAGCAACAGTGCGGCGACGGAGGAATCGACACCCCCGGACATTCCGACAATTACATGCTTGGGTGCATTCATCGTAATCGAATTGAGCCGTTAGCTAAAAATGGAGGAAAGCGGGTAGCGGTGCCCGTTTAAATATTGCTCGATCACTTTGGTAACCAACGGACTGCGCATGCGCGATGCGAGCGCGATGATTTCAGCGTAACTCAGCCATATGGCGCGCTCGATGCCGGTATCCAGTTTTCGTTCGGCGTCATGTTGCAGCGCCGTGCCGAAAAAACAGGTGCGAAAATAGGTAATCGCATTGCCGGGCGCGGTGTAGAGACCGACGCCGACCAGGCCCTGAATCTCCACGGTCCAACCGGTTTCTTCCAGCGTTTCGCGCCTGGCGGCCTCGATCAGCGTTTCGTTTTGCTCAAGATGCCCGGCGGGCTGATTTAAAACGAGAACGTTATCGGCGTATTCTTCAACGAGAAGAAAGCGGTCGTTATCTTCGATGACCGTGGCGACAGTGATGTGGGGATACCAGTCCATAATTTTCCGATTGAAGCGAATAAATCTGAATAATTTACAACGCTGCGCGCGTAAAGGGGCGGCATTATACGCGGCGTCGACGCTGCGCGGCAGTCTGCTGTTGCACTCGGGCCGGTGTTGCGATTTCCATTGCGCGCCATTCACCCGGCGACATCACGCGGACGGTTTGTTGAATAAAATGAGTCGGCTCATGAAAAACAAAAGCCCCAATGCAATTTCTTTAAAAAGTTGCCGAGGCTTTTCGTTGTTTTCGCGCTGTCTAAAACTTACGCAAATTTTGCCAGTATGGCGTTGAAAGTTGCGCTCGGCCGCATTGCTTTCGTCGTGAGCGCTCGATCAGGATGGTAGTAGCCGCCGATATCGACTGCCTTGCCTTGCGCCGCATTGAGCTCGGCAATAATTTTTGCCTCGCTATCGCCAAGTTCTGTTGCCAACTTTGCAAAACGCGCCTGCAGTTCGGTGTCGTCGGTTTGCGCTGCCAATGCTTGGGCCCAGTACAGCGCCAAATAAAAATGGCTGCCGCGGTTGTCGAGTTCGCCGGTTTTACGCGAGGGTGATTTGTTGCTATCGAGAAATTTGCCGTTCGCTTGATCCAACGTTTTCGCAAATATTTTTGCTTTTGCGTTCTGCGTAAAACTGCCGTAGTGATCGAGCGATTCGACCAGCGCGAGAAATTCGCCGAGCGAATCCCAGCGCAAATGGCCTTCTTCCAATAATTGTTGCACATGCTTGGGCGCGGAACCACCGGCGCCCGTTTCGAACAGACCGCCACCACTCATCAGCGGTACCACCGATAACATTTTCGCGCTGGTGCCGAGCTCCATGATCGGAAATAGATCGGTCAGATAATCGCGCAATACGTTGCCGGTAACGGAGATTGTATCCTGACCCGCGCGAATGCGTTGCAGCGATACTTTTGTCGCTTCAACCGGCGACAGAATTTGGATATCGAGACCACTGGTATCGTGATCCTTCAAGTAGGTTTTCACTTTTGCGATGATCTGCGCATCGTGCGCGCGTGCCGAATCCAACCAAAATATGGCTGGCGTATTGCTAATGCGAGCGCGTTTCACCGCGAGTTTTACCCAATCGCGAATCGGTGCGTCTTTGGCTTGGCACATGCGCCAGATATCGCCGGTTTCAACCTTCTGTTCCAGTAAAGTTTTTCCGCTCTCGTCGACGACTCGCATTACGCCATCGCCGGGCACCTGAAAGGTTTTATCGTGCGAACCGTATTCTTCGGCGGCCTGCGCCATTAAGCCGACGTTAGGCACACTGCCCATCGTCGCCGGATTAAACGCGCCGTGCTGTTTGCAATCGTCGATCACAATTTGATACACGTCCGCATAGCAGCGATCGGGAATCATTGCGACCGTATCGTGCAGTTTGCCATCGGGCCCCCACATTTTGCCGGAATCGCGAATCATTGCCGGCATCGATGCATCGACAATCACATCGCTCGGCACGTGCAGATTGGTAATGCCCTTATCGGAGTTCACCATCGCCAGCGGTGGCCGTTCGGCATACAGCGCTTTGATGTCGGCTTCGATTTCAATTTGCTGCGCGATCGGCAGCTTTTTGATTTTGGAATACAAGTCGCCGATGCCATTATTGAGATCGACGCCGATCTGCTTTAAAACGTCGGCGTATTCGGTCAATACCTCGCGATAAAACACCGAGACGACATGGCCGAACATGATAGGGTCCGACACTTTCATCATGGTCGCTTTCAGGTGCACGGACAGCAGTACGTCGGGATCTCTCATACCCGCTATTGTGGTTTCGATAAAAGTGCGCAGTGCGCGGCGACTCATCACCGCAGCATCGATAATTTCGCCTTGCTGAACGACGGTTTTTTCCTTGAGAACTTTAACGCGGCCATCGTCTCCGACAAATTCGATTTTGACGGTACCCGCAGCCGCGAGCAGCACGGATTTTTCGCTGCCATAAAAATCGCCGTTGGTCATATGCGCGACGCGTGTTTTCGAATCGGCGCTCCACGCGCCCATTTTGTGCGGGTGTTTCTTCGCGTAATTTTTAACCGAGAGCGGCGCGCGGCGATCGGAATTGCCTTCGCGCAGCACCGGATTCACCGCGCTGCCTTTGATCTTGTCGTAGCGTGCTTTCGCGGTTTTTTCCTCATCGGTTTTTGGGTCTTCGGGATAATCCGGCAGCGGGTATCCCTGCGCCTGCAATTCTTTGATGGCGGCCTTCAACTGCGGAACAGAGGCGCTGACGTTCGGCAGCTTGATGATATTGGCTTCAGGGGTTTTGGCCAACTCGCCGAGCTCAGCCAAATGATCGGGAATGCGCTGATTGTCGGCCAGGTATTCCGGAAAGTTGGCGATGATACGGCCAGCGAGCGAAATATCCCGCGTCTCGACCGCGATGCTGGAGGATTCGGTGAATGCTTTAATAATAGGGAGTAGAGAGTAAGTGGCCAGCGCGGGGGCTTCGTCGGTTTCGGTGTAAACAATTATCGATGTAGGGGTAGTCATGGTTTACGTTAACCTCTTGTCTCTACTCGGGAGCAAAACAAAGCGCTCCAGCAACGAATCGCCGATACAGCACTCTCGTAATGAAAATGAAAAGCTCGGATGATTGCCAGCGAAGAGCCGATTTAACTCAGTCGCTTTACCGCTA
>DASXYH010000168.1:0-2145 GCA_036502545.1 Spongiibacteraceae bacterium
GTGGTGTTGATCGCCATCTTAATCGGAACGCGCAAAGATCCGCTGGTCGGCCGCGATTATCCCGAATTATTTATCGCGCTGTGCGGCGCCTATTTCCTTTTTGTAATTCTTGTTCTGATTTTACTGCCGCTGACAAAACGCCTGGGCAAACGCCTGCTGTTCGGCAACTTCGTTATCGATATCGGCGTGCTGATCGGTCTGCACCATATTTCCGGCGGCACCGCCGGCGGTCTCGGTTTGCTGTTGCTGGTCTGCGTCGCCGCCAGCGGCTTACTCTTAAGCGGTCAAATCGCCCTGCTTATTCCCGCGTTGGGATCGATGGCGATTTTGGGCGATACCTTATATTTGCTGGATGCGAATCCCGCGTCGAGTCAAAGCTTACTCACCGCCGGCACGCAAGGCATCCTACTGTTTGCGACATCATTGGGTTTTCAGGTGTTATCACAGCGCTTGCGCGCGACGCAACAAATTGCGCTGGAACGCGAAGCCGATGTCGGCAAACTGCAAAATTTGAATCAGCTGATCGTGCAGCGCATGCGCACGGGCATTCTGGTTGTCGATAGTATTGGTCGTATCAAAATGATTAACGAAGCGGCGACAGAATTGCTGCATGCCGCGCGCGAACAAGAACAACTGAACGCCGGCCTGAATCCGCCATTGCCGCAAACATTGCAGCTGCGTCTCGATCATTGGAAAAGCGATCCGATCATCAGCGCCAAACAGTTTCGCATCGGTAACACGGGGCCGGAATTGATTGCGCGCTTTACTGGTCTCGACCACGAACAATCCGGCGACACGTTGATTTTTCTCGAGGATAGCGGACAACTGGCCCAACGTGCACAACAATTAAAATTAGCCGCGCTGGGTCGCCTGACTGCCAGTATTGCGCATGAAATTCGCAATCCGCTCGGCGCCATTAGTCATGCGGGACAGTTGCTGCGCGAATCGCCGCAATTACCGGAGGACGACACCCGACTTGTCGATATCGTGCTCAATCATTCGCGCCGCATCAACAGCATTATCGAAAACGTGCTGCAATTGTCGCGGCGCACGCCGCCGAATCCGCGCCGGCTCGATCTGGGCGAATGGCTGCACGCTTTTGTCGAAGAGTATCGCCAAGGTATCGAGGGCGAGGCGCGTATCGCCATTCGCGAAATCGTGCCGGTCGAAATCACTGTCGATCCTGATCAGTTGGGTCAGGTGCTCACCAATCTTATCGATAACGCGCTGCGCTACAGTAAAAAAATCACCGGCAGCGCTGCGGCGGAATTGATTATCGGCACCGACAGTAATCAACTCGCGCAACTCGACGTGATCGATAACGGTCCGGGTATCGACAGCCGCGATCAGGAAAAAGTTTTCGAACCTTTTTTCACCACCGAAAACAAAGGCAACGGCCTTGGCCTGTACATTGCGCGCGAGCTGTGCGAAATCAATCAGGCACGGCTACATTACTTGCGTACGGCGGATGGCAAGAGCTGCTTTCGCATCAGCTTCTCGCATCCCGATCGCAAACCGTTAGTCAATGAGTAACGTTAATCAACGAGTAATCGGGTCGAGATGAAAAAGAAATTTGAAATTCTGGTTGTCGATGATGAACCCGATATTCGCGAACTGGTGGAAATCACCATCGGCCGCATGGGACTGAAAACCACCGCCGCCGATTCGGTGGCGACAGCAATCGCATTGTTGAACAGCCACGAATTCGCACTCTGCCTCACCGATATGAAATTGCCCGATGGCAGCGGCATGGAAATCATCCAACACATTCAACGCACCGCGCCGCAAATGCCGGTGGCGATGATCACTGCGTTCGGCAGCGTGGAAACGGCGATCGGTGCCTTGAAGGCCGGCGCTTTCGATTTCATCACCAAACCGATCGATCTCGAACGCCTGCGCAATTTAATTCAAACGAGTTTAAGACTAGAAGACGGCGGCGAACCGGTCGGTTACAACAACACGGCGCAATTGCTGGGCAACACACCGGTCATCAAAGAATTGCGCAAACAAATTCAAAAAATGGCGCGCAGTCAGGCGCCGATTTATATCAGCGGCGAATCGGGCAGCGGCAAAGAAGTGGTTGCGCGCTTGATACACGCGAATGGTCCGCGCGCGAGCGGCCCGTTCATTCCGGTCAACTGCGGC
>DASXYH010000169.1:0-3684 GCA_036502545.1 Spongiibacteraceae bacterium
GCCAACTGCGGATACAAAATCGCGGGACGCAAATTGCCGAACAGACCCAATTCCGAGCGCAGTTTCAGCAAACCTTTTTCCGGCCGAATCGCGCGATCGAGTTTGTCCCATTTCGGACCGCCGATCGCGGCGAATAAAATCGCATCGCACACGCGCGCTTTTGCCAGCGTTGCGTCCGGCAACGGCACGCCGGTCGCATCGATCGCGGCGCCGCCCATCAACGCCTCATCGAACTGCAGATTCAATTCGAATTGGTCATTGATGACATCCAAAACCTTGCGTGTTTCAATGGTGATTTCGGGGCCGATGCCATCGCCGGAAATCACCAAAATATGCTTACCCAATTCGATTAACTCCAATACGTAGAGCGCAATAAACGCAATGCATTGCGCCGTATATTTCAGCCATTTGGCGCAATGCGGCTTCGCCTTATTACGCCCTACACGAATAACAAAACTTAATTAAATGTGTCGAACAACCACGGCGCGCGCTGCTGCCATTGCTGCTCGAAGGTTTTGATCATATCGGCGTCTTTCAGCGTGATGCCAATATCGTCGAGCCCATTGACCAGACAATATTTGCTGAATTCGCCGACTTCGAACGCAAACTCTTCGCCGGCCTGCGTGCGAACTTTCTGCGCCGGCAAATCGATCGTCAATTGATAGCCTTCGCTTGCGTACATTTGTTGAAATAATTTTTCGACAATGTCCGCGCCCAGCACAATTGGCAAAATACCGTTCTTGAAACAGTTGTTGAAAAAAATATCGGCGTAGCTCGGCGCGATCACGCAGCGAAAACCATAATCTTCGAGCGCCCACGGCGCGTGTTCGCGGCTCGAACCGCAGCCGAAATTTTCGCGTGCGAGCAAAATCGAAGCACCTCGGTAACGCGGAAAATTCAGCGGAAATTCCGGATTCAGCGGTCGCCGGCTGTTATCGCGTCCGGGCTGACCTTCATCGAGATAGCGCAACTCATCGAATAAATTCGGACCGAAGCCGCTGCGTTTGATCGATTTCAAAAACTGTTTCGGAATAATCATATCGGTATCGACGTTGGCTCGATCCATCGGCGCGACGATGCCATTCAATACGGTAAACGGTTTCATTATGCCCCCTCCCCCAAATTGAAGGCCCGAGCGTCGAGCTCTCTAACATCAACGAAATGCCCGGCGATGGCCGCCGCTGCCGCCATCGCCGGGCTGACCAGATGCGTACGTCCACCGAAGCCCTGTCGCCCTTCGAAGTTTCTGTTAGATGTGGCCGCGCAATGCTCGCCCGGCAATAATTTGTCGGCGTTCATCGCCAGACACATCGAGCAGCTCGGTTCGCGCCACTCCAATCCCGCTTCGGTAAAAATTTTGTCGAGCCCTTCTTTTTCGGCTTGCGCTTTTACCCGACCGGAACCGGGAACGACCAACGCTTGTTTAATTGTCGCCGCGACTTTTTTGCCTTTGACCACGCTCGCGGCGGCGCGCAAATCTTCAATGCGCGAATTGGTGCACGAACCGATAAACACGCGATCGAGTTTAATGCTGGTAATCGGCTGGCCGGCTTGCAGACCCATGTATTCGAGCGCACGTTCGATAGCTTTGCGCTGCGCTGCATCGCGGGCGTCATTCGGGCTCGGCACTTTCGCATCGATCGCGACAACCATTTCCGGCGACGTGCCCCAGCTCACTTGCGGCTTGATCGCCGCGCCGTCGATTTCAACAACGCGATCGAATTTCGCATCGACATCGCTGTGCAATGTTTGCCAGTACGCGACGGCTTGATCCCACTGCGCACCTTTCGGTGCGTAAGCGCGGCCGTTGACGTAATGCAACGTGATGTCATCGACGCCGACCATGCCGACGCGCGCGCCGGCTTCGATCGCCATATTGCAAATGGTCATGCGCCCTTCCATCGACATATTGCGGATCACGTCGCCGCCAAATTCAATCGCATGACCGTTGCCGCCGGCGGTGCCGATTTTGCCGATCACGGCGAGAATCACATCTTTCGGCGTGACGCCGGCGCCGAGCTTGCCGTCGATTTTCACGAGCATATTTTTCGATTTTTTCTGAATCAGACATTGCGTCGCGAGTACGTGCTCGACTTCCGACGTGCCGATGCCGTGCGCGAGCGCGCCGAGCGCGCCGTGCGTCGCGGTGTGCGAATCGCCGCAAACGATCGTCATGCCGGGCAGCGTCAAACCCTGCTCGGGGCCAATCACATGCACGATGCCTTGATTCACATCGTTGATCTTGAATTCTTTGATGCCGAAATCCGTGCAGTTTTCATCGAGCGTCTGCACTTGAATGCGCGACACTGCATCGGCGATGCCGGCGATTCCCGCGCGGCGCTCCTGCACATCGGAAGGCACGTTGTGATCGGGCGTCGCGACATTCGCATCGATGCGCCACGGTTTGCGTCCCACCAGACGCAAGCCTTCGAATGCCTGCGGCGATGTCACTTCGTGCAGCAAATGGCGATCGATATAAATCAACGCTGTGCCGTCATCGCGCATTTTTACCAAATGCGCATTCCACAATTTGTCGTAAAGCGTTTTGCCGGTCATAGATCACCTGCGGAATTTGCCTGGAAATACTGTCCCATCTCGCCGCGTGGACGCCCTCCCCTGACAAGGGGAGGGATGGGGAGGGGTTGCTGTTAAACAAAACCCCTCCGCCGCTGCGCGGCACCTCCCCTTGTCAGGGGAGAAATGTTCATGCCACGCATAATTGCCAGTTAGGACATCATTTTCAATGCAGTTTAAGAACGATTGACAAATAACACAAATTCATCTTTTTTATAGAAACGATTCCCGCTGAGAATAGATAAAATGGATACCCAATTGCTGCAAGCGTTCGCCGCCGTCGCCGAAAACAGCTCTTTTTCCGTCGCCGCCGAACAATTGCACCTGACCCAACCGGCCGTCAGCAAGCGCATCGCGCTTTTGGAAGGACAACTCGATTGCAGTCTGTTCGACCGCATCGGCCGGCAAATTACATTGACCGAAGCCGGTCGCGCGCTATTGCCGCGCGCCCAATCGGTATTGCAAGAAATACGCGACGCCAAACGCCATATTCAGGATTTGCGCGGCGGCGTCACCGGTTTGCTGACGATGGGCATCAGCCATCACATGGGATTACATCGCTTGCCCGCCGTATTACAGCAATTCACGCAGCAATATCCGGACGTGCGACTCGATATCGATTTTCTCGATTCGGAGGAAGCGTACGAGCGCGTGCTGCTCGGCGAAGTCGAACTCGGCGTGATTACGCTCGCGCCGGAAGAAAAACCATCGCTGCAACAAATCGCGATTTGGAAAGATGAACTCGTCGTCACCGTCGCGCGTAACCATCCGCTCGCCAAACAAACGCGCGTCAATGCAAAAGCATTGAGTAACTACCGTGCAATTTTGCCAGGCCTCAACACCTACACCGGCCGCATTATCAAAACGCTATTTGAAGAACAGAAATTGCCGCTCGATGTATCGATGTCGACGAATTATCTGGAGACGATCAAAGTGATGGTATCGATCGGGCTCGGCTGGAGCGTACTGCCGAAAACGCTGGTCGATAAAAATCTGCGCGGCCTGTTATTGTCCGGGCAAAAATTGAATCGAAATCTCGGTGTGGTGATGCACCGCGAACGCAGCCTGTCGAACGCGGCGAATGCGTTTTTGCAATTATTGCTGGCGGCG
>DASXYH010000170.1:0-3450 GCA_036502545.1 Spongiibacteraceae bacterium
GGGGCGGTATGAAAAGGTGAACGGATATCGGTACCGGGAAACGCGCGAGTGCAGAACCGATTGAGTCGCGCGTATATAGAAGTTTATCTAGAACAAGTGTCATAGGCACTGGTTTTCACAGAATTTCCATTCGGCGTTCACTTCGATGAAGTGAGACGCCAATATGCGCGCTGCGTATGTTGAAGAACGTGAGTTGAAGAAGCAGTTTGGTGGAGAAAATTGTATGACCAATGACGCAACCATGAGCCTCCCACTGGGTCCGCCGTCCAAGCACGGGCTGTACGATCCGGCCAATGAAAAGGATAGCTGCGGTGTCGGCTTTGTCGCCGATATGAAGGGTCGTCCCAGCCATTCAATTCTGCTTGAAGCGGATCATGCTCTGCGCCGTATGGATCACCGCGGCGGTTGTGGTTGCGAATCGAATACGGGTGATGGCTGCGGCATTCTGACCGCAATGCCGCACCGTTTTTTTCAAAAAATTGCCAGGGCTGAATTCGGCATCGAGTTGCCGGCAAAAGGTCGTTACGCGGTCGGCAACGTATTTCTGCCGGCGATCGAAAGCGAGCGCGAAAAATGTAAAACCAAAATCAACGAGATTATCGCCGAGCAGGGCCAGCAATTAATCGGCTGGCGCGATATGCCGGTCGAGCCCGGCAAGGCCGACGTCGGCCCGACCGCATTGGCATCGATGCCGAATATCGAGCAATTGTTTATCGCCGCCGCCGATGGCATCGATAGCGATGCATTCGAGCGCCAGCTTTATATCATCCGCAAAAACAGTACGCGTCAGTTGCGCTACGAATCCGATCATGCGCAGGCTGATCTCTTCTATATCTGTACGCTGTCGTCGAAAGTTATCGTCTACAAAGGCATGCTGACCACCAGTCAATTGCTGCCGTTCTATCCGGATTTGCGCGATACCGATTTCGAAACGCATCTGGCGATGGTGCACTCGCGTTTCTCCACGAATACGTTTCCCTCATGGGATCGCGCGCAGCCGAATCGCTTCATGAGCCATAACGGCGAAATCAATACGCGCCAGGGCAACATCAACTGGATGCGCGCGCGTGAAGGCATCGTCAAGAGCGAATTGTTCAGCGCCGATATCAGCAAATTATTTCCGATCGTCGAACCCGATTGCTCCGATTCCGGCAACTTCGACAACGTGCTCGAATTCATGCTGATGAGCGGGCGCACATTGCAGGAAGCAATGATGCTGATGATTCCGGAAGCGTGGCAAAACGATAGCACCATGTCGCCGGAGAAACGCGCGTTCTACGAATACAACTCCACCATCATGGAGCCGTGGGACGGTCCCGCGTCGATGGTGTTTACCGACGGCCATTACATCGGCGCGGTGCTCGATCGCAACGGCCTGCGCCCGAGCCGCTATTACATTACGCACGACGATAAAGTCATCATGGCGTCCGAAGTCGGCGTATTGCCGGTCGATCCCGCCAACGTTAAAGCGAAAGGCCGCTTGCAGCCGGGCAGAATGTTCTTGCTCGATTTCGAACAGGGCCGTCTGATCGGCGATACCGAATTGAAAGACGGCTTCGCCAAGGCGCGTCCGTACGGCGACTGGATCAAACAACAAAAAGTCGAATTTAGCGATTTGCATACCGAACAGGAGCCGCACGGTTTCGAGCCGAGCACACTGCTCAAGCGCATGCGCACATTCGGCTACACCGTCGAAACGATGCAGTTCATGCTGCTGCCGTTGGTGGAAGAGCTGCGCGATCCGGTCGATTCGATGGGCAACGACAGTGCACTCGCGTGTCTGTCCGACCAGCCGCGCATGATTTACGACTACTTCAAGCAATTGTTCGCGCAGGTGACGAACCCGGCGATCGATTCGATTCGCGAAGAAATCGTGATGTCGCTCGAATGCTACATCGGTCCCGAAGGCAATCTGCTCGAAACCACCGAGCAACATGCGCATCGCCTGCGTGTGCCGCATCCGATTCTGAGCAACGAAGAATTGGCCGCGCTGCGCCATATCGATTTCAAAGGTTGGAAATCGAAAGTTATCGATATCACTTTTCCGATCGCCGAAGGCAGAGCCGGCCTTGAGAAAACATTGTTGCGTCTGCGCGATGAAGCGAGCCGGGCGATTGCGGAAGGCAACAGCCTCATTATTTTATCCGATCGTGCGGTCGGTCCCGATCGCGTGCCGGTTAGCACGCTGCTCGCTGCCGGCGAAGTGCATCACCATCTGGTGCGCACTTCCGAACGCACGAAAATCGGTATTGTCGTCGAAACCGGCGAAGCGCGCGAAGTGCATCATCACTGCATGCTGATCGGCTACGGCGTCGATGCGATCAATCCGTATCTCGCGTTCGAGTCGTTGTGGCAGGCGCAGCACGACGGTTTGATCACCGATGTCAAACTCGATAGCGACGATAAAATTGTCGCGGCGTATCGCAAGGCGGTCGCCAAAGGCATTTTGAAAGTCATGGCGAAGATGGGTATTTCGACTGTGCAGTCGTACAAAGGCGCGCAGATTTTCGAAGCGGTCGGCATCGCGCGCGAAGTCATCGATCGCTGCTTCGTCGGCACGCCGAGCCGGGTCGAAGGCGTCGGTTTCGATGTGCTCGCCGAAGAAGCGCTGCGCCGTCACGATCTCGCGTATTCGCGTGCGGCCAGCGAGTTGCCGGTGTTGCCGAACCCGGGCGATATTCAATGGCGCGCGAACGGCGAAAAGCACATGTGGAATCCGCAAACGATTGCCGCATTGCAGGTCGCGACCAGCACGAACAGCGTCGATCAATACAAACGCTTCGCGAAAATTTCCGACGAAGAAGCGACGCGCGGTTGCACGTTGCGCGGCCTGATGATGTTCAAACAAAACGTCAATGGCGGTCCGATTCCGATCGAGGAAGTCGAGCCCGCGAAAGAAATCGTCAAACGTTTCTGCACTGGCGCGATGAGCTTTGGTTCGATTTCGCAGGAAGCGCACGAATCGCTGGCGATCGCGATGAACCGCATCGGCGGCAAATCGAATACCGGCGAAGGCGGCGAAGACGCGAAGCGTTTTATTCCGCTGGCGAACGGCGATTCAAAACGTTCCGCGATTAAACAAGTGGCGTCGGGCCGTTTCGGGGTGACCGCGCATTACCTCGCCAATGCCGACGAATTGCAAATCAAAATTTCGCAGGGCGCGAAGCCCGGCGAAGGCGGCGAATTACCCGGTGAAAAAGTCGACGAATACATCGCGAAATTGCGCCATTCGACACCTGGAGTGGGTTTGATTTCGCCGCCGCCGCATCACGATATCTATTCGATCGAAGATATGGCGCAGCTGATTCACGATCTGAAAAACGCGAACAAAAACGCGCGTATTAGCGTGAAGCTGGTCGCCGAGATGGGCGTTGGCACCGTCGCCGCCGGCGTGACGAAAGCGAAAGCCGATCACATCGTTATCGCCGGTCACGATGGCGGTACCGGCGC
>DASXYH010000171.1:0-11092 GCA_036502545.1 Spongiibacteraceae bacterium
ACGACCGGAATTCGGTTTCAAACAGGTGGATGTGAGCGGTCGTTCGGTGCCGGTTTGCGAATACATCGCGCACTCATTGCCGTGGTGCGATTTAGTGTCGTTTCACAAGGAGGGCCGTCGTCGCCGTCGCGGCGAATGGCCACAGCCGAAAGTTTTATTTGTCGCGCCGATGTCCGGCCACTATCCGACCTTGCTGCGCAAGCACATCGAATTTTTCCTGCCCGATCACGAATGCTTCGTAACGAACTGGCAAAATGCGCGCGATGTAGCGCTGACGCGCGGTGCGTTTCATCTCGATGATTACGTCGAATATATCATCGAATTTTTGCGCGTCATCGGCCCCGGCACGCATGTCGTTGCAGTCTGCCAGCCGGGCGTGCCCGCGCTGATGGCAACCGCGCTGATGAGCATGGCAAAAGATGAAGCGGTACCGGCGAGTCTAGTGATGATTGCAGCGCCGATCGATACGCGTAAAAGCCCGACCGATGTGAACGATTACGCCAGTCGCAGAGATTACGATTGGTTCGCCAATAACGTAATTTTCGAAGTGCCGTGGGGTTACGCCGGAGTGGGACAAAAAGTCTATCCTGGTTTCATTCAACTCAGCGGTTTTTTAAGTTTGAATCTGGACGATCACATGCGGCGCCATTACAAATTTTATCAAGACATCGCCAAGGACGATGGCGATAGTGCCGAAGCGCATCGGCAATTTTATAATGAATATCTCGCCGTCATGGATATGTCCGCGCCGTATTATCTCGAAACGATCAAGCGTGTATTTATCGAACATCACCTGCCGCGACGCATGGCGCACTGCTGGGAACAGCCGCTCGACCTCGATGCGATCACCGATACCGCGCTATTCACGATCGAAGGCGGCAAGGACGATATCACCGGCACCGGTCAATGCCACGCCGCACAATCGTTGTGTCGCAAATTGTCGCAGCACAAACGCAAACAACACACCGAAGCGCCGGTAGGACATTACGGCGCATTCAACGGTGGCTATTTTCGCTCCAATATCGGCCCATTGATCAAAGATTTTTTTCGCGAGCACGAACATCCGCATTAGCGACGTATTGTTTCATTTATTTCAAATCCATTCGCAATTCCCGCCTGTCGGTAATTAACGCTTACCATATCTAGGCAAGTCAGCTTTGTTATGCTTGAATGATGCGTGATAACAAGCGCCGCCCATGCGCAGCGAAAAACAAAATTCACTTCGAACAAGGATTTATTAACCGATGCAAGGCAGCAAGAAAAATACAGAGGTTGACCGTTTAATAATTATTGTGAGGCCGGCGACCTCATTAACAGGCTGTTAGGCATAAGGAGAGGCCATGAGAAAATGGAAAATTGTTTTTGGTATTGCAGCCTTTTTCTTTGCTATGCAACTCATCAGATTACCGTTTCGCTCACACTTGGATATTACTGACTTCTTATTGCTCATTCTTAGTGGCTTTTCTTTGTTTCCTTTATATGGTTACTCGTACCAGATAACTGTCGGCAGCAAGCCAATAGCCGTAGCTATATTCAGCATCAACACCTTTATCGCTGTAGCAAGTCTCGTGATTGTGGGTTCTCTTGTTATACTCGGCGGGCTCGGTGCTATGTACGTCTTGCCATTTCTAGTTGCTGGTTTAATTCAAGGCGTTTTTCTATATCCGCAATTCTTATATGCATTTAAATCAGATGAGCTTTGGGCAAAAAATGCATAACAATCGGGCGCAGCACGCCATTGCCTTCGGCACTGGCTGGACAGCAAAAAGCTACGCTTTTGCCTGCCGCTGGAGTGGACGTTACATGTAATCAATCTGAAAGTAGGGTACATGAAGGAAGTTGATAGAATAATTAGAGTTGATCACGCGGGAGAGCTCGGAGCAATTCAAATCTATAATGCTCAAATCCTCGTGTCTCGGGTTCTGCAAAGAGATATTGTGCCGAGGCTCGAAGATATGCTTCGTCACGAACGCGAGCATTTTGAGAGATTTGATCAGTTACTAAAAAAACGAAACATCCGCCATTGTTACGCTCTCGCAATATGGGCTACGGGCGGTTTCATTTTAGGGGCACTCACTGGCTTACTTGGACGCAATGCAATTTGGGTCTGCACGAACTCGATAGAGACAATGGTATTGCACCATCTTGAATGGCAGTGGCATTCCTTAAAAAGCATGATCTTGATGTACACAACACCGTGCTAAGTATCAAGGCCGAGGAAGAGGGGCATCGTGAATTCGGTAAAGCTAATGGTTCGCAGTCTATTATTTATCAGGAATTTGCCTGAATAAATTTATTTCACAGCTGGCTAACTAGCCGAACTCGCCACGATATCGTCCATGCGCTGTCTTATTGCGCTCTTGTATTCCGGATGAGTGACGATATAGAGCTCCTTTCTCTGGATTCCAGCGAATATGGCTTCAGCAACTTGTTCGGGAGATAACTTGTTCGCATCCTGTAAGAGTTTTTCTAATCGGTTCCGTCGCGCATTAATTATTTCAGCTGTCTCAGCTTCATTCTTTAAATGGGCCGGACGGTTGCGCTCCGAAAACAGCATTTTTGTATCGGATATCCAGCCCGTACACAGAACCGATGCATGAACATTGGCATTTTGCTGCCGCAATGAGTGGTGCAAATGTTCCGTCAGCGCCACGACGCCATGTTTGCTCATCTGGTAGGGCGCATTGGGATAGAACGACAGGAGCCCGGCAATCGATGCATTGTTGACGATATAGGATTCGCCATGCTGCTTTAACATAAGCGGCGTAAACAACTTAATGCCGTGTATCACGCCCATCAGGTTCACCGAAATTACCCATTCCCAATCGTTCCAGGTGCTTTCCCAAATCGTTGTTCCGGCGCCGACCCCGGCATTATTGAACAGCAAATCAACTCTGCCGAAATGCTTCTCGACTTGCGCTGCCATTTGTTCCATCTCGTCGCGATTTGCAACATCCGTCTTGATGCTGAGAATTTCGCCTGTCGTATTTTTCAGCTGTATTTCGGCTTCGGTGAGACTGTCAGAGTTCAAACCGACGAGTACGACATGCATGCCTTTATCAGCACAACGCTTAGCCATACCAAAACCGATCCCGCTGCTGGCTCCGGTTATCACTGCAACTTTTCCCTTGAATTCGCTCATAGTCGGTTATACCGCATTTTGGTGGGATTGAATTTCGCTGATAAGAAATTCACGGGTGCGACCGATGGCTTGCGGATCGGCTGGAAACAGACTCGCGCCAAAATCGGTTACTCCGGCATCGCGCAGGCGGCGCAGTTCCTGCCGCAGTTCGGCTTCGGTACCTATGACGGCGACATCGCTGGGTCGATTCGCGCCCTCGCGCTGCATCAGCGCCTGATACACAGGCAAGCCTCCGTATATTGCAAATACTTCGTCGCAAACTTTTCGCGCGGTGTCTTTGTCGTTGGTTACCGCAAAAGGCAATAACGCCACCACTCGGGGACTTGTCTTGTCATGCTCATCGCAGGCGCGTTGCAAAGTTGGAACGATAAAGCTGGCCAGCGTGCGCGTTCCCGCCATCCACGTGATAGTGCCGTTTGTGTATCGGGCCGCCAACTCAAGCATTTTCGGGCCGAGCGCAGCTAATAAAGTCTTGGGTGGAGCAGCACAGGCAATTTTGAGCGCAAACTCGTTGAGCTGATAAAATTCGCCGGAAAAACTCACGGGCAGACCGTTCAGCAATGGTGTTAACACGGCCAAGTATTCGGACATTTGTTTGACGATGTTGCTGTATGAAAGCCCCAGCATTTGCTGAATCAAGATTTCGTGGGAGATCCCCAGGCCGAGAGTAAAACGTCCCTGTGCCGCCGATTGCGCCGTCAACGCCTGTTGGGCGAGCACACTGGGATGTCGTGGCGTGGCGGGAATAACGCCTGACATCAGTTCGATTCGCCGGGTTTTAATCGCTGCGGCTGTTAACGCAGCGGCGGCATCGAATCCGAAAATATTGGGTAGCGAATAAAATGCAAAGCCACTGTTTTCGGCCAAACAGACGTCATCAATCAAATCTTTTACTGTGGCTGCTGGATTGCCGGCTACTGCGCTCGTTATCCCTATTTTCATAACGGCTCCACGATGAATTGTTAAAACGCCTGATTTCTCTGCGGGTTTCATATCGGCGCCCGGAAAGTTTTTCTGCCACAATTTTCTATTGAGCGAACTGTAACGGTAGAGCGCTCGTTTGCAATGACTATGCGGCGCGCGCCAAAAAATATTTATTTAACGCAATAAATATTTGCTCTTGGGTATTGTCGCAAGTTGCTTGCGCTCCTTAGGCTCAGCGCTGCAATGGTCTGCGGCGAATGAGCATCAAATGTCTCTGTTATCGGTTCCGGCGCTAATCGCCGATGCGGAATGTGCGATCAAGCTGTCCGATTGGGGAAGTTCCAGCTTTATCGAACCGCTTTCGATTTATCTCGATAGCATCAAAAAACAATCGGCGCTTACCCCTCAGGGAGAGCAACTGGTGTATCGCACTTTGCTGCGATTGTTATGCAATCGATTGAAGATACAACGCGATCTATCCATTTATCGCGAGATACAAAACGTTGAGTTGCCCCCATTGATTTTTATCACCGGCTTGCCGCGTACCGGTACAACGCTGCTGCATCGATTGATGGCCACAGATGTCAATGCGCGCTACCTGCGTCTGTGGGAGGGCATGTTTCCGTCACCGCCACCAGGTGCATCTGGATCGATAGATGAGGAGCGACGAAAACTCGCGGCGGCGTGGGTGGAAGGCGTTTCACAGATTGCGCCTGCAATGGCTGCCGCACACCATTTTGCATCCAATGATCCCGAGGAGTGTTATCTGCTGCACGAGCACAGTTTTGTCGACACGATTTTTGAATTACGAACGCATGTGCCGGAATATAGTGAATATTTGGTTGAGCACGAAGCAAAATCCGAGCTGTACGAAGAATACAAACAAATACTCAAGTTGTTGAGTCTGCACTGCGCAGAAAAATATTGGGTTTTGAAAGCTCCCCGCCATCTGATGGGGCTGTCGGGTCTCATCAAGGTGCTCCCGAACGCTCGTATTATTCACGTGCACCGCGATCCCAACGAGGCGATCGCGTCACTGTGCAGCTTATGCGAAATCGATCGCCGCATTTATTGCAACAGCATCGATCGGCCGGAAATTGGAAAATTCTGGCTGAATCGCCTGGCGAACGCCGTTGAGCAATCGCTAAAAATCCGCGACAGCGATAGTTACGATCGATATATCGATGTTCATTACGTAAATTTACTCGCCGACCCTATCGCTACGGTTAAGGAAATCTATGCACGATTGGGCTTTGTCTGGAGCGTCCAATACGAACAAGCCATCACTGACTGGCTGCAACTTCATCCCCAGAATGTGCATGGGCGACATCAATATCAGTTATCCGATTATTTTCTGACTTCGCAGAACGTGAACACACGTTTTGAAAATTATCGGCAACGTTTTTTACTTTAGGTGATTCAGCATGAACGCTCCCTATGAAACCTGGCGCGGCATTGAACAAAGTCTTGCCAGCGCGGCGGAACAAATCTATGCGCGGACTCGCGATAATTCGAAAGATTGCGCCGAAGGGCTGCGATTTATCACCCGGTTGTTTGACGGCATGCGCGAGGCTGCGCTTGAGCAGAATGCGGGCGATCCGTCGTTTGTAAAAATCATGTCACGTTCGCGCAAGTATTTCGCCGATTGTCCGGATACCGATTATCACCGCGCCGTTGTCAATGGCAATTGGGCTTACCGAATTACTGGAAATCGGGGAAGCTGCACGTTCCTGTCTTTTTGCGTGTACGCCCTGACCGCACAGGGAAATCGTATTGTCAGCAATCTCTCCGATAAAGACATGGTGTTTGCAGATGATGGGCAGTATGAGATTTTGCTTGAGCCGGAAAACAATAGTCCGATTCTCGATAAGCCTGCCGGCAATCGGCTGGCACTGAGGGCGGGCGTTTGCACCCTTGTGGTCAGACAATATTTTCTCGATCGAAATTCTGAGCAGCAGGCTTCATTCGCAATTGCGCCGCTCACCGAGATTCCGAACAATTCGGATGACGGCAACGACATTAATTTTGTGAAATTGATGCGATCTTTTAATAATGGCTTTAATGCCACCTTGACGGTGACCGACAGATGGATAGCCGAGCCCAATACCATCAGCATTTCCAGCGCCGCAGCGGAAGTGGCTGATCTGTTTCCGACGCCCGACAACTATTACATGGGCGGTTGGTATGAACTCGCTGAAAATGAAGTGCTGGAGCTGCGCTTTATGCCGCCGCAATGCCGCTATTGGTCGGTGCATCTCATGTCGCGCTGGCTGGAATCAATTTACGAGCCGCATGGTCGGCAGATTATTAATAAACGCGATGCCAAGCTCGAGCCGTCGGGTGAAGCGGTCATTACCATTGCACCTCATTTGCGCAATGACATGAATTGTCTGAGCAGCGATGGAAGGAGCAAAGGTTTTTTTATTTTCCGCTGGATGCAGGCTCCAAATCTACCGACCGATCCTGCGTGCCGCGTTATTCGCGCAAGGGAATGAATCCCAGAAAGATACATCGCTGAATGCGGTGGAGGTCTCATGACCCAGGCGCAAGAAATTCGGGATTATTCAGAAGAGGTCCCGGGTTATATAAAAAATAAAAACACAAAAAAACGTTTTGCAATACTTGCAATGCTGGCGATGGCAATAGCGGGTTGCCTGTTACTCGCCTGGCATTGGTGGAGCGTCGCGCGTTTTATTGTTACCACCGACGATGCGTACACTTCTGCCGACAGCGTAGTTATCAGCCCGCGCATCAGCGGTTATGTCAAGCAGGTTCCCGTGATTGAAAATGAGCGCGTTCGTCGCGGTGATGTCCTGGTGATTATCGACAATACGGAATACCAATTTCGCATCGATCAGGCACGTGCCATTTTACATGCAAAAGAGGCGGCGATTGTTAAGCTGACTCAGCAAATTGCCCTTCAGCAGTTGATCATCATGCAGGCGAAATCATCATTGGATGTCGCTCAGGCCTACGACGATCGCGCTAAGGCAATCTATCAGCGCGATCTCGCGCTGATAGATCATGGCTATGTAAGCCATGAAAAATTCGACGCGGATAAAGCTGACCTGCTTGCGGCATCGGCAAATGTAAAAAAGGCACAGGCGTCCTCGCTGGAGGTTGAGTCGCAATCGGGCGTTTTACTCGCGCAAAAAGATAGTGAGCAGGCAGAGCTTCAGTCCGCGCAGACAACATTGAGCAGCGCGCGGTTCGACTATGCGCAAACGGAAATCGTCGCGCCGATCGATGGTGTTATGGGTGATCGCAATGTACAGATCGGCGAATACGTAAGTCCCGGCAAACATCTGTTTGTGCTGGTGCCAGTTGAACAGCCTTATATCATCGCGAACTTCAAGGAAACCCAGCTCGAACGTATCCGTATCGGCCAGCCCGTTTCCTACGTGCTCGATGCTTATTCCAGCGTGGCGGGCCATGGTGTCGTACAAAGTTTTGCGCCGGCCACTGGTTCCGAATTCGCATTGCTGCCGCCGCAAAATGCCACCGGCAATTTCACCAAAATTGTGCAGCGTGTTCCGGTAAAGATTCGGTTGCTTAACTTTGAATCATTGAATGGCAAATTCCGTCCGGGGCTTTCGGCTACGGTATCCATCGATACGCGAGCGGAAGGCGCGAAGAATTCGCAATGAATTATCTTCGTTTCCCGCGCGTATCATCGTCATGAGCGCAGCGGCCGATAAGGCCGGCAGTATTGTCGTACGGCGCACCTGGGACGTCGCCGATGTCAGCGGTATGTCCGAAAAACAAAAAACGTTTGCCTTTCTCGTGATGGCGCTCGGAATGTTCGTAGCGTTACTCGACATTCAG
This sequence comes from Spongiibacteraceae bacterium, assembly GCA_036502545.1. Lineage (GTDB taxonomy): Bacteria > Pseudomonadota > Gammaproteobacteria > Pseudomonadales > CAMLJR01 > CAMLJR01. The sequence goes on from DASXYH010000171.1 coordinate 7,892, forward strand.
ATTGTCGCCAGCTCGGTCGCTGAGGTTCAGGCCGGTCTCGCCGCGACATCCGATGAGATTTCTAAAGTACAAACATGGTACCTGGTAGCGGAGGTCATCATTATTCCATTGGCTGGTTGGTTGTCGCGAATAGTATCGACGCGCTGGTTATTCACGGCATCTGCCGCCGGCTTTACCGCAGCGAGCGCAGCTTGTGCGTTTGCATGGAACATTGACTCTATGATTGTGTTTCGCGCACTGCAGGGTTTTTTCGGCGGCGCCATGATCCCCACCACCTTTGCCACCGGCTTTGTCATGTTTCCGAAAGAAAAGCAGGCGCGCTTTACGGCAATTCTCGGCTTGGTTGGCACGTGCGCGCCGGCACTCGGCCCGACGATCGGTGGCTATATCACCACAGCATTCGGTTGGCGCTGGCTGTTCTTCATTAATCTTTTCCCCGGCGTTTTTATTGTGGTGTTGGCGGCGCGACTAATTAAAATCGATAAACCGAATCTGCATCTTCTGAAATATTTTGACCTGCCCGGAGTGTTGATGTTGGCGACGGCGCTTGGATGTCTGCAGTATGTACTCGATGAGGGGCCGCGCCGCAGCTGGTTTGAAGACGGCACGATGCTCGCGCTCTCGATACTGTCGATCACGGCAGGTATTGCATTTATCTGGAGAAGCCTGCATTACCGCGAACCCATCGTCGACCTGCGTGCCTTTCAATCGCGTAATTTTTCGTTGGGATGCATCATGAGTATGGCTACCGGTGTCGGTTTGTACGGCATGGTCTACCTGAGTTCGCTTTTTTTAAGTTTGGTGCGCGGTTGGGATTCGCTGCTGGTCGGTAAAACGGTTTTCCTTTTCGGTCTTTCGCAATTGTTTGCAGCGCCGGTGATTTCCGCTCTTTCGCGCAAGGTGGATGCGCGCCATCTGCTTATTTTTGGCTACCTCTGTCAGGCTTCAGGAACCTGGATGCTGTGCGGCGTTACTTCGCAATGGGGCTTTGCCGAATTATTGATTTCGCAAATCCTGCGCGGCGTAGGCGCCATCAGCTGCCTCATCGTCAGTACCACTGTGGCGCTCGGCAACCTGAAACCCGAGCAGCTGAAGAGCGCAAGCGGATTATTTAATCTTATGCGCAACTTGGGCGGTGCAATAGGCTTGGCTGTGTTGACGACATTGCTGTTTAACAATCGCTTCGAATTGCATTATGACCAAATGGTTTCGGTGTTGAACGAAAGGCGATTCGATACGAAATGGGACGATTTGATCTTGACTCAGATTGCGCGCGGGTCCGATCGGGACACAGCGTTTCTGCAAATGAGAGAATTGTTGTCGCGCACGGTTGCGCGCGAAGCGCTGGTGCAGAGCTTTGCGGATATGTTTCTGCTGGTGGGGTTTTGTTTCTTCGGCTCGATGCTGCTGGTGTTGCTGGTCAAGAAAATAGAACGGTGAATTCACTGGGGGACACGGATTTAAACTTGAATGAAACTGGCAACGCGATCCATTACTTCGCTGCTCCAAATAATATTTCGATGAGTATTGCCGGAAGTTTTAATCACCGTTGACCGTGGCCATATCCTATGTATGGTGTCCGCGTCGTCGTGTGCAACAAATTTATCTGTCGTGTCGTGCAGGATAATAAGATCTGAATTTTCCTCTGGAGAAAATGCTTTTTCCGGTATTTTTTCCCAAGGATGTTCGAATTGCTGCGCCAAGTATGTTGAATATTTTTCTATCATTTTTTCAGGAGTATGCAATTTTTTTCTCATCACGATAAGCGGTGGATAAGGACGTATCGGCGCCGAAATGCACACGTATTTCTTCGCGCTGATGCCTTCCAATTCGCGGGAGGCCATCATGCACAGCGCGCCGGCGGAATGTCCGACTAATGCATATACTTCGCGGTCCAATTGATCCGTTAATGCTTTTAAGTCTCTGCTAAAGTCGCGAAAAGCAACCCGCATGCTGGTGGAATAACCGTGACCCGTTACATCGAAGACAACCACTAGAAATCCTTTCTCCGCAATCTTCTTCGCGAGCGGTATCATGTGCGCGCCAAGTCCTCCCCAACCGTGCATACATATAACGAGCGGTCCGCTGCCAAAACTCCACGCGTAGCGCTTACGGTCTTCTCCGCCAAACGTAAAAGCTTGGCCTTCTTTGAGCAGTTTCTTGTCGGAATCGGTCGGGCGTACGCGAGGAGGAAGCTCTGCTAACCACGCGGTGATTCGGTAGGCCATGCGCGCCGGCAAGCACTTTAAGACAGCCCTGAAAAGCGTAAAAATATCCATATCCAATTCCTTCGAGGTATGAATTAAAATTTGTTGAGTTCGATGGTCTTTATCCACAACAAGAACTCTAATTTAACAAATGGAATCGTATAGCGGAAGTTGGTCGATTCGTCAGCTCATTCTTGGTCGATAAAAATTAATTGCATTTTTACTAAATACGTTCTGCGCGGCTTCTTGTCCCAAGGCTTCGAGCACCAGCAGAAAATCGCTGTGCTTATAAGGAGAGGGAGATCGAGTCGATGGCAAATCCGTTCCAAACATGAGTGACTCCGGATTGGCGGCATAAAGATCTTTCAGTGTTTTGGTTACATTAAAATCGACTCGACCAAACCCGGTGGCTTTGATTTTTACGCCCTTTTCGGCAAGGGTAACGATCTGCTTAAACCCCGATTTACTTAGTCCCAGATGATCGATGCTAACTGCCGGCAAACGAATAAGCGCGGTAAATAAACTATCAAGCTCATAAGAATCGACATATAACTCAACGTGCCAGCCGGCCAGGTCATGGATCCTTGTCGCCATCGACGACAAATAGCGGATCGCTTCGGAGCCTCCACGCTTCAAATTAAATCGAAGTGCTCTTACGCCCAGTTCGTTTAAATTCATTATCTCTTCATCGGCGACGCTGGCGGGCAGTTGCGTCACACCGACAAATGAAGGACCTAACGATTTTAGCGCAGCGATTAAATAGCTTTGGTCAAATGCTTGAAATGAACCGGAAACAATTGCCCCACCAATCAGCTGATAGTTTGACACCTGCTTCAGATAGTCTTTATGGGTAAATTCCTCGGGCGTAAATCCATTGTTTGGCACGAGAGGAAAAATTTTATCAATAATGTGCAGATGGCTGTCAAATAATTCAAATCCATCAAGCAGCATATTGTTCTCCTGAAGCCGTCGCTGGCCCCATAAATACTTTAAG
>DASXYH010000172.1:0-10047 GCA_036502545.1 Spongiibacteraceae bacterium
CGCTCGACGCTTTTCAGTCGTTGCAATTCTTCGCGCAAAGCAGCTTCGCCCGCCACCGTCATCGGAACTTGTCCCGTGCTCATGCGCTCATTCTCCCCAGGCCTTTTGAAAACGATGAACTTCCTGCAGCGTTCGCACCGCTTTTTCTTCGCCGTGACGCAAGGCCAACACTACAGCTTCAGCACCCGCCAACGTCGTGCTGTAAAAGATTTTTTGCGATAGCGCCGAGCGTCGAATCGTCGACGAATCGGCGATCGCCTGACGGCCGTCGGTGGTATTGACTATAAGGTCAATCTCGCCATTTTTCACCATATCAACCACATGCGGCCGGCCTTCGGTCACTTTATTCACACGCTGGCATTCGATACCTTCGGCGGCGAGCACCCGCTGCGTGCCACGCGTTGCGCATAACGTAAAGCCGAGCGCAACTAAATCGCGCGCAACTTGTGCGACCGAAGGCTTGTCCTGATCGCGCACGCTGAGAAATGCTTTACCGCCCTTCGGCAATTTTTCGCCGGCGCCCCATTGGGCTTTCGCATACGCTTCGGCGAAGGTATCGCCGAGCCCCATCACTTCGCCCGTCGATTTCATTTCCGGGCCGAGTATCGGATCGACGCCGGGGAATTTATTAAACGGAAATACCGCTTCTTTGACGCAGTAATACGGCGGCACCACTTCTTTCGTAAAATTTTGTTCAGCCAACGTTTTACCGGCCATACAGCGCGCGGCAATTTTTGCCAGCGACACACCGATCGCCTTCGAAACGAACGGCACCGTGCGCGAGGCGCGCGGATTTACCTCGATGACATACACTTCACCGTCTTGCACTGCGAGTTGCACATTCATCAAACCGATCACGCCGAGCTCGAGCGCCATACGCTTCACCTGTTCGCGCATTTTGTCCTGCAATTCGGCGCTCAACGAATACGGCGGCAACGAACACGCCGAATCGCCGGAGTGAATGCCGGCCTGCTCGATATGCTGCATGATTGCGCCGATAACAACTGTCTGACCGTCACTTACTGCATCGACATCGATCTCGACCGCCGCATGCAGAAAATGATCGAGCAATATCGGTGAATCTTCCGATGCCTGCACCGCGTCGCGCATGTAGCGTTTTAATTCATCTTCCTTGTGCACCACTTCCATTGCGCGACCGCCGAGCACATACGAAGGCCGCACCACCAGCGGAAATCCGATTTTTTGCGCGGCGATCAACGCCTGCTCGGTCGTGCGCACGGTGGCATTGGGCGGCTGCTTTAATTGCAGGCGTTCGATCATCTGCTGAAAACGTTCGCGATCTTCGGCGCGATCGATCGCATCCGGACTGGTGCCGATAATCGGCACGCCGTTCGCTTCGAGATCGCGCGCGAGTTTCAGCGGTGTCTGTCCGCCGAATTGCACGATCACACCTTTCGGTTTTTCCTTCGCGACAATTTCCAATACATCTTCGAGCGTGACGGGTTCGAAATACAAACGATCGGACGTATCGTAATCGGTTGAAACGGTTTCCGGATTGCAATTGACCATGATGGTCTCGTAGCCGTCTTCACGCATCGCCAATGCCGCATGCACGCAGCAATAATCGAATTCGATACCTTGGCCGATACGGTTGGGACCGCCGCCTAACACCAGAATCTTGTCGCGAGCGCTGACATTCGCTTCGCATTCTTCTTCGTACGTCGAATACATGTACGCAGTACTGGTGGAAAATTCCGCCGCGCAGGTATCGACGCGTTTGTATACCGGCCGCACGCCGAGTTGATGGCGACGTTTGCGCAATTCTTTTTCGCTGACGCCGAGCAATACTGCGAGGCGCTTATCGGAAAAACCTTTGCGCTTGAGCCCGCGCATGGTATCGGCGGAAATATCCGAGAGCGCGATCGTTTTCAACGCATTTTCAGTTTTAACGATGTCTTCGATCTGCACCAAAAACCAAGGGTCGATTGCGGAATATTCGTAGACTTCATCGATACTCATGTCAGCGCGAAATGCATCGGCGACATACCAGATGCGATCCGGTCCCGGATTTTTTAATTCGCCGATTAAAATATCGCGCGCATCGTCGGCATCGATATCGACTTTATGCTCAAAGCCGGACGAACCGACCTCCAAACCGCGCAGCGCTTTTTGCACCGATTCCTGAAACGTGCGGCCGATCGCCATCACTTCGCCGACCGATTTCATCTGCGTGTGCAAGCGCGGACTCGCCTCTGGGAATTTTTCGAAGGTGAAGCGTGGAATTTTCGTCACGACATAATCGATCGACGGCTCGAACGATGCCGGTGTCGCGCCACCAGTGATGTCGTTGCGCAATTCGTCGAGCGTGTAACCGATCGCGAGTTTCGCCGCGACTTTTGCAATCGGGAAACCGGTCGCTTTCGATGCGAGCGCCGATGAGCGCGATACACGCGGATTCATTTCGATCACGACCATGCGACCATCCATCGGATTGACGCCGAATTGCACATTCGAACCGCCGGTTTCGACGCCGATTTCGCGCAACACCGCGATCGACGCATTGCGCATGATTTGATATTCGCGATCGGTCAACGTCTGCGCCGGCGCAACGGTAATCGAATCGCCGGTGTGCACGCCCATTGCATCGAAATTTTCGATCGAACAGACAATGATGCAGTTGTCATTTTTATCGCGCACGACTTCCATTTCGTACTCTTTCCAACCGATCAGCGATTCATCGATCAGTAACTCATGCGTCGGCGACAGATCGAGTCCGCGCTCGCAAATCTCGACGAGCTCTGGACGGTTGTACGCGATGCCACCGCCGGAACCGCCCATCGTGAATGACGGCCGAATGATGCACGGAAAACCGATTTGATCGAGTACCTGCAGTGCTTCTTCCATGCTGTGCGCAATCGATGCGCGCGGACACTCCAAACCGATACGCGCCATCGCCAGGCGAAACAGTTGGCGATCCTCGGCCATATCGATGGCTTCTTTGGTGGCGCCGATTAATTCGACATTGAATTTTTCCAGCACTCCATGTTTGGCAAGATCGAGTGCGCAATTCAATGCGGTCTGCCCGCCCATTGTCGGCAACAGCGCGTCGGGACGCTCCCGCTCGATAATTTTCGCAACGGTGCGCCACGTTACCGGTTCGATGTAGGTCGCATCCGCCATCGCCGGATCGGTCATGATGGTGGCCGGATTCGAGTTGACCAAAATGACGCGATAGCCTTCTTCCTTTAGCGCCTTGCACGCCTGCGCGCCCGAATAATCGAATTCACAGGCTTGGCCGATGACGATCGGGCCGGCGCCGATAATCAGGATGCTGTTAATGTCGCTACGTTTCGGCATGCACAATTTCCACTGTAACTTGAGGTTTTTCTCCCCTCTCCCGCCGGGAGAGGAGATTAAGTTATGTAGCCTCTAACACAACTCTTTAGAGGCGTGCTTTCATCAACTCAATAAAATGATCGAACAGCGGCGCCGCATCGTGCGGCCCCGGACTCGCTTCAGGGTGACCCTGAAAACTGAATGCGGGACGATCGGTGCGATGAATGCCCTGCAGCGAACCATCGAATAACGATTTATGCGTCACCCGCAAATTCGCCGGCAGCGTATTTTCATCGACCGCGAAGCCGTGGTTCTGGCTGGTGATCAGCACGCTGCCGTTGTCGAGATTTTGTACCGGATGATTGGCGCCGTGATGACCGAATTTCATCTTCGACGTTTTTGCCCCGCTGGCGAGGCCGAGTAATTGATGGCCGAGACAAATACCGAATACCGGAATATCGGTTTCTAAAAATGTTTGAATCGCGCGAATGGCGTAAGCGCACGGCGCCGGATCGCCCGGACCATTGGCGAGAAAAATGCCGTTTGGATTTAACGCGAGCACTTCTTGGGCCGGTGTTTGCGCCGGCACTACCGTGAGTCTGCAGCCGCGATCGACCAGCATGCGCAGAATATTGCGCTTCACGCCGAAATCGTAAGCGACGACATGGAATGGCAATTCGTTATCGGCGAATTCTTTGAAACCGCGACCCAGACCCCAGCCGCCTTGACGCCATTGATACGCTGTTTTAGTCGAAACGACTTTGGCGAGATCCATTCCGTTCAGACCGGGAAACGCGCGCGCCGCGGCCAGCGCTTCGGTCTCATCGATTCGGCCCGCCATCAAACAACCGTTTTGCGCGCCCTTGTCGCGCAACAGGCGCGTCAATCGGCGCGTGTCGATATCGGCGATACCGACAACATTGCGGGTACGCAAATAATCACCGAGCGATTGCGTGTTGCGAAAATTGCTCGCCATCAACGGCAAATCGCGAATGATCAGACCGGTCGCCCAAATTTTTGCGGCTTCTTCGTCTTCGCTGTTGGTGCCGGTATTGCCGATATGCGGATAAGTCAGCGTGACCATTTGCTGCGCGTAAGAGGGATCGGTGAGGATTTCCTGATAGCCGGTCATCGCGGTGTTGAATACGACCTCACCCGAGGCCTGCCCTTCTGCGCCGATAGCCACGCCGCGGAACAAACTACCGTCCTCGAGGGCGAGCAGAGCTGAGACGGTCAATCGAACCTCCTGGCAGGGCTGGTAGTGCTGTGTTGTACGAAGAAGAGGCGGAGCGCAGGCTAAATGCATCGGATACATTTGTGAAAAAGCGAGATGAAGTGGTGGCCCCATCTCGCTTTTCGACTGTCTTGTTCCGCCGTGTATCGCGCCTTGTTAGCTGCGAATCGCGGGAGGGAATTGTACGCGATGGGGCAACGCAGTGTCCACCTAAACGCCCACCGCAGCGCAGGTGGCATTCGTCACCTATAGTGTTTTGGCCTCACCAATAGTGTTTTGGCGGTTGCGCGGGCGCCGCGCCGGAATTACCATCCGCGCCGATTCGCAACCGGCGATAAATCATAACGAGCGGAATTAACTCATGCTGCATGTCTTCAACATCGTCGATGCCACGCTGAAAGAATTGCGCAGCGGCTCCGGTAACGTACCAGTATCGATTGCCGATGCAAGTTGGATCGATGTGACCGACCCGACCGCAGCCGAACGCGTGATGATCGAGAGCGTGCAAAAAGCGCCGTTGCCCGACCCCGACGAAATGGAAGAAATCGAAGCCTCCGCGCGCTACTTCATCGACAGTGCCGGCATTCACGTGCACTCGCTGTTTCTATATCAAAGCGAAGGTCGCCATAAAACCGATTCGGTTGCGTTCATTCTCAACGATCGTCAATTGCTGACCTTTCGCGATACCGAGCTGCCGGACTTTCGTCTGCTGCGCATGCGCGCGCATCGCGGCTGGGTCGAAGCCAATAATTCGCTCGATATCATGCTCGCGCTGCTCGAACAAAAAGTCGAGAATCTCGCCGACTCGCTGGAGAATATTCATCAGCGGCTCGAGGATGTCAGTCACCTCGTGCTCGAAGATGAGGAAGGCGAACTGGAAGACGCGATCGACAAACTTGCCAAGCTCGAAGACAGCAACGGAAAAATTCGTCTGTGCTTAATGGATACGCAGCGCTCGATTTCGTTTTTGCAACGCCATATTCGCAACTATCCCGAGCAGCAGGAAACCTGCCGCGAAATATTTCGCGATATCGAGACACTGATGTCGCACACTGCATTTCTGTTTGAAAAAATCAACTTCCTGATGGATGCCGCGCAGGGTTTTATCAATATCGAGCAGAACCAGATCATCAAAATCTTTTCGATCGCTGCTGTGGTATTTCTGCCGCCGACGCTCGTTGCCAGTATGTACGGCATGAATTTTCAGGTGATGCCGGAATTGAATTGGGAATTCGGTTACCCACTGGCGGTGTTGTTGATGGTTTTGTCAGGCATGGCGCCGTATTGGTATTTCAAGCGCAAGGGTTGGCTGTAAAAGATTGAAAACGCGGACGCTTTAAACGCCCGCGTTTTCGTCCGGGGGTTTGTTCAATGGCCACGGTGAATCTGAAATTGTGCGGAATCGGAATGGGATGGTTTTCATTGGCAAACGGCGATGCAGCTCAGCGCACTGTAATTAAAAATGGGCTATCGCTGCCGTTATTTTTCAGCGGTTTTTCCCGCTATCCGTCGTACATGCCGCGCGTGCCGATGTATCGTTTATCATCAACGAATTATTCGCCAACGCATTGGATCACGGTTTACTGCATATCGATTCGGCATTAAAGAGCAGGACGAATTTACTTCCAGCAAGCGCGAATTAAAAACTCGAAGCGCTGCGCGACGGCGCGATCGATATCGCGGTCGCTTGCCGTTTTGAAAATGGCGCCGCTTTCTTTACCATTACATGCAGCGATACCGATACTGGCTTCGATCTCGACGTGACATTGCGCAAACCGATACCCGACTGGTTGCACAGCGGTCGCGGCTTGCGTGCAATCGTTACGATGAGCGATTATCAGCACCGACGGTAACAGCATTAATGTGCACTATCGCTGGCCCGCAACCATTCATAAAACAACTTAAATTTTGGCTTAGCTCAATTTGAATATGTCACGCACCGTGATCGCATCAACAATACGAAAACTACCCAGCTTTACCAGCAATCGGCAGCGACGCAGCCAAAGGCAACTGGCAATCTGGCGCGCTGCCAACCAGCATAAGGTGCTCGGAACCATCAAAAACCTGTATATACCCCTTAAACCCAACGAGTTTCGTCGAACTTGCGATATCAGATCGCTGTTGTCCTGACAGTGCCGCACCGACGATGTGACCGCCCTCATCCACTATCATGATCTTGCGCGGTACGGTATCGGTATCCGGACGATAGACCCAGCCGCTAATTCGCAGATAGCGCGGGTCCATAGATAGCGGTGTCGCGTTGTCGATAAATCCGATACAAGGAGGCAGCGATTTTTGGCCATATAGAGCGCCGATTTTCTCGCGCGTACCCACGAGTAGTGGATTGGCAAAAATTGAAATTTGGAGATGGCGTGCTTGATTGGCCAAGCTTAATCCGTGTTCGACACTATAATATGAGTTCAAAATTTGCGGCTCATCCTTCACTCCCATTTCAAGCGCTAGCGCCGCAATCAGCCGTTCAAAATTGTAGTCATTATAGCGATCAAGAGCCAGAGATTGCCTTGACAAGAGTGATAAAGCGAGTGATAAAGCGACGACGCCGACGCCATAAACTATTGTCGGTCGCCCTCGATAATAAATGGCCAACATAACGAACATCGCGCACCAGGCCATCAAAGCTGGTGTCGTGTAACGGCTGGATACGGCGTACTCAATACCAAATATCGTGCGGCCGCTGGCAGTTATCAACGCGGTAGTTACTAAATATATTTCATAACCTAACAAGGAAAAAAGAAGAGCACTATAATTTCGTGTCGAAAGTACGCGAACCACAAAAAGAAACAGCGCGAGCAGGAGAATAGCGCCGGCTAGTTGAGCAGCCAGAAGCGAGCCTTTAGCTGCGTAAAAGTACGGCGATCCTAGATAGGTGAGCGTAAATAAAAGTACCTCTATAGTTTTATCCTTGATCGCAAACCATGGCGATCCGTGCTGTGCCGGCGTGTGGTAACCATGGAAATATAGGATTGCGATTGCGATCGCCAGGCCCGTCAATATTAAGATTTTGCGACAACTAAATTTCGACACAAGTGCTACCAAAGTCATACACGGCAGCGCCAACACACCATTTGCCATCGTGCCCGCACACGCAACGCCAGATACCGCAGCAAGAGCAAATGTTAAATTCTTTCCCGGAACAGGATCCGCAGATCGAGACAAGAGATACAGCGCCACCAATGGTAGTGATTGCGCCAAAAAAAATTGGCTCTGAAAACCTATTAGAAAATTTTCCGATTGAACCCAGGAGAGCGAAAGTGCGGCAACGGCAGCAGTTATAATTAAATGGGCGCGCGTAAATCTTTCATTGCCGATGCCAGCTTTTAATATGACCGCAAACATGGTCGCCGCAAGAAACGCTAATAGATAATTACAAATAATTAGGAAAACAATTCCCCCACCAAAGAGTTTAAAATCTAGCCAAAATAGTATTTTTGCCAAAATGATGCGATGTTCGTTATTTTGTTCCCACCAAACCGACCAATTCGAGCCATTTAGACGGAGATAAAAGTCAAGATAACCATCCCACATATCCCAGAATGGAACTGGAGAGAAATTGTAGATAGCCCCGAGAATCGCGGAGACTAGAAAATAGAGCGACAAACCACTAGCAAGCAGCAATAAACAAAACGATGGCGATAAAAATCGTATTAAAGGAAATTGGCGCAAGCGCGAAAACTCCGATGCTGACTACTTATTGATAACAATTGCTTTAATTCGCGCATGACGAAGAGAAAGCGAGCAAGCCCATTTGTAAAGTGGCCGCTCAATAGTACGATAAATTATTATAGAACTCGCTATCGTAGCAACTAAAAATAGCAGGTAGCCCACCTCCCGAACGGGTAACATCATGTGAGACAACAAGGTCCTTAAACCGGAAAAATAAAAAATTGTTAGCGCTAAGAGGTGCACCAGATATAAGGTATACGACGCGTTTCCCATCTCTAAAAACAACTTCTTTACCTGATAAACTTTATTCTTATCAATCAGCATTGCGGTATAAACAAGTAGCGCCGCGGAAAAACCAAACGTATACATTCTAACGGGGCCATTCTTCGCTTGCAGCATGACTCCACAAGCAAAAAGAGTCAGCGCGGTCACGCCGGTCAGCGGTATTAACCACGCAGCCGAAAATCGCTGAATTAGCTGGTAAACAATAGCTCCCGATAAAAACTCTAATAGGAATGGGGACAAGAAAAAATCAATCGCCGATCTGTCGGGGTGGTAGAAAAACAGGCATCTAAGAATTATCAGAAGAAAAAAAAGATATAAAAGTCTTTTTACTATATTAACCGACACAAAAAATGACAGGGTAAACAAGATGTAAAAATAAATTTCAAAACAAAGACTCCACGCAACGGGCAATATCAACTTAAACATATCGGGATTTATCAATAAAATTGAATCCCAGATATTCATCCCATGCAGCCTATCTGGATAATGCTTTAGCAGATCAAAATAATAAACGGGTAGAAACAGCCAATATGCTAAATAGACACGAAAAAAACGATGCTGTGCAAACTCAACCGCGTTTCCCATAGTTCTCTGCTTTGAAAAAGTGGTATGGGAAACCACCAAACCACTAATTACAAAAAAGATATCGACGCCGGTAAAGCCCCATTGGCCAAGGAATTTTATGATGGTAAAACTGCCACCCATAACCTCGTAATGGGGCAGCGCGTGAGCAAGAACAACCAGAATCGCCGCAATTGCTCGTAATAATTGTACGTTTGCAAACATCAACTAATTCCCCGTATACCCAAGCGAAAGCCCGAACGGTGATACCGTCGCTTTGTGAGGTAGCTTGAGTAGCGTATGGACTATTAGTAGCACTCAACTGCACGTAAAGAGGCCAAGTGAATGAATTTGTTTTTGTTGCTTCGGCCACAAGTGAGAGAACTTCATTTGTATACCCTCTATTGACGCCCGCCGGATCAGACCTCGACAGTCGAACAGATGTATCGAGCGCAGGGATATTTATGTTTGCAGGACCAAAATCCATGAACTGGAGAAAATTCACGCCACTCAAAGTGATCGCCATTGCTGCACCGGTAATAATCAATCCTGCACCAGCAGTAGCAATTAGTATTTTCTTTCTTATTCCTCGACGAAAACTTACGTTTCCAGTAACTGCCAGCCCAAATATTCAATTTTTTTCTTCATCAATGAAATTGATTCTAACAAGCTAGAAATTCCGTTATCTACCATGATATTTCCCTCTAAATTAGCATTATCTTTAATCCACTTGTCCAGAAAGTGACCAAGGCGCTTCAGATTATGAGGTCTTTCTGAGACTGTCAACATAGGTACGCCATTGCAATGATCAAAAAAACAAAAGAGATCACTACATAGATAACAAGAGAGGTGCCGCTCCACCCAAGCAAGTCCAGTCACGAAATGACTAAAGTTTAATTCGAAAGGGATTTTTTGAAAATCTCGCATTCAATTTACACTTTTTATTTCAACCCCAACACATCCTGCATATCGTAGAAGCCCGGCTG
>DASXYH010000173.1:0-21434 GCA_036502545.1 Spongiibacteraceae bacterium
ACCAATCCTGCTGGTAGGTATCGCTGACATAACTGATCTCGGTGCCATGCGTATAATGTTTATCGGTACCCGCGCCGAATAAGTCATTTTCGAGCGCCACTGTCAAAGCACCTTTGCCATCTTCCGCCTGCGCTGTCATGCAAAAAATATTGGTTAACATCGCACCGACTACGGCAGCACGCAACGATAATTTTTTCATTTCCATTTCTCCACATTTTTAATTTGTTTTTCGTTGACATCGCATTCCATTTATCCAATGCGAATTCCACGACATTAAAATTCATAGCGTTCGTAAAATTCATAAAGTGCTGTCTAGTAAAGTACTATCTAGAGAGTTGCCAGCGAGCGCTAATACAATATTCGAGAATACCGTATGCAATATTCGCTTCGAATTGCGTTGTCTATCGAACTTACCTTTTTTAAATTTAAGTTATTCTTGTCGAACGGTTTCCCGCGCTTTGAGGAGGACAGCCATGGCTATCGAATTACCGTCACTACCGTACGAAAAAGATGCGCTCGCGCCGCACATGTCAGCCGAAACGCTCGAATTTCATTACGGAAAACATCACAAGACTTATGTCGACAAACTCAACGAGTTAATTATCGATACGGAGATGGAAAATGAGTCTCTGCTTACCATTGTACGCAATAGCAGTGGCCCTATTTTTAATAATGCGGCACAAACGTGGAACCATACTTTTTTTTGGCAATCGCTGAGTCCGAGCGGCGGCGGCAAGCCTGAAGGAGCCATCGCCACCGCAATCGACAAGGCCTTTGGTTCATTCGATAAATTCAAAGAAACCTTTGCGAAAAGTGCAGCGGAGAATTTCGGTTCCGGTTGGACCTGGCTGGTAAAAAACAGCGATGGCGGCGTTGCTATTTTAAATACGGGAAATGCCGATACGCCGATCAAGGATTCTAAACGCGGTGCGCCAATGATCACCCTCGATGTGTGGGAACACGCGTATTACATCGATTATCGCAACGCGCGCCCCAAATATATCGATGCGTTCTGGCAACTGGCTAACTGGAAATTCGCTGCGGCAAATTTCGCGGCATGAAGAATTTAAGGAAGTTCTGATCGAGTGTTTTATTAAAAGGCACGCTCTAGCAGAGCATGAGGCGCCAGAAGGGGTTCTCTTTTTCAGGACAAGAAGGTGATCTTATTGAAGCTCCTCTGCAATCGTCATCGGAGATGTCGTCGAATGCAGCTAGGCCGACCACACCGAAGCGATTTGAATGCTCGCCACAGTAGTCCTGAAAAAGAGAACCCCCTCCGGCGCCAACCCGCTGCGAGAACGGTGCGCTAATTAGAACAGTAAAATTCTTAATTAGAGCCTCATTAATCTTCAGCGTTAATTTACGCTGCTGGCCGGTTGTTGCGAAGGCAGCCTTTGAGCGGATAGCAAATCATTGCGCTCGAACTCGATAACGTTGTTGCGCACCTGCGGCAGATATTGCGGATAATTTTTTTGCATAAACTGCACCAGCGCCTCTCGAATTCGGCAGCGCAAATCCCAGCTCAAGCTAGAATCGGCTGCGCTCACCAACGCGCGCAATTGCAACGCGCGCTCATTCGTGTCGGTCGTCTGCAGTATGCACACGCGGCCATCCCACTCCGGCGCGGTCTTGCATACGCGATCGAGTTCCTCGCGCAACGGTTGCAGCGGCATCGCATAATCGACCCACAAAAAAACGCTACCGAGCAATTGCGAACTCGAACGCGTCCAGTTTTGAAACGGATGTTCGATAAACCACTGCAGCGGTATGATTAAACGGCGCTCATCCCACAATGCCAATACGACGTAATTACCCGTTATTTCTTCCACCCGGCCCCACTCGTTTTCCACAATCAGCACATCGTCGATACGCAGCGGCTGACTCAATGCAATCTGCAGTCCGGCAATCAAATTACTCAGCACCGGGCGCGCTGCGACACCGGCGACGATACCGGCCAGCCCGGCCGAGGCCAGCAAACTGGTACCGACCGCGCGCACTTCCGGAAACGTCATCAGCATCAACGATACGCCGACCATCAGCGTCAGAAACATCAAACTGCGCGCCAGCACGCGGGTCTGTGTTTGAATACGGCGCGCCTGTAGATTATGGTCGGTTACCGGTCGCAGCGTGATAATGGTATCGGCGATGCCCTGGATGATGCGAACGATTAACCAGGTGAGCGCGCCGATAAATATCAATCCGGTGATATGGCGCACCCGTCCCATGAATTGCCACGAGTCCGGTGTCGTCAACCACAGGAATTGCAAGAACAACAAGGGCACGATTAACTGCATAGGCCCCGCGGTACAGAGCACGAGTTTCTCCGCTACCGAAAACCGCTTCGTTATTCGCAAGAGAATAATGCGGCCGATTAATTGAATCGCGTAGCCCAGCACTGCCGCGACCAGGGCTGCTAAAATCAGTGCGAGCATGGGATTGGAACTTTTCTCAAAAAAGTTTTCGATATCCATCGCGGACTCTCGCTCTAACGCAGCCTTACGATCAAGCAAATCTCCCGCCACCTAATAATTTCCATATCGCCGGCAAAATGATGAACGATTTGCAACTACCGCATCGCGTTACGGAAAAATTTTCTTTTCCAAAATTATTTCCGCAATTTTTGCCGGCGCTTGTAATGGTTGAACACCAAACTGTCCCCATTTATCGGGAATCGGCACATGAATATGTTGTGGCATATGCATTGCACCACCATTCATGTGTTAATTCGCACAGAACAGAATCATGCGAGATCATGTTGTAAAACATAGTTTTCCGTTATCGCGAGTGTACGAATATCCGGCCAGTCTACCGCCACCGCCCATTCCGACGCTTGAAGCGCAATGGGCGCTATTTCTCGATGTCGATGGCACGCTGTTGGAGTTCGCGCCGACCCCCGATGCGGTGATAGTGCCGGAAGGATTGGTCGATCTGCTGACACGGCTGCGAACGCGGCTCAACGGCGCGTTAGCGTTGGTGAGCGGACGGCGCATCGAAGCACTCGATCAATTATTAGCGCCGCTGCAATTACCTGCGGCGGGACTGCATGGACTTGAGCGACGCGATGCGCTGGGTCATGAATATCGCGCGCCCATCGATACTGCGGCGCTGGATGCCATGCGTGCAGCGGCGTATCGCTTGGCTGAAACGCTGCCGAGCGTGTTGCTCGAAGATAAACATTTCTCGATCGCTTTTCATTTTCGCGCGGCGAAATTACAGCAACCGGCGCTGCGCTCCGGTGTCGAGGCCATTGCGCGCCAAACCGGATTTAGTTTGCAGGCTGGCGTTGATGTTTACGAATTGAAGCCGCCCGGAACCAATAAAGGCGGAGCGCTGGCCGCATTCATGCGCGACTCTGGATTCAAAGGAAGATTGCCGATTTACATCGGCGACGATCTCACCGACGAACACGCATTGGCAGCGGCGCAACAATTCGCCGGTATGGGTATTCATGTCGGCTCGCTGATGCCGAGCGCCGCGCATTTCGGTTTACCCGGTCCCGGCGCGGTATTGCATTGGCTGCGACGCTGGGAAGAGCAGCTGTCGTGACCAATCGCTTGGTCGTGGTGTCGAACCGGATAGGAAATCCGGACGCGATCAATGCCGGCGGACTCGCCACTGCGATGTTGGCGGCACTGCAAGAAAACGGCGGGTTGTGGCTCGGCTGGAGCGGTGAAATCGCTGCCGATGGCACCGACATCGAACCATTGCGTCACAAGCACCGCAATGGCGTCGAATACGTCACGTTCGATTTGTCGCAAAGCGATCACGACACGTATTACGCAGGCTTTTCCAATCGCACATTGTGGCCGCTGTTTCATTACCGGCCTGACCTGGTGGATTTTCAGCGCGAGGCTTACGCCGGCTATCAACGCGTCAACGAATTATTTGCCAAGCATTTAATCGACCTGTTGCACGCCGGCGATACGGTGTGGATTCACGATTATCATTTGATTCCGCTGGCGTCGTATCTGCGTAAACTCGGTGTGCGCAATCGCATCGGCTTTTTTCTGCACACGCCGCTCGCGCCGGCGGAATTGTTGCGCACGCTGCCGTGTCATGCTGAATTGATCACAAGTTTTGAGGCTTACGATTTGATCGGCGTGCAAACCGTACAGGATCTGCAGGCGCTGCAGGATTATTTTAAGCAGACTCTGAATGCACAGCTGCGCTCCGATGGCTGGATTCATCTGCCCAACGGACGCGTATTGCAGGCCGACGCATTTCCGATCAGCATCGATACCGAAACTATCGCGCAATATGCGCGCACGTCTGTGGTGCTGCCCGCCGTCGATCGTTTGTACGACAGCTTGAATGGTCGAGCGTTGATGATTGGAGTCGATCGTCTCGATTATTCGAAAGGACTGCCCGCGCGTTTCGAAGCATTCGGCCGTTTGCTGGAACGCAACACCAATTTGCGCGGCCGCGTTACGATGTTGCAGATCGCGCCACCCTCTCGCTCTGAGGTACCGGAATATCAAAATATTCGCGCTGAACTCGAGCGCGCGGCGGGCCATATCAACGGACTGTACGCAGCGCCGGATTGGATACCCATCCGCTACGTCAATCGCTCGTTCCCGCAGCAATTACTCGCAGGTTATTACCGCACCGCGCAGGTCGCGTTAGTAACGCCGTTGCGCGATGGCATGAATCTAGTGGCAAAAGAATACGTGGCGTGTCAAAACCCTGAAAATCCCGGTGTATTGGTGTTGTCGCGCTTCGCTGGCGCCGCGCTTGAAATGGAAGCCGCGCTGCAAGTCAACCCGTTTGATCAGGATGAAATCGCCGATGCCATGGCACGCGCGTTGAACATGTCACTATCAGAACGTCGCGTGCGCTGGAATGTGATGATGCAACAACTGCGTGAGCACGATGTGACCGCGTGGCGCGAAGCCTTTTTGAATCGACTGGCCGAGCGCAAATTACTTACCGTGCAGCAGCGGCGCATGTATTAAATTTTATGCGGAAGAATTTAATTAATGCCCCCGGTCAGCGCGACCCGCGGATTAATTTGCCATAAAGCGCCGCATCATCTGAGCACATGGCTTCTGCACCCAGTTGCGCATGTACCCTGGCAATTGCAGCGGTTGCAAAAACATTTTCACCATCATTTCATGCGAAATATTTTGCATCACCAGACCGCGGGCGGCCTTGCTGAGCTGGGCAAAATGCGCTGAATCAATCGATTCATCCGGATAACGGATTTGAAACACGTGCCGCAACGCGCAATCGGCATCTTCGTTGCGAAGTTCAGCCAGACGACGACCCAGCACGCGCAATACCGGCCAGCGACCATACGCGGCATGACGATTGTACTCGGCAAAAAATCGATGGAAATATTTGTAATGCCGCACTTCGTCGCTGCGAATAAAACCGGTTATCTGCTTCAGAATCGGTTCATCGGTGTAATCATGCAAAGCGCGATACAAAGCCGCGGTACCGGTTTCGACGACGCAGCGCGCAACCAGCTCTAACGCGGGTGTGGGCTCCAACTCATCAAGCGAGCAGAATGCCGAATATTCGCGCATAAATTGGGTGAACGCCGTGTCCCAATCGAAATCCTGCCAAACCGTTTCCACGTATCGGCGCAAAGCGCGGCCATGCTGCAGCTCTTCCGGTTCCCAATATTGCGACAGCCACTGTGCCGCTTCCGACTCGCCAAAAAAATCGACTAATGTCGAGGTGTATAAATCTGATCCGCTTTCGATAAGCGAAGCACTGCAAATCACCAAGAACAGTATCTCATCGTTTTGCACACGCATCCGATCGATGTCGTCAAATTTAATAGTATCGATCGACCAAAGCGGTTTATGCATTTGCATGTGCTCCTCCCATTTGCTCAGCGTGCAGGTAAAAATAATACTGTTAGCAAAGCATAAAAATACGATCAAACAACTATTTCAATTCAAATGTTAAATTCAAATGCCATTCCGAATGAGACCCTCATGTTTTGGTTTTTATCCGTAATTTTTTATCCATATATTTGTCTTAAAAAACAATTGGCACTCGATATGCTTTATCTACGGTATCCATTTCGATACCGGTCAATTGGCATCGAGAACCAACGGGAGGAGGAAAAAATGCTTAAATGGGCCATTGTCTTTGCAATTATTTCCATCATCGCCGGCATATTCGGATTTACCGGAATTGCGGCCGGTGCGGCTGGAATCGCCAAAGTACTCTTCTTTCTCTTCGTGGCAGCGTTTGTGCTGATTCTTGTTTTAGCGTTATTCGCCGGCAAGGCCGTGACTTGAATCGATAGCGATTGATTCAGGTTCGGTTCATCGTAGGTCGGCCATGCTGATGTCACGCTACTATTGCAAACGCTGCAACCGGTAGCTCGATAATTCGCATTTCCCAGGAGATTAATATGAAGACGCATCGAAATTATTTAATCGCCGCTTTGTTGACCAGCGCACTAACGGGTGCGGCTGCTATAGCGATTTCTATCGCGACCGGTCCTGACGCCAATGCCGGGGCGCAAACAAGTGCCACACCTTCCACCGTGGTGCCGCAGGATAGCTCGGTAAAAGAAAAACTGACGGATAATTCATTCGTCGAAAAAGCGGCGTTAAGCAACATGAAAGAACTGGAGCTGTCAAAATTAGCGCTGGAAAAATCTCAAAATCAAAAAGTGAAAAAATTTGCGCAAACCATTGTGAAGAATTCGTCAGCTGCGATAGCGCAATTAAAAACCGTCGCGGCTCCTTATCGCCTGGAGGTACCGCAACAATTAAACGCCGAGCATCGGCAAATGGTAACCGAAATGCAGCAGCTATCGGGTGCTAAATTCGATGAAACCTATGCCGACCTGATGAAGAAAGGTGAAGACACGACCGTGGGTCTGTTTGACAACGCTGCCGGAGAAGCCACCCTTAACGCCGAACTGCGCGTGTTCGCACACAATCAATTGCCTGTTCTGCGCCAGAATCAGAAATTAGCGCATGCGTTGATTACCACGTCGCAACCGGCGGCATCGGCAACTCCGGCGCACAAGAAAACCAATGGTGTCGATAGTTGATGAAACAGTCAAACAACTGTATTCGCAATAAACTGCAGTGATTTTGCAGCTCATTTACTAGAGGAGGCCAGCCCTTCCTCTAGGGAAACTCTGATTAAGTATTTTTTAAAGGCACGCAGTAGCAGAGCATAAGGCGCCGGAAGGGGTTCTCTTTTTCAGGACTTCCGTGGCGAGCATTCAAGTCGCTTCGGTGTGGTTAGCCTAGCGGAATTCGTCGACTTCTCCGATGACGAATGGCACCATAGCTTCGATAAGATCACCTTCTTGTCCTGAAAAAGAGAACCCCTTCCGGCGCTAACCCGCTGCGAGAACGGTGCAGAAATTAGAGCGGTAAAACACTTAATCAGAGCTTCTCTAGTGCTGTTATTTTTTACGCTGTTTTTTTAGCTGGCTTCCATGCCAGGCATTTTACGATAGAGCGTGATAATGAATGTCGCCCCCTGTCCGGGTTCGCTTTCAACGCTAATCGAACCGCCATGCGATCTGATAATTTGATCGGTAATAAATAATCCAAGGCCCAGGCCGCTGCCTTTACGTTCATTGGTGCCGCGCTCAAACTGATTAAAGATGCGCGTGCGATCTTCCGCTTTGATGCCAGCGCCGTAATCGCACACCGCAAGCCGAACCTCGTCGTTCAATTCTTCGACAATAATTTCAATGGGCTTACCGGCACCATGACGCATCGCATTCGTCAATAAATTTGCGAGTGCCTGCTCAATGCGAAATTCATCCCAATAACCTGATGCCGCTGCGGGAGCACGGATACGCACCTCACAGCCGGAAGAACTGAATTGCACTGAAAACTGTTGAACCACACGCGTCACCAAGGCCGATAAATTGACCTGCGTCGGCCGCACCGACAATTGGCCGGTGCGAATTCGAGACACATCGAGAATATCATTGATCAATCGGATTAAACGATCGAGCTGTCGCTCGTCCGTTTCCACCATTTGCGCAATTCTTTCAGGCGTGAATACGTCGAATTCACCGGTTTCTATATAATGTTTGCGCGTGTACAGCTCAAGCTTTAAGGTATTGAGCGGTGTGCGCAATTCATGCGATACAATCGACATAAAATCGTCGCGCATGCGCACCGCCTGTTGCAACTCCTGCTGCGTTTTCTGTAATTCCTTCAGCAGCTTTTCCTGCTCGGTGCGCGCCTGCTGCAACGCGATCACCTGTTGGCTCAGCGCGCCGCGCTGTAAATACATCTCGACAAAAATATTAACCTTGCTTTTAACGGTGTGACTATCCAATGGTTTATAGAGAAAATCCACCGCTCCGCTTTCGTATCCTTTAAACGCATGGCTGGGCTCATCGCTGCCGGCGGTGACAAAAACGATGGGAATGCGCTTGGTTCGTTCCGTCGAGCGCATGAATTCCGCCAGTTCGAAACCATTCATTCCCGGCATTTGCACATCGATAATTGCCACTGCAAAGTCGTGCTCGAGCAAAAGATCCAGTGCGGCCGCGCCCGACGTTACGCTGTGAATTTCCAGATCGTCGCGACGCAGCAGAGCTGCCAGCGCCAATAAATTTTCGCCGATATCGTCAACCAATAAAATTTTAACCGCAGCAGACCCCATAGCAGCTCCCTCGGTGTTCTCATGCATCGCATGAAATTGCACTCTTTCGCGCGACCGGATGGTTGTCGAATTCCCGTTTGGCCTTGATTAAACACAACCATTTTTACGAAATATTCTTGCCGCTTTCATAAACGGATCAAAGCTCGACGAGAAATCCGAAAACTCCACCGTTTCTTTTAGCCCCAACCCCAAAAAACCCCTCCGGCACAGCGATTCGTAAAACAATCCGAAGGCGCGGTTCTGCAGCGCTCTATCGAAATAGATCAGCGTATTGCGGCAGGAAATGAAATGCGTTTCGGCAAAGGCGCTGTCCGTCGCCAGACTATGATCCGAGAATATGATTTTCCTCCGCAACGATCGATCGAATACGCCATGATCGTAATCGGCATGATAATAATCCGAAAATACCGCGCGGCCTTCCGCCTTATGGTAATTTTCGGTATAAATACGCAAATTTTCGATCGGAAAAATGCCCCGCATAGCGCTATTGAGTGCAATCGGGTTGATATCGGTCGCATAGATGACGGCGCGATCGAGCAGCCCCTCTTCCAATAATAAAATTGCCATCGAATACACCTCTTCACCGGTGCTGCAGCCTGCGATCCAGATTTTTGGCGAAGAGTATGTTTTTAATAGCGGAATTACCCGTTCTCGCAGGACAATAAAATAAGCCGGATCGCGAAACATCGCGCTGACCGGAACGGTAAGAAAAGGCAGCACATTATCGAACTGCGTTTGACTGCGCATGACGTACTGCTGCAGCTCGCCGACGCCGGACAAATTAAACTGCACTATTGCACGCTCAATACGGCGCTGAATCGATGCCGGCGCATATTGACGAAAGTCATGGCTGTAGCGCAGGTAAATCGCTTCTAGAAATAATCCGACTTCATGGCCAATAGCGTCGCCGGAAACGGAAATCATATGCGCTGGACCTGCGGCATCCAAACTCGAATCAGCGAAAGCAGACGATCCAAATCTACCGGTTTGGCGATGTAATCGTTTGCGCCGGCGCGCAGACAGCGTTCCTGATCGTCGCGCATCGCTTTCGCGGTAACGGCGATGATGGGCAGCTTAACGAAACGTGGATCTCTGCGAATCGTTTCAATCGCCTCGTAACCATCCATTTCAGGCATCATGATATCCATCAATATCAGATCGATATCGTCGACGTCGTTAAGCTTTTTTAGTGCGTCCAGCCCATTGCGCCCTATTTCAATCGTCGCTCCTTTATTTTCGAGCAAGCTGGTCAATGCAAAAATATTGCGTACATCGTCGTCGACAATTAAAATTTTGCGATTTTCGAATTTGCGATCGCGCCTGCGCGTTTGCCGCAGCATGTTTTGCCGATCTGCCGATAGGTCCGCTTCGACCTTGTGCAGAAACAAAGTGACTTCGTCGAGCAGCCGTTCAGGCGAGCGCACACCTTTGATGATGATCGAACGAGAATAACGCAGCAAACTTTCCTCTTCATTGCGATTTAAATTGCGCGAGCTGTGGATAATGACCGGAGGAAACGAACAGATTTCTTCATCGGTCATGCGCCGCAATAGCTGATCGCCGTTCATATCGGACAATGCGAAATCCATAATCATGCAGTCGAATACCTTCTCCTTGAGCAAGCGCAACGCCTGTTCTCCCAGCGCTACCGTAACCACCTCGACGTCGACATCCGCAATTAGTTTGGCGGTACTTTCCATGTGCTGGGAAAAATCCTCGACAATAAGCACGTGTTTCATCTTATTGGTTAATTTATTTTCCACTTTGGCAAATATCTCGCGCAACTGTTCGCGCGAAACCGGTTTACTGAGAAAGCCCACCGCTCCCATTTGCAATGCCACCGCGCCGCATTCTTCGACCGATATCACGTGCACCGGAATATGCCGAGTCCCGGGCTCATCCTTAAGACGCGCCAAAACTGAAAGCCCGGAATGATCCGGCAATTTCATATCCAGCAAAATGGCAGCGGGGGTGTACTGCATCGCCAGCTGAAAGGCTTCTTCCGCCGACACTGCGACCAAGCACCGATAATTTAATTCATGCGCCAGATCGTAAAGAATCCGCGCAAAATGAATCTCATCTTCGACGACTAGAATAGTTCGCTCGCCGGTCAGATGGTCGCGATCATCGTCAAAATTCAGTGCGGGTATATTTACCTGGGTAGACATATGCTCGCCGCGATGAGACGCCGCTGTGGCTTGCGGCATGATTGTTTCGATTGGAACAGGCCGATATTCGCAGGGCAAATATAACGTGAAAGTGCTGCCCATACCCGGCGCGCTGACCAAGCCGAGCGACCCTCCCAGTAACGTTGCCAGATCTCGCGAAATGGATAAACCCAGACCGGTGCCGCCGTAGCGACGGTTGCTCGTCGCGTCGACCTGACGGAACGGCTCGAAAATTAATTCGTGCTGCTCCGCGTTGATGCCGATACCGCTGTCATTGATCGCAAACGTAACGGCATCTTCGGTATAGCGCGCGATCGAAACCGTCACAGTGCCCGTTTCGGTAAATTTGATGGCGTTGGATAGCAGGTTTCGCAGAATCTGATCGAGCCGCTGCCGATCGGTATTAATTTTCGCCGGCGCACCGTCTGCGATAATTACGTTGAATTCGAGGTTTTTTTCGCCAGCCATCGGCTGAAATTGGGTTTCCAGCATCTCGGCGATGTGGGCTATCGCCACTTCACCCGGAATAATGTCGATTTTCCCGGCCTCAACTTTCGATAAATCGAGTACATCGTTGATCAATGCCAGCAAATCTTTACCGGCAGCGTAAATCGCCCCGGCAAAGCGCACCTGTTCTTCGGTTAAATTATTGCTGGCATTGTCGGCTAACAATTTCGAAAGAATTAACGCACTGTTCAACGGCGTGCGCAATTCATGCGACATATTGGCGAGGAATTCAGATTTATAGCGGCTGGCCTGCTCAAGTTGCAGCGCGCGCTCTTCGAGCAGACCGCGCGTCGCGCGCAGCATTTCATTATTTTCATGCAGCGCGTCATTGGCCTGCTCAAGTTCGACATGTTGACTCTCAAGTCGCAGCTGCGATTCCGCCAGCGCTTGCGCTTGCTCTTCGAGTTCCTCGTTCGCGGCGCGCAATTCTTCCTGTTGCGCTTGTAACTCGTCGTTGAGTTGTTGCATTTGCTGCAATGCATCGTGCAGGCGACGGCGATAATTTGCAGCAATAATGGCCGCGCCGATATTTTCCGCCACCCGTTCGAGAAATTCGAAATCGCGCTGGTCGACCGGTCGGAAAAATCCCAGTTCCAGCACCGCGGTTACATTGGTATCAACAATGACCGGGACCACCACGATATGGAGAGGATCGCCATCGCCCAAACCGGAATTCACTTTCAAATAATCAGGTGCTGCCTCACTCAAGTGAATAATGCGGCGTTCAGCCGCCGCCTGTCCGACCAGCCCTTCTCGACTTAAAAAACGCTGCTCGCGCTGCGCGTTTTCTTTGGAAAAGCCATAATTCGCTTCGCGGCGGAAAATCTCTTCGTCCTGGCCGACATAAAGCGCACCGACGACAACGCCGAGCCGCTCCGCCAAAAATCCCAATACGTTTTGACATAAAATCGGCAGCGGCAATTGACCGATAATTTGATTGGCGAGACCAAGCTGCCCGGTGCGCAGCCATTCCTCGTGACGCAACACCGCGTTCTGATCGTTTAATCCGGCCAGCAGTTTATCGTAGGATGCCGCCAGGCTCAGCAGTTGCCTGCGCCCGAGATGGGCGAGCAACCCGCTAAACAATATATTGATCGCAAAGAAGCCGATGACCAAAGCAATTACCAACAGGCGTGCACGCTCGTTGCGCGCTGTTTTGATATCCTCCTCTTCAGCGGTAAATGCGCCGCTGTAACGCCGAATTTCGTCGACCAACTGCTTGCCGCGATCCGCTGCAAGTACCGATTGTGCATCGATGCCGTTGCGGCTTTGCTCGATGGCATTTTCAGCGTAGGCGCGCCACCGGCCGTACGTTGTTTGAATCGTTTCGACCCGCTGCTTTTGCAGCTGACTGTTGTCGACCATTGCGCGCAGCTTTTCGATCATTGCGGGCGTCATTTCGCCGCCGCGAAAATATGGCTCAAGATATTCATTTTTATGCGTGATTAAAAAACCGCGCAGGCCGGTCTCCTGATCGACGATCAATTTTAACAGCTCGTTGGAAGAGCGAATGACGGTATCGGTTTTTTCGATCCAGCGATTGACCGCAAGCAAATACAAAACGATCGCGGTAAAAAATAAAATGGTCAGCAAACCAAGACCGAGTGGCAGCATGACGTTGCGGTTAAGTACTTTCTTGAACTGCTTTTGATCAACGCTATACATTAAATTTATCGCAGAGCTGCGCTCCAGAGGCATATGCTGGGCAAGGAAGATATAACAGGCGGTGGCAGCGGAAGCGGCCGTTAACATTAATTTGCAAGATACGCGCGGCGGGCGCGATGTAATATTATGCGGTTTTTAATCTGAAACCGCGTCGACGCGCTTCTTCGCTGTAAAATCGTTCCTGTTGTTGTTTGGACTTTAACCACTGGACGCTTGTCTCGAGCAGTTTACCGTATAGCGCAGACAGATAGACAAAAGTCTTGGCGGTTGGAAATTTCTGTCGCAATTCATCATAAAAGTTGAGCTGCTGCTGCCAATGCGTCCGCTCTGTTTCGAGTTGATGAATATCGTTGTTAACCAGCAGCGCTGCGGAAGCCAATTGATGCTGGCTCAGCAAGGAAGATAACCGTGCAATTCCGCTGGCTTCCAACTCCATATTGCCGAGAAAATTCCGCAGTTTCTGTTGATAGACATTGCTATAGCGATACCACATCAATCCGCGATTAACGGCTTCGTCGAGCGCGCTCCAGCGCTTATCGGCGATCAGTAATTCCAGTTCGTGAAAACTGGAGGGACGCCGCGCTTCAATGTCCAGGATGCGGCGTACATCGAAATTGCACAATATTTTGAGTTGGGTCGCCACTTCCCAATGTTGCACTCGCTCAAACACTCCGCAGTCGTCCAGGCAAAAAGTTATTTCGGTATGGTTCGGCAGCAGCGCTAGCGCCGTCTCCGTTACGTCTTCCAACTGTGGGCATTGTAAAAAATCGCCGGGGAAAACATCGTATGGAGATTTTTCGCCGAATAGCTGAAACTCGGCATCGGCGTAGGCGCTGGCGACCATCCCGGAATTCATCACGGCGGCGCGTCTGACGTCGTGGAATGCCGTCGCCTTGGCACAAGGTAAACGCGATTGACAGAAACCGCGCTGCAAATAGCGCTGGCCATACGCAGCGGCTTTTCTGCCGGCACTTAGATACTGTCCATCGTTTTGCTTGCGCACCCGCAGTAGGCGCATGTTGCTCGAATCGCGAATTCCCGCCTTGATCAATGACAGCCGCGCGATTCCGCTGCCGACGGCTTCAATGCAGAGACCATTGTCTATGTACAGCGCGGCGTGACTGAAACGCGAGCGTGTCATCGTTTGAATTAAATGACTATCCCAGGTCGACGTATTGTCCAGATTCATGGGAATACGGCTCAGCAAAATATCGCCGGGCTGTAGCCGAGTAATATCTAGAGCGGACAACTTGCCTGCGTGAACATCGCTTCTGGCGTCATGCATAACATTAGTCCTTTCAAGCTATTTGCTATTTGATTTTCTTTCTATAAAAGCAAAACACGTACCGTCCCGCTTAAGCGCCTAATTTTCCGGTGAGTATGGGGCACTATTTCTGCTTCCTCAGCAAAATATCGAGCAATATTTACAATTGAGTCCGGTAATATTTACCAGCGATTGTAAAATCTACAGATTATTTGTAGAAATTGCGGAGCCAATCCCCCGAGCAAACGAGCAAACCTACAGACAATTTGGGGTTAACAGTAAAAAATTCTTAGAGTAAAAGAATATTGGAATGCATCATGCAATAATTAATAATAATTCTCCGACCGTGAGACAATCACGGCGATCCCCAAGTAATTTCGGTTGCATCCACCTCTAATTAACGATGAGGACGCTTAGGTCTTCCTCAAGCAAGGATTTGTAAACAAATGCCCCATGTTTTGATTGTTGACGATGATACGGACACGCTGCGGGCGCTCAGCCAATTGGTCTCGCAGGAAGGCTTCACTACGGCGGCAGCCGCCTCGCTCGCCGAGGCGCGTCAGCATATGGCGCAACAACGCCCGGACGTGGTGTTGCTGGATTTGGTGTTACCCGACGGCGACGGCATGGACTTGTTTCAGGATGTCGAATCGCGCGCCGCTACCGAAATTGTGCTGATTACCGGACACGCCAGCATAGAAACCACAGTGCAGGCACTGCGCTTGGGCGCGGCCGATTATCTGATTAAGCCCATTAACTTGAAACAGTTGAAAGGTGTTTTATCGCGCATCGCGCGACCTACCGAGTTAAAGGCTGAAATTAATAACCTGCGCGGTGAATTGCGACGTCTGGGACATTTTGGTCGGCTTATCGGCGGCAGTATCGTAATGCAGCGGGTCTACGATCAGATCGGTCGCGTCGCACCAACTGCCGCCACCGTGCTGATTACCGGCGAAAGCGGCACTGGCAAGGAACTGGCCGCGCAGACTGTGCATGACTTAAGCCGTCGGCATAAGGAAGCGTTTCTCGCCGTGAACTGCGGCGCCATTTCGCCGCAATTGATCGAAAGCGAAATGTTCGGCCATGAGAAGGGCAGCTTTACCGGCGCCACGCGCGATCATCGCGGTTATTTCGAGCGCGCCAATGGGGGCACGTTGTTTCTCGACGAAATCACCGAAATGCCGCTTGATCTGCAGGTCAAATTATTGCGTGTGCTCGAAACCGGCATGTTTATGCGAGTCGGATCCGATCGCGTTATCGAAACCGATGTGCGCGTGGTCGCGGCCACCAATCGTAAGCCCGAGGATGCAGTAGCCGACGGTAAATTGCGCGAAGATTTAATGTATCGACTACAGGTATTTCCATTGCACATGCCGCCGTTGCGCGAACGCGGCGATGATGTCGAGTTGCTCGCCAATCAATTTCTCAATCGACTCAATCAAGAAGAAAGCACGCATAAATATTTTACGCCCGCCGCGATTGCACTATTGAAATCATTTCATTGGCCCGGCAATGTTCGGGAACTCAAGAATGTGGTTCATCGCGCCTATATCATGGCCAACGATATTATCGATTGCGATTGTCTTCCCGATGAATTCGGCGTTCGCAAAGTACAGCAGGGACCGAATCTGGTTTTACGTGTGGGTAGCACCGTTGAAGAAATGGAAAGGCAGCTTATATTTGCCACGCTTGAACAATGCGGCGGCAATAAAGAGCGAACTGCCGAGGTATTAGGACTGAGTTCAAAGACACTTTACAATCGATTACGGCAATACGAAACGGAAGCCGGCCTTTCCGAAACCTAATCGCAAATTTTTGCAAAAAATAATATTTCTATTATCCGGCTCGGAATAATTTACTGCTTTTTTTCTCGTTCCCCGTTAATCGTAACCACAATATTCGATTTAAAGCCTCCATTTACATCCTAACTTCTTAAGTTATCTTGTAAATCAGCTGTTTTCGCTCATTGGCCTCCTTTTTGCGTTAATCGCTACGTAATTTTAATTTCGAGCGATGAAAAGGAGAACAACAATGCGAGCGCGCAACGTTATGTCTACTGGCATATCCATTAGCGAAATCCATCGCGCTTCTCAAGCACGATCTCTCATCACTGTCATCGGTGACGCGCGGCAAAAAACATTTTGCGTGGCATTGGCCAAAACAATGGCGGTGGCCGTTGCCGCAACTTCGTTGGCCACACTACTCGCACTCGTGGGTTGCGCGAGCGCACCGATTCCAACCGAGCAATTCGCGGTTTCAAAAACTGCTATCGATAGCGCAACTACTGCCGGCGCTACCGAATATGCACCGCTTGAGATAAAAACTGCGCGCGACAAATTAGATGCCGCGCAGCGCGCTGTCGACGAGAAGGAATACAGAAAGTCCGCCGCATTAGCCGAAGAAGCGCAAGTCGACGCGAAATTGGCGGAAACCAAAGCGCTATCCGCTAAAGCGAAAAAATCTGTCGCGGAAACCCAGGATAACTTGCGTACGTTGTTGGAAGAGGTCAACCGCAACACAAAGCAAGATATGCAGCGCAATACCAATCCATAAATTCTGTACGGCAGCATTCATAGCTAACTGATCATGGATGCACGCCTGACCGGTCATTCGGAATACGATGAAATAAGGAGTTCATTATGCACACCAGACAATCGTTATCATTTTTGCTGATTGCCGGTTTTATTTTTTCCGGCTGTAGTTCTACGCCAAAAACAAACGCCACGTTAGACGAAGCGCGTGCCAATTATGCCGCCGCGCAAGCCGATCCCGCTGTTGTTAAATATGCGCCGATTGAATTGAAGGAAGCGGGCGATGCATTGGCTAAGGCCGACGGTGCTTTGAAAGATCGCGAGAAACCTGCCGAGGTAGATCACTTGGCGTATATCGCCAAACAAAAAGTGGCTATCACGCAACAGTTGGCGCAATTAAAAACTGCTGAAGAAACGATGAAGACTGCCGCAGCGGATCGCGACAAAGTGTTGCTGCAGACACGCACGATGGAAGCGGATCGTTTGCGCAACGAGCTTAACGCCAAGCAAACCGATCGTGGACTGACGATCACCCTGGGCGACGTATTATTCGATACGAATAAATCGCAGCTTAAACCGGGAGGAATGCGCACAATACAGAAATTAGGGCAATTTCTGCAAGAAAATCCGCAGCGAAAAGTTTCGATTGAAGGATTTACCGATAGTCGCGGCAGCGACGATTACAATCAGACACTTTCGGAGCGCCGAGCCGATGCCGTACGCGCCGCCTTAGTCGATCAAGGTATCAGTTCCGATCGTATTGCCACGCATGGTTATGGAAAGGCGTTTCCCGTAGCAGGTAACGAAACCAGCGCCGGACAGCAATTGAATCGCCGCGTTGAAATCGTTGTTTCCGAAGCTGGAAAAGACATAGCGCCGCGTTAATCGAATGGCGGTTATGGCCTCGCGAATAACCGCTTCCAACCCACGCTGCTCTCGATACAATTCCCGGAGCGAGATTGGAGAAAAATTATGGACACCGAAACTCTTTCAAAAAGTAGTGGAAAATCGCTGCACACACATACCGATGCAGCCGTCTGCATGGCGCACGACTTGATCGATCGAATCGCAAAACGTGCCGTAGAGCCCGAAGAAAAAATTCGCGAAACCGCAGTGCGCGCGGAAAAAGCGGTCAAGAATTCGCTCACCAAGGCAAAGCAACAAAGCAATCTGGCTCGCAATTCTATAGAAAGCCTTATTCAACAGCATCCGCTCGCGGCCATCGGTATCGCAATAGGAGTGGGTACTGTAATTGCCCGCTTGCGCCGTCGCGAAATTACCGAATAAAGCGTTTCGTCAAATCATCGGTAAATACTACCAGTAGCAGCCGTGGAAATAGTTACAAATTTTCTATAACTGCTTAATTAATGGTATATTTTTTAATTGGCATGAATACTGATTATAAATTCCTGCAGCACGCTTTCCCGCTCTGCTTGGAAGCTGCAATCGCAGAGTGAACGCAATTCATAGGAGCAGAAGGAGAACTAACCATGCTGTACTACTCGTTAGTATTTTTAATCGTAGCAATCGTTGCAGGTGTTCTAGGATTCGGTGGTATTGCCGGTAGTGCCGCATGGATTGCAAAAATTTTATTCCTGGTTTTTGTAGTGGCGTTGTTGATATCCCTGGTCGTCGGCAGACGACCGCGCTTATGAACACCAATGCGATTACGAATTTTGAATGGAGAATACGTAGATGAACGAAGATATTATTAAAGGTAAGTGGAAACAATTGAAGGGACATGCCAGAAAGCAATGGGGAAAATTAACGGATGATGATCTCGACGTTGCGGAAGGCACCCGTGAATATTTGATCGGAAAGATTCAAGAACGCACCGGACGCGCTCGGGAAGATGTGGAACGCGAAGTGAGTGACTTCGAGGCTAGAATGCGTTAATGGTGGTTTCGAATTGCGAAGTTTGTTATCGCAATTCGAAAACTACATGCAATCAAAAAGTGGATAAGCATCGTATAAAGTCGCTCAGATAAATATTGAATCCACTGTGGCGATGCGCAGGAGAATGCCATGAAACCGTTGATACAGCCATCCCCTCGCAAAACACTGCACCTTAGCGAGCGAAGCACAAAAGACGATACTTGTGTGCCTTCAGCGTCGGAGGATGCCGCGTCGCTTTCAGAGAAAAATGCAATGCGGGCCGGGTGTACCGATGATAATCGCAATGCGAAAATTATCGCGATTCGGCATCGACGCGGAAAAATTACCCAACCGGAAATTATCGGAGCGGCCATTGACATGCGCAAAAAATGCTTTTCGTCTTCGAGCCCATCATTTTTTTAGTAAAGGTTAATTATTGAATAGCTCACGAGCGAAAATCATTGATTGATTTCGTGTTTATATTACGAATACGTTCAGAAAGGCTTAGGTCCGCAACAATCGAACGGAGATTATCATGGAAAACAGGCCGCAATTTACCGATGTTCAAGTATTGCGCGATCGTGCACGGCAGCATATCGAGACGGGGGCGATTACTCCGGGTTATACGGCGGATCGCGACGTGGTGATCAAGATGTTGAACGAAGCGTTAGCCACGGAACTGGTGTGTACATTGCGCTACAAGCGCCATTATTTCATGGCATCGGGTTTGGCAGCTGAAGGTGTCGCTACCGAATTTGCGGAGCATGCCACGCAGGAGCTCCAGCATGCGGATCAGATTGCCGGTCGTATCGTACAACTGGGCGGACAACCGGATTTTGCCCCCGATCGACTGACCCAACACAGCCATGCCGAATATGTCGAAGGTGAAACATTAATTGATATGATTCGCGAAAATTTAATCGCGGAGCGTATCGCTATTGACAGTTACCGCGAAATGATTAATTTCATCGGTGGCGATGACTCGACAACTCGTCGTATGCTTGAAGAAATACTTGCAGTTGAGGAAGAACACGCGGAGGATATGGTAAGTCTACTCGATAAATTTCAACCGCATTAGTCGCACGCCGGTGCGGCAGACGAATTAAGAGAGGAATGCCGGAATTACGGTGCAAAGCACGACGTTGAACTATCTCGATGCCGTGTACTCTCACCGTCGCATGGCAAACATTATTGCGGTGTCCGCGACGGTCAGCGCCATTGATAAAGGAGTACTACCGATGTTGGTATTGAGTCGAAAAATTGGTGAATCCCTACGTATTGGCGAAGATATCGAGTTAATTATTCTCGATGTGAATCGCGGCCAGGTCCGCATCGGTATCGATGCCCCCAAGACTACGAATATCGTTCGCTCGGAATTGTTGACCCGTGCTGCCGGGGAACAAACCAATGACGGTCCCAAATTTGAAGATGCGGCGCCGCAACGACCGCGCCATTATCTGCAACGCAATCGTCATCGTTGATTGGGCTAGAGGCGGCCCAATAATATTTAGCGCTTTTATGAATCGATCCGTGCCGAATTAATTGTTTAGCTTGACAACACGGATCTTCATATTAATAGAATGACGTGCCATCAATTCAATTTCGAATCGCAATAATTATGTAAAAGGATTCGAGATGATCGGACCGCAAGGTTTGAGCTCGCTTGAGAAGTAAAGGCGAGTTATGATAGGTTGATTTCAATAAAAGCTTGCTTTCCAGACACGCACTCTTACATGCTGAACAAATCATTGAGCGATGGATAGCCGTTTATTTTTTTAAAACTCGTTCTTTTAACTCAATGCTACTGCCAAATGATTGCATGGCTCAACCGCTAATCTTAGTGGCTGGAAATATCGATAGCGCCCTAACCAAATCTTGCACGGCAAAATAACAAAACATAATTTTTGTTGCATAAGATGATTCCAATTATAAGGGGTATTAAATGAATTCTTCGCCAAAGCCATTACCCAGCAGCTTAGCCGCCATCATTTCCTTAGGACTCGGTTCGTCGTGCATCGTGTTGCCTGCACATGGGGCCGTGCTGGAGGAGGTAGTGGTCGAAGCACAGAAGAAGTCCGAGACGGTTACCGAAACGCCAATCGCTATTCAAGTATTGACCGGCGATCAGTTCCAGAAATATGCGAGTTTCAGCTTTCTGGATATTGCCCGCACGACGCCGGGGCTGTCGTTCGATGGTGGCGTGACGCCGGATATTCATCTACGCGGCGTAAGCACGGTCACGCTGGGAGCGGTATCGCTGCGCACTAATGTCTATTTCGATGGCGTACTGGCTGAACAACCGCGCGCCGTGTTGGACACCCAGTACGACATCGAGCGGTTCGAAGTGATTAAAGGAGCGCAAGGCACGCTGTACGGCAAATCCTCTCCCACCGGTACTATCAACGTGCGCTCAAGAAATCCTAACCTTTCGGAGATCGACGGTTATGTGGCGGGATCGATTGGTCAACGCAATCTCTACAACACGCAGTTCGGTATCAGTCTGCCCATTATCGCAGGCGAATTAGGTGTGCGTTTGGCCGGAACTTACGACGAAAATCAGTCGTCGGGCATCAAAAATGTTACAACGGACCGCGACGCACAATCGCGCGGCAGCGGTATGCGGTTCACCGTGTTATGGGAGCCAAACGATAAACTGACAGCGCGGCTGTCGTATCAGTACCGCGAGAAAAAAGAAAATCAGCCTTACGTGTTGAGCGGCGATGGCTTTAATTTCGACGACTACAAACTTCACAGCGACTTCACCGATGTCAATAAATACCGCGATCAGCTCGGCTCCTTCGAAGTCAGCTATGGCCTCAG